>JAQWBH010000014.1 GCA_028707405.1 Parabacteroides sp. | reverse complement strand
TCCTCAATCAATTTAATAGTGAAATTACTATTTCTTCCAATATTTATATCTTGAGTTAAATACCCTATATAAGAAATCTGAAGGATTGATGTTGACGTTACTTCCAAACTAAAGTTACCATCATTATCTGTAATTATCCCATTCGTCGTCCCCTTTTCTACAATATTTGCTCCGATTATTGGTTCCCCTTTTTGATCCGTTACTGTTCCGGTAACGTGTTTTTTGGTTTGCTGCTGCCCATTAGGAGCGTCTTTCTTATAAATGATAATATGTTTCTCATCAACGGTGAAAGACAAATCTTGTCCATGCAGCAATTGGGCCATTACACTGTAAATGTTTTGTCTATATGCATTTACCGATACTTTTTTAGAAAGATTGACTTCATCATTCCTATACCAAAATGAAAAGTCACTTTGTGATCTGATCGCATTAAATGCTTCTTGCAATGTCACCCCTTCAAGGTGAAGCGACAACTCTGTTTTTTGCGAATAGCCGACTTCTGCAAACGAGCAGAATGTGGCCAGCAAGCATAGTATTATAGTCGATCTCATGATATTAAATACTTTTTTTAGCAGATATTTGGATATAATCTGCTCATTGTTAGAATATAAATCCATACTTTTGCATGATTTTAGGTTTGTAATCGTGTTTACTGATAAAAATTTCAGACCGAAGTCTTATAAATCGGAAGATGCGCCAACATTTTCCGATTTTTTTGCTACATTATTTTATTCTTCATGGGCAATCCTTTCTTTATTTTATTGTTAGACAATTATTTTATTTCCTTTATATAAATCTGATCTCCATCTCGCTTGCAGTTAATTCTTTCATCATGTGTCATCACTTTCAAAATCTGATCCAAATTCTCTCCGCGAACGAAGTCTCCCGTAAAAACTGTTTTTTTCAATCTATCCGAATTTATATGTATGCGGACATTAAACTTACGCTCTAGCTGCCGAGCTATTGTTTCGAATGTTTCCTCATTAAAATACATCCTGTTGTCTTTCCATCCTGTAAAATTCTTTACATCAACACTTTTCTTTGTAAATATCCGCTTCATCTTATCAAAATCCACTTGATCCATTGGCTCCATCTGAACGGCTGAAATTCCATTTTCCAAACTGACTTCAACTCTTCCTTCACTCAATGTGACTTCAATATTACTTTCCTCGCTGTAGGCCTTGACATTAAATTTTGTTCCTAGAACTCTTACATATATATCATTAGCCTTAACAACAAATGGATGTTTGATATCATGCTTTACTTCGAAAAAGCCTTCGCCTTCAATAAATACTTTACGTTCTTTCCCTGTAAAGGCAGTCGGATAAGAAAGCGTTGATCCTGCATTAAGTGTTACTCTGCTTCCATCAGGTAATGTAAGGGAAGTTTGTGTTCCCAATGGATTTTCGAGCTTCACAAGCTGACTATTTTGTTTCTGATAGCCGGCATTATACGACAGATAGCTGAATGTTCCAATCATTAAAAGGATTACAGCGGCGGCAGCCGATATGCGAAGAACGCGAATAACAAATGCAGACCTCTCAATCTTTGTATTAACTTCGGTCAGGATCGACTCACGCAGACTCTCAGCATATTCAGCGATATTTTCTGGCATTTTGATATGCATCAGAAGATCGTAGAGCTTCCTGCTCGCCGGATGATCTTTGCTCCATTGCTCCAATCTTAATTCATCTTGCCGGCCGTTATCATTCAAAAGGCCATTGCATATAATATCTATGTCGTCTTGTTCTTTCATCTTTTTCCAATTGTTATAGTAGAAGAGTCATATAAATATAATTTCGTTTAAAGGAAATACTACTTTTTTGAAAAACTTTTCTTCTCAGTAAATCTTTTACCGCTAGATAGTCTTTTATGGCCTCACAGAAATTTTGAGAATAAGTTTGCCTTATCCCGAAATAACTTCCCGGTTCTTACTTAATCAAACATATATACTTGTCAATATTACTTAATCAATTTGATATCGATAAAACAATAGATAAACTGACACTTGTCACGTTCCCAATATTGCAAATATAATCAATTTACTATTTTATGCAACATCTAATTAGTCTATTAAAATAAAATTCAAGTGATTATCTTCAAACAAAACAACACAGATTCCAGGGTATAAAAATGCATTCTTTTGACTACTAAATGCAAAAACATCCCGCTGTCGAAACAATATATTTAAGTCAAAAATGCACTTTTTGGGGAAGAAAACAGTACCTTTGTACTTGTAAAATATAAAAGCATTCCATTGTGGCTAAAGCACCAGTTGATACTCCTTTAATAAAACAGTACTTCGATATCAAAGCGAAGCATCCGGATGCAGTTCTTCTTTTTCGTGTAGGCGATTTTTATGAAATGTATGGAGAAGATGCTGTAACCGGGGCCGAAATATTAGGAATTGTACAGACCAGAAAATCCAATGGGAACGGTACTTTTATTGAAATGGCCGGATTCCCTCATCATGCTTTGGACAGTTATCTGCCTAAACTTGTTCGTGCAGGTAAGCGTGTAGCCATCTGCGATCAGCTGGAAGACCCTAAACAGGCCAAGACACTAGTAAAACGTGGTATTACCGAGTTAGTCACACCGGGAGTTTCTATTAATGATAATATTCTGAACCATAAAGAGAACAACTTCCTCGCAGCTATCCATTTTGCGAAAGATACTTGCGGAATTGCATTTCTCGATATTTCCACCGGTGAGTTTCTGACTGCCGAAGGAACAAACGACTATATAGACAAGTTGCTAAACAATTTTTCGCCGAAAGAAGTATTGGTTGAACGTAACTACCGCAAGCATTTTGAAGAGTTGTTCGGTCCGCATTTCTTTATCTTCGAACTTGATGACTGGATTTTTACTGCTGATGCAGCTAACGACCGTCTATTAAAGCATTTTGAAACGAAAAATCTGAAAGGATTCGGAGTTCAGCATCTAAAACTGGGAATCATTGCTTCGGGAGCTATCTTATATTATCTTGATCAGACGCAACATACGCATATTTCACATATCATCGCACTGACTCGTATTGAAGAGGAGCGCTATGTTCGCCTTGATAAGTTTACGGTCCGCAGCCTCGAACTAGTGGATGCAATGAATGAAGAGGGCGCAAGTCTGCTTAGTGTCATTGACAAAACAATCTCACCTATGGGTTCTCGAATGCTGAGACGCTGGATCTTATTCCCGCTGAAAGATGTGAAACCTATTGAAGAACGACAAAACGGTGTGGAATATTTCTTCCGCCACCCAGAGATGAAAGATCTCCTGGACGAACAATTGTCGCAGGTAGGCGATCTGGAACGAATTATTTCGAAAGTAGCGGTTAACAGAATCTCACCTCGTGAAATCGTACAACTAAAAGTAGCGTTATATGCCGTAGAGCCCGTCAAAGAAGCTTGCCTCAAAAGCGACGAAGCTTGTCTCAAAAGAATTGGCGATCAACTAAATGCATGCATCAATATTCGAGATCGCATTGAAAAGGAAATAAATAATGATCCTCCATCGCTACTGAATCGTGGCGGTGTGATTGCTTCGGGTGTCAACAGCGAACTTGATGAATTACGCGAGATTTCTTATTCAGGCAAGGATTATCTGAGGAAAGTGCAACAGCGGGAGATTGAGCACACAGGAATCTCGAGTTTGAAAATAGGATTCAATAATGTATTCGGCTATTACATTGAAGTACGCAACAACTATAAAAACAAAGTTCCGAGCGAATGGATTCGTAAACAAACACTGGTCAACGCCGAACGTTATATAACCGAAGAACTAAAAGAATATGAGGAAAAGATTTTAGGCGCAGAAGATAAAATTCTGTCATTGGAAAATCGCCTCTTTAACGAACTAGTGCTAGCTCTTGCCGAATATATTCCGCCCATTCAGATGAATGCGAACTTGATCGGACGTCTGGACTGCCTGCTCTCCTTTGCCAAAGCTGCCGAAAGCAATCACTATATCCGTCCTATCGTAGACGAATCGGATGTGATTGATATCAAAGCTGGCCGCCATCCAGTGATAGAAAAGCAACTGCCTCTTGGCGAACCATATATTGCCAATGACGTCTATCTGGATGACGAAAAACAACAAATCATCATCATCACGGGACCAAATATGGCTGGAAAATCAGCGTTGCTCCGTCAGACGGCACTCATCACACTCATGTCGCAGATAGGTTGTTTCGTTCCTGCTGAAAGTGCCCATATTGGTATTGTCGACAAGATTTTTACACGTGTTGGTGCTTCGGATAATATTTCTGTTGGCGAATCAACATTTATGGTCGAAATGAATGAAGCAGCAGATATTCTTAACAATATGACTTCGCGCAGTCTTGTTTTGTTTGATGAATTAGGACGCGGAACAAGCACTTACGATGGCATCTCAATTGCCTGGTCTATAGTTGAGTATATACACGAACATCCTACAGCCCGTGCAAAAACGCTCTTCGCTACACACTATCATGAATTGAATGAGATGGCCACTTCTTTCAAAAGAATCAAAAACTTCAATGTCTCTGTGAAAGAAGTGAACAATAAAGTGATCTTTCTTCGCAAACTTGTCCCGGGAGGAAGTGAACATAGTTTCGGAATTCATGTAGCCAAGATGGCCGGAATGCCGAAAAGTATCGTAAAGCGTGCTTCTGAAATACTAAAAGAACTTGAGACAGAGAATCGCAAAGATGGTATAGCAAAACCTATCCGCGAAATAGCATCGACAGCCGAAGGTTATCAGCTTAGTTTCTTCCAGCTTGACGATCCCGTGCTTAGTCAGGTGCGCGACGAGATAAAAAATCTGGATGTCAACAACCTGACTCCTCTGGAAGCCCTGAACAAACTCAATGAGATAAAAAAAATTATCAATGGAAAATAAATTCCTTTTTCCGCATTTAGCAAATACGAAAGACAGGAATATTTAATAAGTCTCCCACTTTCTGCAGCTTATCTGCCACATGTCCGATTCCGATTGCGCAATGATGCGACGGACCCGCTTTACACCAATTGTTCATGAATGCGCGAGCCCCACAACTAAATCGATAGCGGCTATTTGTATTGCCGATCTGAAGTGTCGGACCAGCCACGGATTCGCCTTCAGCGATCAACAGCGAAACGCCTTTATTGCTTTCACAGACAGAAAGGAATGTAACCGGACCCTGTTTGACACGCATCTGAATAGAAAGACCTTTACCTGGTTTTCCATGATAGAGAGGAAGCGGAACAAGTCGTACTCTCCCTTCAGCGATTGCAAAATGCGCCGGTCCATCATGCCCCCAAAGAACTACGTCATCATTAAAATCCATGGCATAAGGTTCCGAAAATGACCCTCCAGCACCAAGAAGCGACATCATTTTCATCGCCTGAACATTTTTTACTTCACATTCGCCGGCAATAGGAACATTACGACCTGTAAGTAGCGTGTTCCCTGCAATAATAGATGTAACAATATTCTCATAATCATTACCTTGCCAGCCTTCATAATAATAAGCCATAGACCCGAGTCGATGTTTTTCGACTAACTTGTCTAATGCAACTGAAGTTTGTGCCGCACGCTTCAATTCATATTCCTCACAATGGCTGTCTATATCGAACTTTTCTTCAAACTCAACATATTTAGCTTCAAGTTCATCTGCCGTGACTGTATCACGCAATGCTTTGAGTTCACACATTTCAAGCAGTTCGATATGTGTTCCAAAAGAAATAGACTGTAATGTAGTATCGGTGTAAACATCAAGCATCCCGCAATAATAATGGCCTAAAATCCCCATTCGATTGTTACGCATGCCCGAAACAACGCGCACAGCCGAAATCCATACCTCTATCTCCTTCCAAACATACGGTTCCTGTAAATAACCGGTGACAATATCATATTTAATTCCTGCCCGATTGAAAACACAAGCGAACTCAGGGACAGAACAAGCTTGGCAATGTGCAAGCCATTCTCCCGTCATCTTCCCTCTATCACCTAAATTGTTAATATATTCATAGTCAATAGCCGGAACAGGCTGTACATTCAACAAAACAAGGGGCACTTTTATACGATCGGCTATTGGAAGGACAGTCGACGACAACGCATAGGTAGAAATAAAAACAAAAAGTATCTCAACATCCCGACTTTTCAAAAAATCTGCAGCTGCAGCTGCTTTCTCGGCTGTATCGACCATTCCTGCATCAATAACAGTTGCACCAAAGGATGTTATACGTTCATTTATTTCTTTCTGATAACTAATAAGACGTGGAAGCAATCCCTCAAACTGCCCCCAATAAGTATCCAGACCAACACCAATCAGTCCCACTTTTATCTGTTTATTCGTTTCCATGGAATTATTGTTTCACATTAAAATTATAACTTCCCGAGCCAATTGTCACAACTGTATACTTATTCGACTCACCTCTAAATGGCATATTAGCTTCTTTCAGCAAAATACCACTTTCCGTTATATTCTCGGGATTCGTTGCCGGCAAATAAACAGAAGCTGTCGCATTTGCAGGAATCTCTACGTGAAGAGTAAAATCCTTATCACTCCTTTTCCAATTGGAAACAATTTGCCCATGAGGCGACTGATAAGATGTTTGTGCTTCACGAACATCTCCTGCCGGTTGTGGATGAATGACAATCTGCTTAAAGGCAATCGACTGATCAGCCTGACCAATACCTCCCAACCCGCTGAAAAACCATCCCATAAGATGCCCAAGACAAAGGTGATTATTAGACAGATATGCATAACCTTGCCAAGATTCGGTCAGCGCAGTAGCTCCGTGAGCAAGTTGCCAGCCATAACCCGGTGTATTATAGATGTTATTCATATCGTAAATAACATTCGATGCCTCATTTTCTTGAAGCACACTAATCAGATAAGTATAACCTACTTCGCCTGTTGTGAGTGAATTGTTATGAACACGAATATCAGATATCAAATTATCTAATACCCGCTGACGATTCTCTGATGGAACCAATTCCATAAACAATGCCATAGCACTAGCCGTTTGACTATTAAACTCATACTGTTGTTTACTAGGATTCCAAAATCGCTTATTGAACGCCTCTTTTATGGCATTGCCTAGTTCGGTATATTTCTTTGCATCGTCTTTTTTTCCGAGCAGTTCTGCCATTTTCTGCATACGCGTCACATCATAATAATAAGTTGCCGTTGCCGACAGTCCGTTAGACGTCAATTGTGCTTCGCCCGGTGATTTAGGACCAAGATCCAACCAGTCGCCCAAACCATAAGCAACAATATGATCATTAGCTTTAGATGAAAGATAATCGATGTATCGCTGCATATCAAAATAATATTTTTCGATAAGCCGCTTGTCCCCATACCATTGATATATATTCCAAGGATCGATAATAAATGCGCTTCCCCATTCCGGCGTATCGCGAAATCCTCCTTCAAAATGAACTACTTCGGGAGCAATCGTCGGAATCATTCCATCAGCCTGTTGAGCGGACTGCATATCATTCATAATCTTTGCATACAAACGAGACAAGTCATAACGACTCTGCATAGAATTTTGCATCAGATGTGACTGCTCCAACCAGCCTAACTTTTCACGATGCGGACAATCTGTAAGTACACTAGCCATATTGCTTCGTATTGCCCAGTCTATAAGCTCATAAATTTGATTGAACAAAGGCTTTGAGCAGTGAAAACAGCCTACCTCATCCGCAAAATTACAAGTATGCAAACCCGTCAGTTCTGCAATCTCAGGGAGCCCTTCAGCATTAGATTTTCCAGCAGGAACAGCACCCTCAACAGCCACATAACGAAATCCATAATAGGTGAATTGAGGTTGCCAGTTTTCCTGCCTTCCATCAGCTTTTGGCGTATAACCAAACCAATAAGGACTGCCTGAACCGCGTTGATCGACTGTACTATCCGCAAACAACAGTTCTGCCGGCCATATCTTTATATATTGTGATTTCGAGGCTTTTACCGAAATCCGCACAATGCCGGAAAAGTTTTGCCCCAAATCATACACCCACTGCCCCTTCTGATTTTTGAATATCCTAACCGGAGAAATACTGTCGCGAACATGCAATGGCGTTGATTGCTGTGAAAGCAATTTTGTCTGCCAGTTTGTATCCAATGCTTTGCTCCAGTTCTTGTCATTGAATCCAGGCATCATCCATCCACTCTGTTCTCTATTTGCATCATAATCTTCGCCGCCATAAATACTACTATAAGTAACAGGACTTGCCGAAGCTTTCCAGTCTGTTCCCGTAACCAGATTTTGCATACTCCCATCGGCATATTCTATGGCAAGCTTCATCTTCAGGCGGGGGGCTCCGTATGAAGCTAATACTTTAAAATAACGTTCGCTTGGAATATTAAAAAAGCCATTTCCTAACATCACGCCGACGGTATTATCCCCATTCTGTATTTGATTCGTGACATCAAAAGTAAGATATAATGCACATTTGTCGTATTTAGTCCATCCGGGATCGAGAAAGTTATTACCAATTTTCTTCCCATTAATAAATAACTCAAACTGCCCTAATCCGGAAATATAGGCGACAGCACGTTTCACTGTTTTATTCGTTGTAAACGTCTTTCGAAATTGTGGAAGAAGATAAAATCCTATTTTTTTCCCCTCTGGGAATTTTTTCACATAAGAACTAAAACCATGCAGACCGACAGGAAGCAACTCTTCCTTTTTATCTCTTTCCAAAGCAATCCAGCGCGCTCCATTCCAATCTTTCTCAGAAAGCAATCCAACACTGAAAGAAGCGACCTGACTCCATGGTGAATAATTACCTGCTTTATCCCAATTGCGAACCTTCCAATAATAGACTGCTCCCGCTTTTAGCTCTTTACCAGCGAAAGGCACAAGTACGGAAACCGACGATTCCACCTTTCCACTATCCCATATATCTCCCTTATTATTTTGGAGCTGTTCTGGTGAATCAGAAACCAATATTTGCCATGCCGATTGTTCAAAATTACGTCCTGTTGCATTCGTTTGCCAGCTGAAACGCGGTTGAAGCGTTTCTAGTCCCACAGGAGTCTCTTCCTGCTCGCATCGAAGATTAAAAACGGTATGACTTGAAGCTGCATTTAAAAACAAAGGGACGAGAAATAGAATAATAAAATACGGTGCCTTGCTTTTCATATTTCTATATTTCTTTAATTCATCGGAGCCAGATAAAACTTAACGTTCGAAATAACAGGACATGCTTTTGCTTCTTCAATAGTCAATCTGACTTTTGTGGTTTTTGTAAGCTCACACTTTTTAATCACCTTATGCCCTATTGTTGTCCCATCAGTCAGCAGTTTCCATTGTCCATCAACAAATGCGTCAACTTTAAATTTCTTTACACGTTGTCCAAGCTGAATATATTCTTGTATTAATACGCGATTGAGTTCTACCGTTTTACCAAAATCAAATTCGGCTGAAGCTGTTGTTACATTATCTTTAGTTGCCCAATACGTGTTCGGATTATTATCTGCCATATTCTGAGCTGCATACTCTTTCCCTCTATTAAAACCAGATATAACTTTGAGAGGCTTCACCTCATTCTTGAATTCTTGATCCAAAAGCTTCTTGAATCCAATCAATGACTTAATATCATTCTCTGCAAACAATCCCTGCCTGTTTGGTGGAATATTCAGAAGCAGATTTGAATTTCGTCCAACCGATTGATAAAACAGATTCAAAATATTTTCAGCTGTACGTGCTTCTTCATTTTCATGAAAGAACCAACCTTTGCGAATCGAGACGTCAACTTCTGCCGGAACCCAGTATTTGCCATATTCCTGACCTTCACCCAGAAACTTCGCATAATCACCACCTGCATACATTGTATCCGCATTTAAAAGACACCAATTTGTTGTACTTCCCATGCCGCTTTCATTTCCTACCCAACGAATATCAGGACCACCATCGCCGAACATTACAGCATCAGGCTGATTATCTCTGACAACTTTGCGTGTATTTGTCCAATCGTAATATGTCTTTCTGTCTATTGTCCGCTTCTCTTTTGCACCTCCATAATAGCCATCACCACCATTTGCTCCGTCAAACCACACTTCAAAAATATCGCCATATTCGGTCGTTAACTCTTTAAGTTGATTACGATAATAAGTAATATAATCGGGCGTTCCATATTTTGCACTATTACGATCCCAAGGTGAAAGATATACACCCATTTTCAAACCATACTCATCGCATGCTTTTCTTAGCTCGCGAAGCACATCTCCCTGTCCGTTTCTCCATTTCGAATATTTAACAGAATGTTCAGTGTATTTAGATGGCCACAAACAAAATCCATCATGATGCTTAGCAGTTAGGATAATTCCTTTAAATCCGGCGTCTTTTGCCGCTTTTGCCCACTGACGACAGTCAAGAGCCGTTGGATTAAATACATCAGGATTTTCATCGCCATAGCCCCATTCCTTATCCGTAAAAGTGTTGACTGTAAAATGAACGAATAGATTCGTTTCCATATCCTGCCATGCCAATTGCTGTTTTGTTGGCAGTGGCCCATAAGGCTTAGGCGGATTAATTGCCGCACACGTAAATATACATAATGATGCAGCCAGAGAGAATAAAAGTAAATGCTTCATGACATTGTGACTAAGTTTATATTTTGCTCCAAATGTACTACAATTTACCAGTATAAACAAAAATTCACCCTTTTGTTATTCTAGAGCTTCACGCAGCTTCTTTACCGCTGTAGCTAAGTGCGTTTCCAAGGTTTTGACAGAAATATGCAGAATTGCTGCAACTTCTTTATATTTAAGATGATCTTCACGTACTAATTTAAATGCCATCCTACACTTAGGGGGCAGATTATTAATCGCTTTATTTAGCCTGGATATTTCTTCTTGTGAAATCAGCTCATCCTCAGGCGTTGTATCTGTATTGACAAAAAAATCTATAGATATTTCATCAAAGGATATTTGATCCAAATGTCGCTTTCGATAATAGCTGATTGCTTTATGACGGGCGACAGAATAGATATATGCATTAATATCACCAACACTAAGCAGGGTGCGACGATTTTCCCAAATAGCCAAAAATGTATCGGAGACAAGTTCTTCTGCTTCTCCAGAAGAAGAAACATAAAGATTAATAAAACGAATCAATCTTTCAAAATAACTAATATATAAAGATTTAAATGCTATTTCAGAATCGAATATAGCCATTTCATAAATCCATTGCACTATTTTTTCTCGGGATCCTTTCAAGATATGTTTACGGTTTATTAGATACTAAATATTATGTGTCGCAAAAATAAAAGAAAAACCCTTAGTCATTATACAGAAAAAATGATCTTGCAACAATAAAATGAAAACGCAGTAAATTATATAGAATACTTTTTAATAGATTTGCCTATTTTCTTTTTGTTGTTGGCATAAAATTCGGACTTCCAAAAGGATTAACAGGAAATCCAATACAAAAAAACATATTAAATATTTCAATAGCGCTACAATAGTATAAAGAGTATATTAAGGATGAATAAATACAATATGTGTAATTCGAATTGTATTTCTTAATGTATTAAAATAAGTTTTATATATATAGATTGTCTTGGAGGCGCTTAAAAGAAGTATATACATTTTATTCTCAATGAAATCATAGGTTCGTTTTCTACATTTTTAAACAAAAATACTTATCAATATAGCTGTTCCATATTAAAAGACTTAATGGCGATAAGAACAATAAATAAACCAGAATTTGAAGTCCAAAAACGACAGAGGGTATGTCAATCTGACACACCCTCACTCTTTTGCTCTACTTAAGAACGATTAACTTTCCAATCAATTACCATCCCGGATTTTGCCCAAGTTTCGGATTTAATGTCAGATCGTTTGCTGGAATTGGATAAAAATACAGCTTATCACTCCAAGTACGTTTCTGGTCTTTCATAAACATTATCGAATGACCATCATCTCCCAACTGCGTATTATTATTGGCTCCATTGGAAAGCTTCGCTCCAACATAAAGATAGTATACGCCTGAAACTTTCGTAGGATTCTGATTGAGCGTGAAGCAAACATCCAGTTTTCCATCACCATTCATATCATATGGAACATCTAACTCGGGAATATAGATGCCATCCCATGCTTTTGTTGTCATCTCGCCCAGCTTCCAACGGCAAACATCAGCCCAGGAAAAACCTTCGAATGAAAGTTCGATACCCCGTTCGCGACGAATCTCAAGAAGAGACGGGTCACTGATGTTCGGAAAGAAACGATTCTGCAGATAAGCATCCACATTGGTCGGCTTTGTTGTTAATCCCCCCGTTATACCTGCTCTGGCACGCAAAGCACCAATTGTCTGAGCCCAGTCAGCATCAGTCAGTGCTCCAAGTTCGGCTTTAGCCTCAGCATAATTGAGGAGTATTTCTGCATAACGAAATACGATGACGTTATTATCACAAATATCTACATTATCATATTGGGTATCATCAAGTGTAAATTTGCACGTATGATAACCCGTGATTGCATAGGCATAATCAGGAGCG
Source organism: Parabacteroides sp. (assembly GCA_028707405.1). GTDB lineage: Bacteria > Bacteroidota > Bacteroidia > Bacteroidales > Tannerellaceae > Parabacteroides. The sequence goes on along the minus strand of JAQWBH010000014.1, from coordinate 21,473 downwards.
GTCTGTACTGTTGCTCCGCCGCTTATACGAGTAAATCCAGGAGTACGGATGGTCTGAGCCAGACGTGTATCACGGTTTTTACATTCATCAGGAAATGCCATCGTTTTATATCCCGCCTTATCCGTAAAAGATGAACCATCACGCATCAGATATGTATTAATAAACGAACGAGTCAAACTCGGACAAACACCATACGTAACAGATGTCCATCCACGATTACTGGAGTGAGTAACACCAAGACTTCCATTAAAAGTAACTGCATAGAGCACTTCGTCAGCAACCGGTGTCTTTGAAAGGAATAATGTGCGATAAGACTTATCAACACCCGCACCTGTATACAGCTTATATCCCGATTTCATCACAATCTGTGCAGCACTGATCGCTTCGTTAAGCCATTCATCGGCTGAAGAAGCAAGTCCGGCTTCAGTATGATATTTACGATAGGTTCCTTCCCATAAGCAAACACGTGATTTGAATGCGGCAGCAACCGTGCTTGTAACAGTCGAACAGGTTGCATCCTTAGCCGTTGTAATATTCTTTATAGCAAAATCGAGATCTGCTTTTATAGAATCTACAATCAATGTACGACTGTTCCTTCCTGAATAAAGCAATTCATCGTTAACATCTAGTGGATGATTAATCCAAGGTAGATCACCGAATTTTAGCATCATTCCATAATAAAAGTAAGCGCGAAAGAAACGAGCAATCCCCAGATAATTGTTTTTTACTGTTTCAGATACCGACGGACTGTTGCAATTAACAATAAAATAGTTGATATTACGCAATTTTCCCCAATCCCAACCACTACTTTCTTCTGCGCTATAAGCATTTTCGGTCAAATACTTAATAACCTGATTGGTTGCAATATAATAAGACAACGCATTATAATTGACCGTAGTAGACGGAAATGCATCATAAAATGAATTTGTGTACATTGCCAATCCTGTTTCAGAATTGAAAACAGGCTCCTTTGATATAGTTGATTTTGGAAGTTCCTCCATATCGCATGCCCACAAAAATGTGAGTGCTATAAATGCATATATAATCTTTTTCATAATTCAATAATTTAGAATGTAATAGATAAACCTAAACTCATGCTCTTCAATACAGGATAACTGTATGCCTGCCCCCCATTATATATAATAGAATTCGTACCTCCATTATTACTAACCATATTCTCTGATTCTGTATCCTCCCCATAAATATTGGCTACATCAAAGTTCTTTGTATGCTTATATAATGGAGACCATGTCCACAAATTTTCAGCTGACAGATAAATACGTGCACCTTGCACTTTAAGTCTTTCCAGCAAAGCCTTATGGAAGTTATATCCTACTTGCAAATTCTTCAAACGGATATAAGCCACATTCTGCAAATACTTGGTTTGACATACAGACAACTCACGTGTTCCCTGTAAGGCGACATAACCTCTATAACGCGGAAAGTAAGCATTGGGATTATCTTCTGTCCATACATTATCCAACATAGCTTTTGGAATATTATTATATGGGCGATTATATTGTCCCCAGAACAAAGCGTTATCAGTTCCCGGCCACCAATCTTGTTTTCCAACACCTTGAAAAAATGCCGAAGCAAAAATGCCGTTCCAGTCTGCACCCAGATTAAAGCTGAAAGTATAGCGAGGCGTTGAATTTCCAATAACTTTGCGGTCGCCTGAATCACCCACTCTATTTTTACCATAATCAATCACGCCATCGTTATTCAAGTCCTTAAACTTAATATCACCAGGCAACCACGTCCCTGAGTTGGATGCATAATAAAGTTTCTGGCTTGCGTGTGAAGAAACATCCTCTGTTGAAGTAAAAAAGCCTTCCGTTTCATAGCCCCAGATTTCTCCTATTGTCATACCTTCATAATAGTTACAGCGTGCATCATTATAGCTACCAAGGTCTTTTTGTGTATTATTAAACTTATCGATCTTCGACTTATAATCAGCCAAGGTAAACCGGACATCATAAGAGAAAGGCTTGCTTGCCACATTAAATTTGTCATGCCACCCAAGAGACAGTTCCCAGCCTCGTGTAGTCATATCTGCGTAGTTCCCTTTTGGAACTGTAGCACCAAATACAGCCGGGAGTGTTGTTCCGACAGTGTACATATCAGTTGTTTTACGAACATAATAATCGCCCGTAAAAGTCAGTCTTCCGTTAAGGGCGCTCAGATCCAAACCAAAATTTGCTGTCGTTGCTTTTTCCCAAGTAAGGCCGTTTGGAATAATAGTCGGAAGCGACGTAGCTTGCTTCAATGAGCCATTTATCAGGCGTCCCATCTGATAAATGCTAAATAATTCACGATAAGCATACGAAGCAACATTTCCATTACCTAAAGAACCATAAGAAACACGAAGCTTAATATTGGACATCGCATCTTTACTTACTTTCCAGAAGGGCTCTTCAGACAAACGCCAACCGGCGGATATTGATGGGAAGAATCCCCAGCGCTGGTCATTCGGAAATTTAGAAGACCCGTCCAAGCGGCCGTTAGTCTCAACCAAATAGCGATCTTTATATGAATAATTCATACGGAAGAAACCACCGGCAATACGCCATTTTTCATACTTGCTTGAGATATCAACGCCACTACCATTGGTCATGTTCATATCGTCGGCATCTTCAAAAATCAACCCATTACGTCTTGAATACAAATAATTGTAAATTGATTGCTCATAATTATATCCTACCATTCCTTTAAAATAATGTTCCTTATTAAAAGTTTTCTCATATTCGCCATAAATGTTTGTTGCCAAATATTTAGTTGTAGAGCTAGTTCTCATATAATCATTCGTTGATGAACCCAGGTATGAAATAACACCTTTTTTTGAACTGTAAGGGACAGGGACACGTTTTGTCTTATCATTTCCATCCGTATTTCTAAAAGTTATATCCCCTTTTATGCGTAATGCATTGTTTAAGAAAGTTGCAGTAAAACCAGTCGTATTACGTAATACACGCTTATTATAATCCGTACCACTTTTGCCATAATACAAATCGCCAACACCATAAGCCGCTGCCATTGTAAGTGTTCCATCAGGATTCAATAGTGGACTCATTGGTTCCTCCTCACCTTCCAGACCATACCACACATTACCATCGGCAACTGTCAATGGGTTGTGATATTGCATTTGTGAAGCTTCCATATTATTCTCAACTTTCAACCATTTATATATTTGAGCTGAACCTTTGGCACGTACGTTAAACATCTTGTAATCATCACTATTGTAACGGAACAATCCATCCTGACCGTTATAGTGACCTGAAACCATAAAGTCTGCTTTGTCATTCCCCCCTTGAACAGTCAAATTATGATCCTGAGCATAAAGATGGTCTTTATACAGCAAACCATACCAATCGGTATTACCATAATATTGATAGTTTCCATCTGAATCAATTTCCACCTCCGCTTTACCTGAACCCGGTCGTCTGTTAGCCATTTCTTTATACCAGTCGTCGGTATACTTAACAGACTTATGAAATGCGGAAGGCATACGAGCATAATCATAAAATGATGAATAAGCTTCAACAAATCTGGTAGCATATTCATAACCATCCGTTACCATATCGGGAACAACAGTAGCCGATTTGATGGAAAAATTTCCATTATACGTCACCGATGTACGCTCCTTATTCGGATTCTTGGTTGTAATCAATACAACACCAAAAGCACCGCGAGCACCATAAATTGCAGCCGAAGCCGCATCTTTCAAAACAGATACACTGGCAATATCATTCGGATTAAGCATAGCCGGATCGCCTTCGACACCGTCAATCAGGACTAATGCCGAACCTCCCTGTCCGATAGAAGTAGTACCTCTAACATTGTAATCAGTACTACGCATCGGCTTCCCATCAGAAAAAGAAATATTTAAATTAGGAACAGCTCCCTGCAAACCCTGCGTGACATTTGTCATTGGTCGATTATCGAACACTTCGCTTGTTACTTGTTCGACAGCACCGGTCAGATTAATACGCTTTTGCGTACCATAACCTACAACAACAACTTCTTGCAAATTTTGGGTATCATCGGCTAAACTAATGTTGAGTTCACGCTTGTTGCCCACAACGATTGTCTGTGTCAAATATCCAATATAAGATACTTGTATTGTCGCACTATTTGGTATTTCCAATGAATATTTACCATCAATATCGGTAATCGTTCCATTTGTTGTTCCTTTAACAACAATATTCGCTCCAATAACCGGTTGTCCCGATTTATCGGTTATTACACCTGAAATTTTTCTTGACTGTTGAACCCCGGATTTCACATGGATTGAGGCATCTCCGGAAGAAATAGATTCAATTGCATTCGCTTGGGACATTGTTATTGACGAAATAGCAACAACGATCCCAAAATTTGTTAGCTGTTCCTTAAAGTCTTTGAATAATAAAGACTTGTGATTAGGGTTATTTTTCATGTTTATTTATAAGGAATTATTAAATTACTAATAGACATCACGTTAAATAGCAGACTGATTTATAAGAATCCATTAAAACTAACAGATCCATCTGAACATAACTTTTTTACAATACTAAATATATTTATCCATAGGCGTACTATTTTTTGTTTATTAATTAAAAAACAAATATGTAACTAAATTCTTTATTAAATCTACTAATATAATAAAAACTAAATACTTACTATTTATACTAGATAACACAAAGCGAGAAAATATAAATAATCTTCTCATACAAAATTACAATATTTTCTTATATTTATATCAATTCATTCAAATACTTTTTTACTCATTCCATTTCCATAATAGTTTTAATAATTATCTTATAGCAAAAACATTGGCCTAATGATAAATAAAGGAAATTGGCAAACAAAAATATTTTTGTCTGATATCAATAGAAACTCACAAACTATGATTCATATGCTATCGCTATGACTGTATGAGAAAAATAAACCTATAAACAAAAGTAGAAAGCTTTTCCTTATATATTATTATTGTTTTACAATCATCTCCGGCGCATTGCGCGTGATATAGCGGATGATAACTTCCGGTTTGTCGTCATCTTTATCTTGTTCGCAAGAGAATGAAACAGCGGACTGTCCGGAAGGTAAAAGAGCCCGGCCTTGCGGCGTAACATTCTGTATCACATTATAGTTTTTATCAGTGACGACAGCTTTACCTTCAAAGTCATACAGCAGATATTGTCCATTTGTTATTGTGCATGGAAATTTTATCACTCCTCGAGATGTCGTAAAAGACGGATTTTTCACTTTACCATCGCCATTGATTCGCAAGCGGATAGCGTAAGAACTCTCATTCGGACTTTCCCATTGCCAATCAGCTCCACCCGGTTGTCCTGGTTGCATTTCTGCCAGATTGCAATGAAAGAATTTAGAAATATAAAGTGGATAAAGCAAAAAATGCTGTGCATCTTGCTTTTCTAAATGCCATTCGGTGAGCGGATCCTTCAGGCGAACTTTCTGTGTATCAGTAAAAGCATTAGCTAACCGCAGCTCATCCCAGTTTTTTATTGCGTCTAGCAATTTGTCGATCTGCCCGTGACGGCGGATAGTCTTCATATAGATTGTCATGGCATAACCCCCGTCAAAGCCGGCAGCTTCCGACATTGCCCATTCCAAGTCTTCCAATGATGTACATTCGAAATCCTTATCCGCTAAGCGAATAAGGAACCATCCCAGCATTCTAGGGAACAAATTGCGGCGAAAAAAGTCCTGATTTTTGATACGGCTTTCCACCTGTCCGGTGCGCATTGCTTCGCCCCAAGGCTCTCCCCAATTCATGCGTGTATGAATATGCCAGGTGAAATGATTCAGATTACTTGCATCGTTAAGCACATTATGATCCCAGCCATTAAAACAGCGATCTACAAAGCGTGTCGTAGCATAATCATCCTGTCCGGTATACATGCACCCTTCCAAACCATCAAAAGATATTTGCTGCAAACCTGTCTTGTTAAATATTTCCACCAGCCGGTCAGCAAATTTATCTTGCAATATCAAATCAGGGAAAAGCGTTCTATATGGATAATCCCACAATTTATAAAGCAGCTTGTCTGATGTATGTGCCACTGTAGTTGTCCCGAATGCGCCGCGTTTACACTGATGCAGAATCATACTGTCCCCATTTATTTCGGCCGTTCCATAAGTGATCAATTCATTTTCGATCTGCATCGCATTGAGTGTCATTGGCATAGAAAAAAGATCTGACTTCTTTATCGCTATCTCCGTCTGCGAAGCATTTATCGCAGCGGTCAAATGGAGGATGCCCTGTTTCAGCAAATGCGTTGAAGGAACAGGTGTGACATAAGCATCATTGGTCGTTGTAAAGTTCGAAAGAGTATGTATTCCAACAGCAATACCCTGACTAGCCGCCTTATCAACCAAAGTTTTAACAGCCTCATCACCGCCTTTGACAAAATTTGGATTCCACTGAAAATGTCCCCACGTCATAAAAGGTTCTATATGATAAATACATTGAAAGCCGGCGCGCTTACATTTGGCGAGTGCCAAATCAAACTCTTCTTCATTGAAATCAGAGATAAGATACGATTTCATAGATGAACGCGAAGTCTTTCCCCATTCATTTCCAAACATCGGATGGGGCAGATGCTGTTCAATTTCTATCGCACCGATCCGGTCTAATGCCTCTGAATCCTTACTTCCAAAAAGAGCTATCTTCGCTCCTTTGATCAAAGCATCCTGCCCTTCTACAGGAATTGTCAGAGATTTGGCAATCTGTTGAATCTGACGATATTCAATTTGATTGCGACGCCGGCAGGAGAACTGGTACATCGCCCCGTCGCTTATTTTCGTCGCTGCTAACCGGTAAGCAGGAATTGTCGAAGTCGAAACAGAAGCCGCATCTCCCTTAACACTAAAATATCGCGAAACGACATCGGCATATTCAAATGGAATTCCTGCGTTGGTTTTGATATTGAGAGACTGTATACCAAAAGCTACACCTTGGCCTTGTACAATACCGATAATATCACCGACAACTCCATTAATATTCACAGCTAACGGTGCAAGTAACAATACTTCATACTTTTCGGGAATACTTACAACTTCCAGTGTAATACATACAGAACTCTCCATGTATTTTAAAACCACTTTTCCTCCATCGGAGAGTATGCATGTGAGCAATCTCCCATTCTTCATCACGTGCTCAGGTAGTAACAATTTTCCATTTGAACAAACGGCAACAAGCGGATATTGTCCCGCATGCAAAAGCTCTTTTCCTCTTACATTCACCGAGGAAAAATAACCCTGACCATTGATTGACAATTTTGTATCATTTGTTGTAAGATTAATATTTTGAGCTAACAGACCGGTCGTCATTAACAACTGCAAACATATAAAGCTCAAAAAAAAGAGGATATTGCTTTTATACTTCATAATTAGACAAATGTATGCTTTTCAAGTACAAGATTCAGCAAAATTCTTGAGTTATGCAAATGTTTCCTCCGAATTTATTGATTAGCATCAAATAAGTTTAATTTATTATAACATCAAAATATTTGATATGCCAAAACTTGACATATCCGCGAACAAATGTCTATCTTTAAACGTTATTTGATTAGTGTTTACAAAATATCTTTTAGAATTATGGAGAAAAGTATTAAAGGAACTCGAACAGAGAAAAATTTATTGACATCGTTTGCCGGTGAATCACAAGCAAGAAATCGTTACACTTTTTTTTCAAGTGCAGCCAAAAAAGAAGGTTTTGAACAAATTGCAGGCGTATTCACGGAAACGGCGGAACAGGAAAAAGAACACGCTAAGCGTTTCTTCAAGTATTTAGAAGGTGGAAGTTTGGAAATCACTGCATCATTTCCGGCAGGTATTATTGGCACAACAAAAGAAAACCTGGCTGCTGCAGCTGCCGGCGAAAATGAAGAATGGAGTGAAATGTATCCCAAATTCGCTGAGATTGCAGACGAAGAAGGATTCAAAGAAATAGCTGTAACATTTCGAATGATTGCAAAAGTTGAAGCCGAACACGAAGCTCGGTATCGCAAACTACTTGCAAACGTTGAGGCAAATAAGGTTTTTGAAAAAGATGAAGAGATTTTATGGCAGTGTCGCAACTGCGGTTTTGTTTTCAAAGGCAAGAAAGCTCCGGCTAAATGTCCGGCATGCCAACACCCGCAGGCCTATTTTGAACCAATGAAACAAAATTACTAATTAGACTATTAATGATTCATAAATCCCCTCCGAGTTTTCGGCGGGGATTTTTTATTAGCTACATAACATAAATATTTGATACATCCTTTTGCAAAGTAGTTCTTTTTGTTTGAAACATAGATTATTGATACACTAGGAAAAGAAGAATCGATCATGCTTGAAAAGTAAATTTCCGAAACATTCCCAAATTCAAAATATTCTATTACCTTAGCATCGTAATTGGAATGAATAGAAACAATCTTTTCATTCCAATAAATTTTGCCATTATAAGAACAAGAGTATTTGTGTTTATGTAAATGCATACCATATGAAACATCCAATCCAAGCAACTGCAATTCTGACACCAGCACTTATTCTATCTGTTTTCGGAACATCACAAACAGTTGAAGCCCAGAAGCCCCTGAACATCATCCATATCATGACGGATGATCATTCATATCAAACCATCAGCGCTTACGGCCATGCACTGGGCAAGTTGGCCCCAACCCCAAACCTTGACCGTCTTGCAGCCGAAGGCATGTTGTTTCAAAGAGCATATGTTGAGAATTCGCTTTCTACGCCAAGTCGCGCTTGCCTGATGACAGGACTTTACAGTCATCAGAACGGACAACGACAACTGGGGAAAGGAATTGATGCATCTAAAACATTCTTTTCGGAGATATTACAACAACATGGCTATCAGACCGCTGTAGTCGGAAAATGGCACATGCAGTGTGAACCGAAAGGCTTCGATTACTACGCTGTCCTTTTGGATCAGGGCGAATATTATAATCCTGAATTCAAGACAAAACAGTCGAATGGCAAATATATAAAGGAAAATGGCTATGCCACAAAGCTGATCACTGATCATGCCATAGAGTTTCTACAAAATAGAGACAAGAGCAAACCGTTCTGTCTGCTAGTTCATCATAAGGCTCCTCACCGCAACTGGATGCCTGAACTAAAATATCTTAATTTGTATGAAGACGTTGATTTTCCTATTCCTGAAACATTCTACGACGATTATTCGACGCGTTGTGATGCCGTCCGCACCGAGCAGATGCGCATCGATAGAAACATGACTCTTATATATGATCTGAAAGTGGATGAACTGAAAAATAACAGCGCGTACCAAAAAGAATGGAATATCAAAGGATGGGATGCATCGTTGGATCGTATGACACCCGAACAGCGTAACACATGGATCTCATCATACAAACCTCGCAACGAACAGTTTATCAGTCAGAATCTCGTTGGAAAAGAATTGCTTAAATGGAAATACGAACGTTACATCAAAGATTATGTCCGCTGCATTAAAACCATCGACGACGAAGTGGGGCGCCTCATCGCTTACCTCGAAAAAGAGGGCCTGATGGATAACACCGTTATCGTCTATACTTCCGATCAGGGCTTTTATATGGGTGAACACGGCTGGTTCGATAAACGATTTATGTACGAGGAATCTTACCGCACGCCTCTCATCATACGCTATCCGGGAAAGATCAAGGGCGGAAGCGTCTGCAAAGCTTTAGTTCAGAATATCGATTATGCTCCAACCTATCTCGACCTGGCCGGCATCAAGAAACCTACTGATATGGTAGGTACTTCGCTGGTTCCACTTTTCGGTGGCAAGACGCCTAAAAACTGGCGAAAATATCTTTACTATCACTACTACGACTATCCAGCTATTCATATGGTTCGCCGTCACGACGGAGTAAGTGACTGCCGATACAAACTGATCCATTTTTATGGTACCGCCAGTGATCCTGATGCTGCTATAAACTGTAACGAACTATATGATCTGAAAACCGATCCGAACGAGCTTCACAATCTATACGGTAATCCGAAATATATAAAAGTGAGCGACCGTTTGCAGCAACAGTTGGATAAGTTCCGCGTGGAACAAAAAGTAGACGAATACTAATTCAATCATTATAATGAAAAATATTTCAAGAAGAGAAGCTATCAAAGTAGCAGGAAGTACAATCGGTCTAACTGCATTTGGACTTCCTGTCTATTCATCAGAAAGAAAGGCGGAAAGACTATCGCCGGATAAAAAACATAAAGTTCTTGTCATAGGCGCTCATCCCGATGATCCCGAAACAGGATGTGGCGGAACTATGATACTCCTTGCAAAAGCCGGTTACGAAGTCGTATCGGTTTATCTGACACGAGGAGAAGCAGGCATACAAGGGAAAACGCACGATGAAGCAGCACAAATCCGAACAGCAGAGGCTCTGAAAGCTTGTGAAATAATAGGTGCAAAACCCGTGTTCTTGAGCCAGATTGACGGAAGTTGCGAAATAACAGCCAGCCGTTACCAAGAGGTACTCAATTTTATCAAAAAAGAAAATCCTGAACTTGTTCTAACACACTGGCCTGTCGACAGCCATCGAGACCACCGGATCTGTTCAAGCCTTGTCTATGACGCATGGCTAAGGATGAACCGAAACTTTGCGCTCTACTATTTCGAAGTGGAATCGGGAATCCAGACAGAGAATTTTGCACCGACTGACTTTGTAGATATCACCGATGTGAGAGATGAAAAGCATAAGGCCTGCTATTGTCACGTCAGTCAACATATAGACGAAGCATTCAAAGAATCGCACGATATGATGGAGCAGTTCAGAGGTTTGCAAATACGGCGAAAATACGGTGAAGCGTTTATCCGACACGACCAAGTACCGACAGCGATGTTCTGAATAAGAAAGTTTTCCCACTTCGAAAGGGTAAATTCAAGCAGAATGGCGTACATTTGCATCTTGAAAGAATAATTGGATTTGAAATAATAAGATATTAATTATGGCATTACAGTGCGGTATTGTAGGACTTCCGAATGTAGGGAAATCCACCTTATTTAATTGTTTGTCGAGTGCGAAGGCACAGGCAGCGAATTTTCCATTTTGTACAATCGAACCCAACGTGGGCGTGATTACTGTCCCTGACGAACGTCTAAACAAACTGGCGGAAATAGAACATCCACAACGGATTGTGCCTACAACGGTAGAAATCGTTGATATTGCAGGACTAGTAAAAGGCGCCAGCAAAGGCGAAGGATTGGGTAACAAATTCCTGGCAAACATTCGTGAGACTGATGCTATCATCCATGTTCTGCGTTGTTTTGACGACGAAAATGTAGTACATGTAGACGGCAACATCAATCCCGTTCGCGATAAGGAGATTATCGATGCCGAACTACAAATCAAGGACCTGGAAACCATCGACAGCCGCATTTCAAAAGTACAGAAACAAGCACAGACAGGTGGTGACAAACAGGCTAAACTGGCTTTTGAAGTACTTTCAAAATATAAGGGAGCTCTCGAAAAAGGTGAAAATGCCCGCTCTGTGTCGTTCGATTCCAAAGATGAACAACGTACAGCGCACGATCTCTTCCTCCTCACAAACAAGCCTATTTTGTATGTCTGCAATGTAGACGAAGCTAGTGCCGTGAAGGGAAATAAATATGTTGATGCCGTTCGTGAAGCCATCAAAGGAGAAGATGCGGAGCTATTGGTTATCGCTGCAAAAATTGAAAGCGAGATTGCCGAGTTCGAGACTTACGAGGAACGACAGATGTTCCTCAGTGAAATAGGTTTGGATGAATCTGGTGTAAATCGTCTGATCAAGTCAGCTTACAAACTGCTGAATCTGCAAACCTTTCTGACGGCCGGACCGGACGAATGTCGTGCATGGACTTTCCACAAAGGATGGAAAGCCCCACAATGTGCAGGTGTTGTACATACTGACTTTGAGAAAGGTTTTATCCGGGCCGAAGTCATCAAATATAACGATTATATCTCCTACGGTTCAGAAAACGCCGTTAAAGAAGCCGGCAAAATGAACGTCGAAGGAAAAGACTACATCGTACAGGATGGTGATATTATGCACTTCAGATTCAATGTATGAAAAAGATTTTGCTTTCATCAGTACTCTTTCTGTTTGTTTCTCTCGTTGCAGCGCAAAAACAGAGTGTAATCAGCAAGCTTGAGGTCATCGATATCTCAAACGGTCAACGTATGACTGTAAAAGCATTTCCCTACTTGATAGAGGCTCCAAACTGGACTCCTGACGGGCAATGGCTCGTATATAATTGCAAAGGCAAACTGTATCGGATCTCACCTGATTCGCCAGCAGAACCACAAGAGATAAACACTGGTTTTGCTACTCATTGTAACAACGACCATGTGATTTCCACTGATGGCAAACAGATTGCCATTAGCAATTCGTCTAAAGAGGACGGTAAATCACATATTTACACACTTCCCATAATGGGAGGAACACCTCGTTTGATCACTCCTTCCGGACCAAGCTACCTGCATGGATGGAGTCCTGATGGAAAACTTCTAGCTTACTGTGCCAAACGCTCCGGAGATTATGATGTCTATACCATTCCTTCCGAAGGTGGTGAAGAAACGCGCCTCACAAATGCAAAGGGGTTAGACGACGGACCTGAATTTTCGCCATGCGGACAATATATCTGGTTTAATTCAGTAAGAACCGGTCTTATGCAGATCTGGCGTATGAAAGCAGATGGAAGCGAACAAACGCAAATAACCTTCGACCAAACACGCAACTCATGGTTTCCACATGTTTCTCCCGACGGAAAATGGATTGTCTTTATAGCCTATCATAAAGGGGATCTGAAACCGGGCGAGCATCTGGCAAACAAGAATGTTGAACTGCGCATAATACCTGAAACCGGCGGTGAAGCAAAAACGCTGGTCTCTCTGTTTGGAGGGCAAGGAACAATCAACGTTAATTCTTGGTCGCCCGACAGTAAACGATTCGCATTTGTAAGCTATATGATAAAATAGTCCATTATATACTTACCTTCTTTCCATCACCAATTAACCCACTTTCATCGATTTTTAGTATTTCTCTATTTCCTGAATCAAATAATGAGTTATAATAAAAAAACTAAGTGAGAATAACAAGCCTTAAGATTAATATATAACAAATTATGAAAATATTATTATTATTACTAATTTAGCAGTTTAATTATAAACTCTCCAATAAAAGGATAGATAAAACGAATTTTATAGGACTGATGAACGACAAAAAACTTCAATATGGATTTAATACTCTTTACTCTCAATATTACAGAAAGTCATTCCTGTTCACAAAATCCTATGTACACGATCCTTTTGTTGCGGAAGACATCGTTTCCGAATCCATTATCAAACTTTGGGAAAGTTTAAAAGAACATGCTCCAGAAGATATAAAACATCTGGAGGCATTATTACTCACCATCCTCAAAAATCGTTCACTGGATTATCTTAAGCATGAAGCTTTACGCTATGAAGTGGAAGAGGAAATTACAAGTTCCTTTAAGCGGGAACTCGAGATCCGCATCTCATCTTTACAGGATTGTAATCCAAATGAAATATTCTCGGAAGAAATTAAACAAATTCTATACAACACACTCAACTCCATGCCGGAGCAGACCAAACGTATTTTTATCCTAAGCCGATTATATAACAAAACCAACAAGGAGATTGCTACAGAACTATGCGTTACCGTAAAAGATATAGAATATTACATAACAAAAGCATTAAAGAATCTACGTATAAATCTGAAAGATTACTTACCTTTCTTTCTATTTCTATTTCTATTTCTACTTTCCTAAAATAATAATATTTCCGGTTTTATATCCCTGTATGAAAGCAAAAGAGGCTATCCATAAATGAACAACCTCTTTCAAAATGAATTATTAATCTGCCTTTTTAAACAACTTGTCAGCAGGAATAATCTGTTTTACAATTCCAGGTCCTTTATAAAACGCTTCAATCCAGAAGCCACCGATATTATTATAAAATTCGATAGTCAATGGATGCCGTCCTTCCGTGAGTTTCACAGTTCCTTCTTTTTCTATTAAACCATGCCCTCCATCATTATCAACAACCTTAGAACCATCAATATACATTTTACTTCCATCATCCGATAACAAGTAAAAATGATACTCACCGGCTTTATCAATTTGAATATATGTTGTATACATCAAACCAAAAGTAGAATTTTCCGGTTGCAATAATTTTGCTATTTGCTTTGCATCGACCCGTATCTCATCGGTTGTCCAGTGGCTTATTACTTTTTCATTTTTTAAGACTGGAAGATTCTTCCAATTTTTACCATAATAAAAAGTCACATTCACCCCATTTTGAATATTCTTATGCAAAACACGAAAATAGGCATCAGATACCAAGCTCTCATCTCCGTCATCACTATATGATTTTGCTTTTACAACTGTTGTCTTGTTGAGTTTAAAAGGGACCTGATACAATTGCGACTGTTTAGTCGGTTCAGAACCATCGGTTGTATAATAAACTTTATCGCCTGCTTTATATGGTTCAATTTTAACTTCAGCCTCTCTGTCAATATATAATCCTCCAGCTTGTTCAAACAAATGTCGTCCGCCATTTATACGAGGTCCATAAGATAATTTCTTAAACAAAACCGGATCCGATTCAATATTAACGCCTTCAAATGCCGATCTAATCGGACGCCCGGTCCAAGCATAAGGGACATCCAATCTCAATGCATAAGCAATTGTTGGTGCAACATCATACATATATGTCTGCTGCTGTATTTCAAAACCTTTTTTGATGTTTTTACCATAGAGGATAAAGGGTACAGTCATCTCTTCCCAGGATTCACCCCCGTGACCATATCCGATACCTCCATGGTCTGCAACAATAATGATGATTGATTCGTCTTCTATCCCTGCATCCTTGACAGCCTTAAGTACCATCCCAACACATTTATCAGCTTCTTCAATGCTTTTCAAATATTCTTCCGTCATATGACCAAAGGTATGGCCGCAATGATCAACATCATCAAGCTGTGTAAATGTAAATGCAGGTTTTTCCGTACGGATATATTCTGCCAAAGCCTCTGCAGTTTTCAATTCCGTTTCATACGATTTATCCACATTTGCGACATTCTTTTCAAACAAGCTTCCGAAACCGCTCCATTGATAAATCATACCAATCTTACCATTTGGAAGTTGTTTGCGAACGACATATACAATAGTGGGAAACAAGCCATAATCAGTAATGCCGACAGGTTTCACCTTATAATTATCAGGGGCCCAGTCATTAGATGTTATTCCATGAGCCTCAACACCGGCACCTGCCAACATTGAACCCCAGTTAGGAGCACTGCTGGATGGAATTACTGTGCGGACGCTCCGGCAAACAGCTCCATTCTTCATCAGATAATCCATATTTGGAGTATTTGCTTTTTCCATGCCCTGAGTACTCATAGCATCAATACCAACAACAAAAACATGTTTGATGCCGGAAGGAGCTTTGTCTGCTCTTAGCTCTAAAGCACAAAAGAGCAGACAAAAACAAAACAATAAACTTATCCTTTTCAAGCCACTCATAATACTTCCATCTATTTGTTGTCCCACCACATACGTGTTAATGGACTGTCTGCACCTTGTCTGGAAACGGCTATTTGATATTGTTTCGTATTATAAACTTGTTCATTTTGAGGGTACGGAACCCGTCTCGGCCATTCAGAAATATTGCTGGAAGAAGGAAGGTTCCGCGGTGGAGTAACTGAAATATCTTTCGGGAAACCTGTACGGCGCCATTCAGACCAACCTTCTATGCCGCACATGTAAAGTGAAATCCATTTCTGTACGCCAATCTTTTCCAATTTCTCAGCTTGTGTTCCGGTGTATGCTACTTTCGGTTGCTCATAATAACTTGCATCAGGAATAACATTAGAAGCTTCCAATGCCTCTGTCGGAGGGCAAGCCATTGATTTCATATCCTTAAAGTTTGATGGAATACGACTAGCCCAATAATTGAAGTTGGCAGCAATACCATTCTTATAGTATGTTGCTGCATCGCCTATACTAACTATCCCTTTTTCACGGGCTTCCGCCAAATTAAACATAACTTCAGAATAAGCCAGTAAAACAGACTGAGCAGCCGTTGGTGATGCATATTTCGAATCCAATAAACGAGGAGCAAAAATGTATCCTTTCCTTGAATTGTAACTATCCCCTCCATTATAATTGGCTGCGTCTGCATCACGTATGCAATTTGGAACGCCGGCATAAACATATTTGCCTCCTTCAACTCCTTTTACAGTCGGGCTGAAAAATACTTTTATTCGAGGGTCATTCAATGCTTTCAAATGATCTTCAATTACAACTGACATAAACTCTGTCCCATTAAATTTTTCCAATTTAGCATTATATGGTGGACACCAATGATCAGACTCATCATCAAGATATGTGATGGCGGCATTGTCGCTATTGCTTGACATTAACGGATATTTACCGGGATCAGATACCATGTCGCTGATATTTTTGCTGACATCCTTTTTCCCGGACATGCGTATTAATAAACGTAGCTTAAGACTGTTTCCGAACTTCCTCCATTTTAATATATCGCCGTTGTACAAACAGTCATATGTCCCGATTTCCTCCGAACTGCTCTTCATCAGCAATTCGTTAGCCGATTCCAACTGAAGTAATAAATCATTATAGATATCTTCCTGAGTATCATATTTAGGTTCAAAATTATCACCATTTTTCCCTTGAAAAGCTTCTGAATATGGGAAATCACCATATGTATCCGTCATTTGCTGAAACATAAATGATTTGATAATAATCCCCATTGCCTGAACATGTGGCTGATTATTTTTTTCTGCTATTTCAATCATATCCTGTACATCGCGACCATCATAATAAAGTTCTCCGGTAAGGGTACTGTTGAACACATCATTAAACATACTGACATACTGATCCACCAAATAGTCACCCAAAACGGAACCATAATATTTAACATCGCCCAAATTACCCAATTGCCGAATGACTCCGCTTAACAATAACTTTGGTTGCTCTATACGGTCAGGATTATTCGGATTAGTATTGATCTCTTCGAATTTATTGGTGCATCCAATGGTTAAAAGAAAAGCTGACGCTATTAGTATTAACTTATGTATTGTTTTCATACTATTCAATTTTAATGATTAAAAGTTTACATTAATCTGAAATCCAAAACTTTTTGATGCAGGAACAGAGAAAGCATCAATACCCAAATTCAGATTATTCATACCACCGCTTTCCGGATCGACATGTTGGTTCTTAGTCCACAAGAATAAATCACGACCGACAAATGCAATATTAACATTTTGCATATAAGCCTTCTTCACCCATTTTTCCGGTAACGAATAGCCAATACGGAGCTCTCTCAACTTTGCAAATGAGGCATCCGTCAATTGCGCTTCCGTAATGTGATCATACTTGGTTTTTATAAAACGACGCGCATCATTTCCTGCGATACCTTTACTATATGTTCCATCGAATATCTGAAGATTCTGTTGATATTCTCCATTAACCATGATTGCTCCTTCACTGTAATACAAATCATCATATTCTTTTCCTTTTTCGCGAGCTCCGCGTCCTTCCAAAGATTCGACCGTTTGACCGGCTCCAACAAACTTATTCAATGTTCTGGAAATAAAATACCCACCATGTCGTATATCAAACAACACGCTCAAATCAAATCTTTTGAAAGAAAGAGAAGAACTTATACCCGCAGTCCAATCCGGGTTCACATTGCCCAGATAAACATCTTTCTTCGAAACATATTGTCCGGAACTATTTAGGATAGGTTCACCCTTTAGCGGACCCTCTTCCACACGGTCGTATGCTGTTCCAAAGATCTATCCCATTCTTTCGTCTTTACGTGCAACAATCTTGGCATCTTCCAAACCTTCTGACGTCAAAATTAATTCGTCCATTCCTTCAGCCAGGTATACAACTTTAGTTCTCGAGCGACTAAAATTGAATCCCACATTCCATTTTAAACCGTTTTGCAATAAAACAGGAGTTGCATTTACCATCAACTCAATACCGGTATTGGCTGTTTTTCCGGAGTTAATCAATCGGCTGCCATAGCCGGAAGTCAAAGCTGTCTGCAGACTTATTATCTGATCTTTCGTTATTGTATGATAATAACTGAAGTCTATGTTAAATCTATTTTTAAAGAAATTCAACTCTGCACCGGTTTCCCAGGTTTGTGCCATTGCCGGTTTCAAATTGCTGTTTAGTAAATTACCCGGATTCGATAATGTAGGAGCGCCATTCCAGTATCCACTCAAAGAATAGGAATTATATAAGTTGTAAGGGTCCGTATCATTACCGACAGAAGCGTAACTGCCTCTTACTTTTGCATAACTTATGAATGATGGTAACTTTGTCATCTCGCTTACCAAACCGCTCAATGTGACTGAAGGATAAAAATAAGAATTTGTAGAAGGCGGTAATGTGCTTGACCAGTCATTACGACCTGTGACCTCTGCAAAGATCATTCTCTTATAATCCAAAAGAGCACTGCCGAACAAACTGTTTACAACTTTTTTTGTTCTTCTATCTGATACTGATGGTTTCTCCTTCGAATTAGAAAGAGAAAAGATATTCGGAACAATAAGGCTGCTGGTGTTTGCTGTAAGATCTTTATAGAAAGCTTCCCTTCTGTTTCCACCAAAGTTTACAGTCAACCCGAAAGTATTTCCCAATTTTGGCATATAATTGATCAGGAAATCATAATTATTATTATGCGATTGATATTGATTATCATCATAATAACCATTGCCTCCATTTTTATAATAACTTTCGTGTCTGCTATCTGCCTCCCATGAATTATCGGTACCACCGCGTAACATGATTGACAATCCTTCCATCGGTTTTATATTAATACCTAGTTTTCCAAAGAAACGATGAGTCTCTGAAGCACTTGCCATTTCATACATCACAAAATAAGGGTTATTATAGGAAGCCATATTCTGGAACTGACGAGTACCTTCCAGACCTCCACGTTGCCAATATTCCTTCAAACTGTTTATGTTATGACTCTGAGGCATCCAACAGAAGAAATACATGGGTGATACATCCTGTCCGTATCCTAACGTAGGGACATTCGTTCTGTTTGTCTTTGTATAATTGACTACAACATCAGCACTCATCCATTTATTTAGTTCAATCGAATTATTCAAATTGAATGAATGTCTGTTGATATTATTATTTGGAGTCAGACCATCTTGTTTCGTATTCGTATAACCTATACGGAACGTCTGTCCATTTATACTATTACTCAAAGCAATGCTATTAATGCGAGTCGTTCCATGATCAAAATAATCTCGTATATTATTAGGATGTGCCACCCAATCCGAAGCAATGGCTTCACCACGTATTTCAGGAGAAAGATAGGTATCGCCCGCACGGTAACCATTTGTTGTAGGAGAATCAAATAATACCATTTTTTGCCCCATAAAACGTGGACCCCAGCTTTCATCATAATTATCGTTCTTTCCTGACGGATAATATCCACTTGAACTACCAAAATTACCACCTTCATAGATTCCATTCTTACCCTGCCCGAACTGATCTTGCAGTTTTGGTAAGATTAAAGGTGTCTCTCTAGAAAACGTACCGCTATAAGAAATGCCCAATCCACTTCCCTTTTTTCCTTTTTTGGTTGTGATAATAATAGCTCCATTAGCGGCTGCAGATCCATAAAGAGCAGAAGCGGCAGCACCTTTCAGGACATTCATGCTTTCAATATCATTTGAACTGATCTCATTAATTTCAGCACTACTTGTCTGAGAACCTGCTCCAGAACCAATCGGTATACCATCAATCACAAATAAGGGCGAAGAAGGACCGGCACTTAGCGATCTTTCACCACGAATTGAAATACGGCTACCTGCACCGGCCACAGCGCCGGTATTTATATTCAAGCCGGCAACCTTACCGCTCAACATACTGACAAGGTTCGAGTTTTTATTTTCTAAAGCCCCTGTTTTAATTTCTTGAGTGGCATAACCTAATCCCTTCTTTTCACGCGAAATACCCAGGGCTGTCACAACTACTTCATTTAACGCCTCCGTTGCTTCAGACAAAATTATCCTATAACTGGATTCCTTGCCTACCTGGAATGTTTTATCTGCATAGCCTATATAAGAAACTTGAATATTGGCACCGATCGGAACTTCAATGCTAAATGAACCTTGAGTATCCGTAATAACACCCTGAGAAGTTCCTTTAACAATTATATTCGCTCCAATTATCGGTTCTTTTGATTCATCCAATACAATCCCCGTTATTTTCTTTCCTCTTTGCTGGAAGGACTCAGTAGAAATGGGTTCACTTGCCTCTTTCTTTTTCTTCATTAACATGATGCTATTCCCTTCCATTGCATACACAATATCTGTACGTCCAAATATATTATGAAGTACTTGTGCGACCGGTTCATTTGTTGCATGCACGGAGACTTTGCGATTCACATCCACCTCATTTTTATTATAAATAAATAAATAATCGGTCTGATGTTCAATCTCATCAATCATTTCAAGAATTCTTACATTGCTTTTCGATATAGAAACTTTAGATACTTGTGATTCGGCTTCAGTAGCAAAAATTCCAGAAATGAAAACGAACAAAAATATAAAAATTGTTTTCATGATACGTAATATATGTTTATTGGTCCAAAATAATGGGAAAACATCATCCCTGTATAAATTATTCTTCATACATTTACAATTGTTATTTTAGTTAATACTTAGATAATTAAAGAAGTCTGGTATTACACCTAAGTCGGTATGCGCTTCCAACACGTACCGACTTTTATGCTCTTCATGTTGTTTTGTGTTACATAGGCAGCTTACTTTAAATGTTAATATATCAGTTTATCGTTACTACATCTCGGTCATCATCAAACTCATATTTAAATTTCGAACGGAGTTGCAAAGTTTTTAAAACTTGCTCAACGCCATCATTTCCACGGAACTTACCCGTATAACGCTGATTTATGATATGAGCATTTTTAATAATAAAATGAACGTCAAAATAAAGTTCCAGCTTATTAAGCATTTCCCCAATCGTATTATCATCAAAACATATCAACCCTTCTTTCCATTTAAAATAGCTATATTGGGTTATAGGTGATTTTACAAAACGATCATTCTTTACTGCTACTTTATACCCTGGTTGCAGCATTAATGAATTCGCCTGTTTATTGGTTTCCCCCACACGGACAGATCCTTTCAGTAATGCGGTTTCAAAAATAGATTTTCCAGAATAAGCATTAACATTAAATTCCGTACCATATACTTGTATGCTATATTTTCCCGCCTTAACGATAAATGGCCTTTTTGAGTCGTGCGTGACGTCAAAATAGGCTTCGCCATCTAATGAAACATTACGATTGGAAACCTCAAAATTTGTTGGGAACGAGAATTTTGTCTTGGCATTAAGCCACACATGAGTACCATCGGCAAGCGTAAGCTCCGCATGTTGC
>JAQWBH010000194.1 GCA_028707405.1 Parabacteroides sp. | reverse complement strand
CTTTAACGACTTCAGCCAAAATTTTAGCGTGTTGGAAATCGCCGGTTGCAATCATAACAGCATCTAATTCCCTCATTTGAAGCATATCTTCCGAATACTTGAATTGCTTCACATCTGATCCAAAAAGTTTTTTACAATTTGCTGCAGCCTTCTCTTTATTTAATTTCCAAATATCGCAAACAGCAACAACTCCAATATTTTTTTCTTTTTCAGACATTTTGACCATATTCATGTGGCCGCGACTTCGTGCGCCACAACCAAGGAAGCCGATATTGATCCGATCATTAGCCCCCTTGATCCTTTGATAAGAAGCTGCGCTTATAGAGGGGATTTTACCAGTTGCCGCCATTCCTGCTAAACCGGCTGTTGTTTTACCAATAAAATCTCTGCGTGTAATGTTTTTTCTCATAATTATTGTTTATTGCGTTATTGACCAGTTACATAAATTCTTAAATTCTGTCATTTTTCAGACTTCGGTTAAGGCTTTTTATATAAGCAGTAAAAATTTATTAGTTCCATATTAGTATTTACGTGCAAAATCACTGGTCAGAGCATTTATTTCATTGTTAGTCAAATACAAATCTGAACTGATAATTACCCGATATCTAAATGTTATGGACCGACCACTTTCTAATGAGAAATTCAGACTTGTTTTGTTTTCTGTAAAGTCTTTTATTCCTAGAGGATTGGCTGCAAATAGGCCATATCCGCGTGCATGCCAATAGGTAGGATAATTCAGGTTTTTAGGATGATCACAAACAATCATAGAAATATCTTCATCGCTAATATTGCCCAGCAAATTCATCCATTTCGCACGTGTTCCCCAAACTGCTTCGCCTGTAATACCTTCACTGCTTAAGTAATTTCCGGTTATATTTTTATTGGATAAAGCCTCAACTTTTGTTGCCTGTCC
Source organism: Parabacteroides sp. (assembly GCA_028707405.1). Lineage (GTDB taxonomy): Bacteria > Bacteroidota > Bacteroidia > Bacteroidales > Tannerellaceae > Parabacteroides. Next base: position 7,530 of record JAQWBH010000194.1, on the reverse strand, counting down.
ATCAGCGCTATACAATGTTACATCGGCTTCAGAGGGTAATTCCAATTCACGGGCAACCCTAATACCGAACATTCCTTCTTTAGTGTCGGGCATGGTAACATCTGTTTTTGCGGTAAGGGTAGTCACTCTATCAATAATCCGGACACTATCTTTAACCAAAAAATGATATTCAGAATTTTCTTTCATTAATTCTTCACCGGTTGGTGTGATCCATATGCTTGACGTAACTAGGATACCTTCATTTTTACCGTCTTGTTTTTTGTCTATACTCAAATGTTTAATGACTCCGCCGTTTTCATTTCTTGTTCCTAAACCTTTCGATCCGTTACCCCAAAAATCGTAACCGTTTACATTTCCATATGTCAACCACATCCCAATCTGATGTGCATGATCAATTCTTTCACCCGGTTTAGGATTTATTGGGAAACCGCGGGTAATTTCAGTCCCTTTCGCTGTGAAAATTGGATATAGTACAGGTTTGCAAATGTTTTCCGGCCATTGGTAAGATGTGAAAAGCTTACCATTAATCATCACGTCAACCCTTTTATTTGAAGAGTTTTCAACAAGAGTAACCGTTGTTTCCGATGATTTTTCCTGTTTTTTAGAATCAGAAAAACAGGCGGTAAAAAAAACAAAAAACAAAAACAATATTAGAATAAACGAATTTTTCATATTAAATCTTTTATAATAAAAATGATTTGGAATTCAATGTTTTAATCCTGAGATTTATATTTATTTTTTTGTCTGCTGTACTACAAACAAAGAAGAAACAGGCTCCAGTCAAAATTTACATAAAATAGATTTTGGCTAAAAGCCATGTCTGCTGAATTCTTTAATACCGCATCATAAATTACACGTAAATTGACGAGTTGTCTATACTTCTTCAGGAACGATATAGGGGTAACGGTATTTCCTTGTGAGCATGGTGTCGGCTTCTGCATCATTGGCAAATTTTTCATAATCGCCCATGAACTTTAGTCCGCGTTTCAGACGATATGATATATTGGCTAAATGCGGAAGTGCCGAAGAATAATGTCCTTCGATAATATCGCAATTAAGATCTCCATCTCTTCCTGAACGAATGGCATCTACGAAATTCCCAAAATGGCCGGATGCCTTGTCACCAACCGTGTTGGGAGCTTCCTGTCTTTCACCTGTCGTGGAAATTTTTGTACCCGCAAAAGGTTTCAATTCCCTTTTTCTGTACGCATTCCACTCTCCATTTCCCAGCTCTAGATAGCCATCTGTTCCATAGAATATGTTTCCTACCGTTATTCCTAAATTTGCTTCCGCATTAGAATATCTTCCGCGCGTTTCAAATTCAAGTATTTTCCCATCCGCATAGGTGAAAACCGAACTTTGCGTATTGGGTGTCTCCTGTGCGCATTCATCCGGGTCAATATTAAATACTCCTCCTGATGAGAAGATGGATACAGGATGTTCATTCTTGTTCAGCCCCCAACGAGCAATGTCAAATTGATGCGGACCTTGGTTTCCGGTATCCCCATTCCCTGTATCCCAGAACCAATGCCAGTTATAATGGCCTCGTTTTTCATTGTATGGACGCCATGGAGCAGGACCTAACCAGAGATCGTAATGTAGATTTACAGGCGGTTCACTATTTTTTGCGATACCGAATGAGTCCCGAGGTTTTATGCATAACCCACGAGCCATGTAAATGTCCCCTATTCCTCCGTTATGTATAAATTTAATAGCATCTATGACACTTTGGGAAGAGCGGCTTTGAAAGCCTACCTGAACCCGCTTATTGTACTTTCGGGCAGCTTCAATCATTTTTCTTCCTTCAAAAACATTGTGAGTAGCCGGTTTTTCAACATAAACATGCTTGTCTGCCTGGCATGCCCAAATTGTTCCTAAGGCATGCCAGTGATTTGGAGTTGCATAGGATACCGCATCAATATCTTTGTCTTGGAAGACCTTGCGCATGTCCCATTCGGTTAAAGGGGTGTCTCCAGTTATATCTTTAACCACTTTTAATCCTTTAGCAAAGAAGTTTTCGTCAGTATCACACAATGTTTTGATAAAAACATTTTTTGTCTTTTTCAATGAACTGAAACTTTGAAGGTGAGCCCCGCCTCTTCCTCCAATTCCCACAATTGCTATATTAATCCTTTCATTAGCACCTATAATAGACGCGTACGATTTTGCGCTGAATCCCATACCACCTATAGCTATACCGGTTGATGCGACCATGCTTTTTTTAATAAAATCTCTTCTGGTTGTCATTTTCAAATCTTTTTATATTTAATATCCAGGGTTTTGTTCTATTTGAGAATTTTGATCGATAGCTTCTTGAGGAATTGGACACAAATAATTCCAAGGATTAAATTTCGCAGGTTGAAAGAATTTTACGGTATACGTTTTTTCTCCGGTTACTAGGTTTTTTTGGATATCCATTCTGTTTCGATCCTTGCTAAACACATCTTCTGCTACTTTCCAACGTCTAACATCAAAAAAACGATGTTCTTCGAATACCAATTCTATCCTCCGTTCATTAACGTATCTTTCCCAAAGAGCATTACCACTTTCCGTTACAGGTGGCATATTTACACCCGGTCTTTGACGAATCAAATTAATAAACTCCCTACAAGTCGTTTCATTTCCCAGCATATACATAATCTCTGCATAATTAAGAAGAATCTCTCCATAGCGATACCAAATCCAGGTCGGAGAACTGCTTCCGTCTGGACCACTCGTCGCACCGCTCTGAGATTCATCGATAAATTTTCTCACGTAGTAACTCGTTTCGGAAGCGTTCCAACTGGACTCAGCGCCATCAGGAGAATCTTTTCCTCCGGGTCTGAATGTTTCTATTGTCCTTTCTTTAAAAGGAGCACCGTCATACAATATGGTATAATAAAACCTTGGGTCACGACCCACATAAGGATCTTGAGAATTATAACCTGAACTGGCTTCGTTAACTTTTTTTCCATTACTCATTTCGTAATCATCAATCAAATTCTGAAGTGGATGTGGATGTGCAAAACCTAACCATCCATTGGGATATAGTAATCTTTCGACCATTGATTCTTGCTCTACGGCATCATTTTGCGGTCTTCCCCAAATCACTTCCTTGGTATTATATCCGCCGGCTTCCTGAAAAAGTTGTTTGTAGTCCGGATGTAATTCATAGATTCCCAGGTCAATTATTTCTTTTGTGGCATTAGCGGCAGCTTGCCACCGGGCTTTATCATTCGACGGATTATTTAATGGACTGGCGTAGTATAAAAGTGCTCTTGCCTTTATAGCCATTGCCGCACCTTTCGTCACGCGCCCGTTTTCAGCAGCACTGTAAGTCAGTGGAAGATCTGGAATGGCTGCTTCCAGTTCATCAAATACAAATTTCATCACCTCATCGTACGAGTTTCGGGGGATCTTAAAATCATCACCCAGACCAAAGGGTTGGGTGATTAAAGGAACACCTCCGTAATGCGTGGTAAACTTAAAGTAGGAATAGGCTCTTATCACTCGCATTTCTGCTATCAACCTGTTTTTTAAAGTTTCTTTTATGCCGGTAGATTCTTGAATTTTATCCAAGAATTTGTTTGCTTGGCTAATAGGCTCCCAGTAACACCATTCAGGACCCGACCATACGTCCATTGGACCCGAATATGATGGAGAAGCGTTGCCTATGATCAAAATCTGGATATTTGTCCATGAGTTTCTGGAATTGCATTCATCACTCATATTAGCATAGGGTAAGAACCGCCATCCATGTTTATTTTGAAAACCAAAAGGTATCGTTTTGTACGCATAATTGGCAAATGCTTCCGCTAGTGCTGCATCTTGCCATACCGCAGCATCCGAATAACTATCAGTAGGGTATTTTTCTAGAACATCTCCACAGGATGCCAAAAAAGAACCGATTATCAGTAACGTTGCTATAGTCCAATTTTTTCTGCGATTATATTTATTATTTTTCATACAACTATTTTTTAAAATGTAATATTCAGTCCGATATTGTATATCTTGGTTTGTGGATAAAAATCACCTTGAGAGTAGTTAATGCCTGAATATTCAGATGATTCAGGTTCTCCTTCCGGGTCATACCATTGCAGAGGGGTCAATAAGAATAAATTGTTACCGTTTACGAATACCATTGCTGATGCCAATCCTAATTTGGAAATGAATCTGTTGGGTAGATTATACGCCAACTGTAGTGTTTTCAGTCTTAAAAACGAAGCGTTCTGTAGCCAGAAAGTACTTGGCATACCGCTTACTTCTCCTTCTCCAACACCATCTTCTTGCGGAATTATTGGATATTTGGAGTCCAGGCTTCCCGTAAGATATCGATTGGCTAAAATTTCACGTATTGAATTCTGAGTAGTTCTTGCATATTTGTGAATATATGTCCAAGCTCTGGCTTGTCCGGAGAAATTAGCAAAAAAACTAAAATCTTTATAATCTGCCGTAAAGTTCAATCCGAAGGTAATTTCGGGAATGGAACTTTTGTTAATACGCACCCGGTCGGCAGCATTGATCACTCCATCTTTATTCACATCTTCATATTGTAAATCGCCTACGAGTGTCCCTACCATTACTGGATTTGAATCTACCTCAGCTTGTGTTCTAAATATGCCCAATGCCTTATAAAGCAATTGTGTCCCAATCGATGATCCTTCTGCTTTCTGATAATCCGGCATGTCTTGGGGTTCACTTATATCGATAATTTTATTTTTTGCATAGCCAATATTCCCCATAATTGAATAGTTGAATGGACTGGAAGAATTTCTTTTATTGCGGTGAGATATACTAAGTTCTAGACCTTTATTTTCAACTATACCAATATTTTCATGAGGTAAAACCAATCCCGTATATACAGGCACTTCAGTTGTACGGGCTGTTAATATATTCGATCTGCTTTGTTTAAAAGCATCAAGTGTCAACCCTAATCCTCCTTCCCAGAATGTAGCATCAAGTCCGATATTAGCATTTTTGGCCACTTCCCACGTGATATTTTCATTGGGAGCAACGCCTGAAGTTAAAATTGCTTGTGTCCCTTGACCGAAGTGAGTTCCAATGGGTGACAGGTTGTACATTGACAAATATTGGAATGCCGCGATCTGGTCATTTCCCATTGTCCCGTAGGATACCCTTAGTTTTAAGTCGTTGATCCATGACGCGCTTTCCATAAATTTTTCTTGTGAAATGCGCCAGCCTGCTGAAAATCCAGGGAAAAAGCCCCAACGCTTGTTTTTAGGAAAAGCGTAGGAACCATCGTACCTTAAGTTGGTTTCGAATAAATATTTGCCCTCGTAATTGTAACTCAACCTGCCAAATATATTTTGTCTGCCCCACTCCGAACGGGTACCGGTAGCGACCATATTTTCTCCACTTCCTGCAAATAATTCCTCAATAGCACCCGAAATGAAATCCCTTCTGTACGCTTCCAGAAACCGATATTCACCTTCGGCTTGTTCAACTGCGATAAAACTGTCAAAATCATGATTGCCAAATGTCCTCTTGTATTTTAGACGGAGGTTTACCAAGTAATCTTTTCTTTTGTATATCCTTTCCCTCAGGTCGGGCTTGGCAACATATCCGCCTTTCTTTTCACTATATGTGTCGGTTGAACGATTATATGTGTAAACCGTCCAGGGTTCTCTCCAACGTTTATCTTCAGTGAATTCGTTTCTATAAGAGAAATATCCGTCAACACCTAAGCCTTCAACTTGTTTAATATTGATATCAAAAGATGGTTTAAGGAAAGTTCTGAATATTTTATTATTATTATACCCTCCGGCACCTGCTAAATTGATTGCAGGGTTTTCACCAATATCTCCCGGTAATGAAGTGGGTAATCCATTTGTGGGGTAAAATGCCGGGATTAAAGGACTGCCTGCCATCCCAAATCCGGCAACAGCTGGGGTAGTCCTGTCATCAATTCCCCCATTTAAATCCAAACCAAATTTTATGTTGTTTGTTATGTCAAAATCGATATTTGAACGTACTGAATAGTTGCCGTATTCATGAATTCCATCTTTAACTAGACTGTTTTCATGAGTGTAGGAACCTGATATCGAATATTTAGCTTTATCGGTTCCACCTCTGACATTCATGTTATGCATGCTTTGGGTGGAGACTTTTTTGAAAATTAGATCGATCCAATTAGTATTGGGATAATTTAAAGGATCTGAACCATCTTTCATAATTTGAATTTCTTCGGCCGTGTAAAAAGCCTCTTGACCATGAGAAATCCGATAGGTATTCACATAGTCAGCAAATTCCCAAGAATTGGCCATCTCGGGGAGTCTTGTTGGTTGAGTCAACCCCTGATTAAAAGTGTAGTTAAATACAGGTTTTCCGATGGATCCTCTTTTTGTGGTGATGAGAATTACCCCATTGGCAGCCCTTGCACCATAAATGGCTGAAGATGCATCTTTTAATATGGAGATCTGTTCAATATCGTTTTGATTAATTCTTTGCCAAGCACCGGTTTCATCGGGTACGCCGTCTACAACAACTAAAGGACTTGAATTGCCTGTAGTTCCTCTACCCCTAATATAGATTTCGGAAACATTCACTCCCGGTTCTCCGGTTCGGTTTAAAGTAGTCAAACCGGGCAATAGTCCCGATAATGAGTTTGAAAGACTGGTTACCGGAGCTTTTTTAATTGTTTTATCGTCTGTGCTAGCAACAGACCCGGTTATCGATGCCTTTCTCATAGTTCCATACCCTACTGCCACCACTTCTTGTAAGCCGATGGTCTCTTCTTGCATGGCTATATTGATTCTTGTTTGGTCTCCCACAGTTATTTCCTGGGATAGCATTCCAACAAATGAGAATACAAGTATCGAATTTCTTGGTACATTAGGCAGTACATAATTTCCATCTGTGTCTGTAATACTACCGCTTGAGGTGCCCTTTATAACAACTGTTACTCCCGGTAAAGGATTACCCCCCGTATCCGTCACTTTGCCGCTAACAGAGTTTTGTTGCATAATTTCACAAACAGCTGTTCTCCCTTTTGTAGAATTGGCTACTGCTAAAACCGGATAACATATACCAGCAAATATCATAATAATAGTTGCCTGTATAACGATTAAAAATAATGTAATAGGTTTTTTTTGTGTCGAGTTGCTTGTCATAGGATCATAGTTTTAAGTGAATGATAAAAAATAATCTTTTTAAAGTAGTTGTTTTTCTGATATTCAGTCATGTTCAGTTATAGGATAGAATTATATACCTGCTTAAAAAACGAACTTAAGTATTATAAAAATACCGGTTGTTTTTTATTAATATCCAAAGTGTTTTTTCGATCTATAGACTTAATAAATTGAAATAGGGTAGAACAATAAATGTTATTCGAATTGTAGAAACAATGAAATTATTTTATTTTACAATAAGAAATTGAACAGACGAGTATTTATTAATCTCTTATTGTCAATAGTTCGTTAAAAATATAGTTTAGAGTCACGCAGCAATGGCTGCAAACTCAATGAGTTCCTTGACAAGTTTATCATTTAATCTTCTGTTCGGTTTAATGCCAGACACGCAAATAAATCGTTC
>JAQWBH010000193.1 GCA_028707405.1 Parabacteroides sp. | reverse complement strand
GCGCAGTTGGGGCGCAATGTAATCCTGTGCGAACTGCAACATTGTGATCACTTAGGATATGTCCAATATTATCACTACTGTATCCATCAAACACACAGGAAACAACGCCAATGCAATTAGCTTGTCCATTTGAGATAATTCTGATATTTGAATACTGTTTTAGAATTTTAATAAGCCTTAAATAGTTTTGCTGCTCTGTTTGATAGATGTTATTTATGCCAATTTTCTTTATCCAATCGAGTGCGGCATGCAGTCCCGAAAGAGCCAGAACATTGGGACTTGCCACCTCATATCGTTCCGGTATGGCATCCGGTAATGACTGATTTGCAGAATCCACACCGGTTCCACCATAAATAAGCGGATTGATCTTAATGTTAAAGCTACTGACAATTCCTGCAACACCAAGGGGAGCGTATAATGTCTTATGTCCTGCAAAAACTGCAAAGTCAATGTTTTCGCTATTTAAATCAGTATCAATTAAGCCTGCTGTCTGGCACATATCAATCACATTAATTGCTCCAAATTGCTTTGATAAAGCAGATAGCTCATGAATAGGTGCAACAACACCGCACACATTACTTGCATGACTCACAATCATCCAGTGTGGTTGCTTTCCTGCAAATTGATTTTTTATCCGAGCCATATCAAACTGCATAGTGTTTTTATCAAAGGCAAGCTGAATAATATTGATTTTGTAAACACCTTGTAGTGAATACAACACTCTCGTCACGGCATTGTGTTCAAAAGGTGAGATATAAACATTAAAGTTATCGGCAATATTCAAACCTTTAAGAATAAGGTTAAGTGCTTCTGTTGCTGTGTGGGTAAATACAACCTTTTTGTTCGGACAATGAAACAGTTCAAGTAATCCACTCCTTGTTTCCTGTAACATTGCGGATGCTTTGGCTGCAAGTTTGTGCTGCCCACGACCTACATTAACACCACACTCTCTATAGAAGTGATCTGTGAAACTGTATACGTCTTCGGGCTTTGGAAAGGTAGTTGCTGCGTTGTCAAAATAAGCGGTATAATCCATTAAATTCACCTCTCTTAGCATAACTTTTCAAGTATCTCTATCAGTATTTGACGCTTTTCCTGTTCGGAAATTGACTGTCCCATTTCATCAATAGAGTTTGTAATCTCGTTAAATAGTAATTTAGCTCTATCCGTATATTCTGTATGACTAAAGCTCTTAACAATTTCTTGACCATCGCTGTTTGTGGTAATTAACTTATATGTGTCTGTTGCCTTGGTGTCCAACACTTCCTGACTGTTATATTCCTCAACAGTTTTTTTGAACGCAGCCAAATCGCTGTTGTATGTTTTAATTGTTGCTTCATTCCAATCTTCAACACGCAAAGCGGTTATGGCTTTTGCCAGTCTTTGAATAAATGCACTCTCGTCATTGGTAATGGTTTTCATAAGTTCAAGCGTATGGTTTTCATTATTGGCAAAAAGATGTTGAATGGTTGTTTCCTTTAGGGAGCTATACCAATCCTGAATGATAGAAGTAAGAGAGCCTTGAACGGGAGAGCCTTTAGGTGTAAACAAAGCCTTTGTATCGTAAATCAAGGATTTAAGTAATCTTGAAATAGAGGAATCGTATTCTTGCTTCGTCTGCGCAATGCTGTCCACAACATCTGCATGAAAACCATCAAGACCAAACACAGTAAAAATCTTTTCAAAGAGATATTCTCTTGGGTTAATATTATCAAGCTGTTTTAAGCTCTTAATAAAACGCACATGAGAGGAAGATATTTTCTTAAATGGTTCATGTGCATTGACACCCAAATATGTTTTTGACATTTCCTTAGCATATTTCGGCAATGACATATACCAGCGATTCATGGCGTATACAATGTAAGCAAAGCTGTTATATGCCTTTTCCTGTTCATGTATATCCTGCAAAAAAAGCTGTTCGAGATTAGCCAGATATGCAGCTTTTTCGTCATTCCAATCTTCAAGAATTACAGAATACTTTTGAGGGCTTTCATTGATGCCGTTCAAGAGTTCTGCTGATAATTTCATTTCTGAATTACCATTTTTAACAACTATATTTGAATGGTTTAAGTGCAGGATTACAGCTACATATATCGGAATAACTCCAGCCTTTAATCCTATACCAAATTGCGGGGATGTTAAACGCTCATACAGCGTTCCAAAACTTTGCTCTCCGTTAATTCCCGCTTCTGCAAAGAATGCCTGGATTGTGTTGAGCATATAAGTAATATTCTGATCTTCCGGTGTGATATTAAGTTCCGGAGTGGAATCCGGATTTAACAGAATTCCGGTCTGTATCAAAGTGCTTCTCATTATAGATACATCCTGCCCGGTGCCTGTCAGTCCAAGATTCGCTTCAAGCATTGGATTAAGCAATCCGTTAAGAAGTTTTGTTCTGCTGTTGACCGCAACAGTTGGTAGGACATTTTTATTGATCGATTCATTGTTAATGGTAGGGGCATGAGGATATGTTTGTTCACAAATATCTGATAGCAAAGCAGACATCTGAGCCTTACGATACAACCGCTGTCTTCTGCCGTTGTAGTAATAATCAGAGCTTCTGTTTTCCGGTCTTGCATAAGAAGTAATGAACGTGTTGATAACTTCTTCTAAATCCTCAATGTAAATTTCATATTCATCGCTTTGAAGCTCATCATCTACAACTAATGCCTTCAGTTCTGTTACCGCTTTATATTCATAAGCAATTTTTTCGATGTTCTGATATTTGCGTGGAATACAGAAGATAATGCGATCGTGATTACAATTTCCGTCTGCCAACGCTCTTTTAATTCTTTTTATTTCTTCTGCACTTTCTGGAATAATAGCATATACAACACCATCTGCCATTGTATCGTTTATTTTAAGATTCCAGTCATCAACACTCCAAAATTCCTTACTATCAATAAACAAGAAATCAAAATATCGGGTTATTTCATGTTCATCATTATATCTTGTAGGGTACATGTAGCTGTCAAAAGAAGATTTGTTGAGAATCTCTTTTACAGATGTTGAAGCCTTTGTACTTTCAATATGTTTTGATATTTCACCCGGAATGTCAATGCCGCTGCTTTCTTTCAGCTTGAGATAATTATTGCTTCGTCTTAAATAAACAATGCAGTCCTTGTTTATAAGGTCTTCCAGTGCATTACTGATTAGCTTAGTATCTTCAACACAATCTCTGTAAGCGTCAACAATTATGTCGTAGATTGGAGGCAGCTTTTCAAACTGCTCAACTATATATATTAACGATAACGTCTTTACAATCTTTGAACTTATACCATTCGGTGTAACCTTTTTCAAAATGTTAGAGGTTAGTTTGTACATCTTATGGATGTCGCTTGTATATGGCTCTTTACGAAATAGTGGTTCAAAATAATCATAGAGATAGTCGGGAGTAAGCATGGGAAAATCACCCTCAGCTGTATCCAGAAAAGCGGAGAGTGAGAATTTTTCTTCGGAGGACAGAAATGTAAATAATGTTCTTTCATTCTGAGCTACCTTTTCAGATAGCCTTGGTAGAATAAATGTCGAAATAGGGTGTAACGGATAGCATCCGATAATAGCAGAATTAACACCTACTTCGTCCTTGCTGTCTAAAAGACCGTTTGTAGTAAATCTGTGCTTAAGGTCGTCAAATTTCGGCATATGTTCCACTACAAAGGTATTCCATGCCGGTTGTTTTTTCAATATAACTTCTGAGATGATTTCATACATCTGAGAAAAATTATTATGAAGGTTGACATGCTTAAACCGTCCGGAAACGCCACGCCAGCCATCGACTTTTTCTTTTGGAAGGTTATTGTCAATATAATTTGCAATATCCTTATGGCAAATCAACATAAGGTGCATTTGCTTGTTCTCGCTGCGAACACACTTTTCCGCAAAATCTTGAAGCAACTTTATATCGCTTATTGTTGCGTTACCAATACTGGCTTCAAGGTATTTACTGAATTCGTCATATATAATATAAACACCGTCATATTTTTTGTCTTTGAGCTTATCAACAACCTTTTCATATAACTCTACGACATCAAAGCCGAGAAAAGGATTAAAGGTGCTACCGGAAGTTAATGTCGGGTACAATTCAATAAACTTTTCGTAAGCTTCAACATTGTACTCTTTGAGAGCAATCACAAAATCATCTATCGGTTCGTTAAGAGCTTTCAGAAACTTCTTGTAGGTATCCGGATAGTCGGTTTTCCAGCTTTCAATGGTGTTTAAGGAAGCCTTAAAGTGTGTTTCCGGCATTATATCAGTCAGACCGTTCTCACTCAGAGCCTGTTGCAATGCAAGAAGAAAGGACTGAGTAAGGCTCGTACTGCTTCCACTGATAACAATAGGGAGCAGTCTTCGGTTACTGTTTAAGTATTCATTTGTGTATTCATATAACTTAAGATTATTTGCCTTCATCTTTTCAAGTAATCTCTGAAATCGCTTCTTGTCTTTTTGAAGCAGCAACGAAAGCAAGACCAATATAATATGGGATTTTCCTCTACCGTATGCACCAATAAGAATTCTCGCACGATCCGTTGAATTTGGTGCTGTGCTGAGTAAAACATCTTCAAATATATCCAGCGATGACATAGTAGGAATAAAGGCAGCAACCTTATTTTCGTTATGTATATCATACGCTATATTGACAGAAGTTTGAAAACCCTTTGCAACTTCTATTTTGTTATTTAACATGGTTACATTCTCCCGTCTGTGTACTAATTATTGATTGTGCGATAGTATTCTCTGACACACCCTAAAAAATTGATGTTGTGGTCTACAATGCGTACTACATCCAAACCTGCGGTTCGCACAACCTTTATATATCCCATCAGTTCTATCTTGTATAACAGAGCTGTAAGGGTGATGATATCCAGATTAAAAATCTTGCCTGCGTTACAAGGATCGTTCTGTATAGAGGATATTTTTATTTCTTCCTTGCCGTTTGCCTGTTCTAAAATGACTGCCAAAACCACCAATGGATGTAGAGTATCTTTTTTGGGCGTTGATTTTTTATAAATCTTTTCTTTCTTATTGCTAATATCAATTAAGCCAAGTTCACCAAGAGGACAATCAATGTTGCTTTCCGGTTGTACCTTTTCGGGATTTGATTTAATACGGGGAACATAGGTGTTTATTATGCAGTTATAATCATCCTCCAATGAGCGTTCGGATACTTCTTCACCGTTAATACGGATATAGTTATTAAGCTGCTTTACAAAATCTTCTCTTGTAAATTCATTCATCTTGAACTCATTGAAGAAGAAATACCAAGAAGTAGCCTCCGGCTGATTGCTTGCAAGTTTATAATGAAGTAACCAAAGTGTTCCCATTTCTTCTATGTAAGGATCATTTTCAAAAACAAGCTCTCCAAACGGAGTAAATGTTTGTTCTTTTGGTCCGGCTGTTGGCTCTGTTGTCAACTTAACAGCTTGTAACCAATATCTGAGGGCTTTAACCATGTTTGCACCAATGCCTAAAATGTCCATTGGGTTTCCGTTAGCCCCCATAAAAACGGCATGATCCGCATTAACATTTCGCATTCCTTTATTTAGCCAGCCTTTTCTTATAAAAAACGTATCATGCGCTCTAAATTTCATAATGTTGCTCCTTTTAATTCATTCCATCTTGTACAATGCGTGAAATTGTGCTCATTTTGCTCATCATAACCATATGGTCCAGCCACCATATGCACCGTAAAATTCACGACTAATTATCATGTCTACTGCGCCTACGGTCATGCGCTTTATAATAAATCTTCTTGTTTTCGAGCATTTTTTCGTCCGCTTCTTTGATAATACGAGACAATCCTGATTCATTTCTGCGGTATACCAGCCCAGCCGAAACTGAGTATTCCAGTTCTTCCATCTGCTCCTGTATTTGCATAGTTTTCTGCGGGCACTTATCATGTTCTTTTCCATCATATATTACCACAAATTCATCGCCGCCTGCACGGTAAACAGCGGATGCTGGGAACTCTGCGAGAATGAGTCTGGCAAGCGTGCGCAACATCTGGTCACCGGCATCATGTCCGTACAAATTGTTTATCTCGTGTAACCAATTCACATCCATATATATGCAGGTTAGCTCTTCAAAGGTTGTATCACGGTTGGCGGTGATATACCGTTCAAAGGCATTCCGGTTTAAAAGCCCGGTTATCTGATCTTCACGCCCTTGGCGGTAGGTCTTGCGGTAAAGATAATAAATCATTGCCGTAACCGTTATCATGTAGGCCAGCAAAACAGCGCCGACAATAAAAGCCAGTCGATATAGGCTTTCGCTGATATCATTGGACAGTTCCATTGCAGATTCCTGATCAACCGTCAACATCACGCTCCAGTTATTGATTCCAATCGGGGCATACAGCATATACAAAACTTGGCCTGTGGTTTTAGAAACAAACCCAAATTTGCCGCTTCTGCCGTTTTTCACATCGTCTGACGCCTCGGAAACGCTATAACCGGGCAGGAGCTCACGCCCCGTCATTTCAGAAATATTGCCCAGTGATTTGTGCCAGGTATCCATTAAAAAATCGCCGGACGTACCGTCTATCACATAGACATAGGTTTTCCCGTCATAAACATCGGTTGAATACATCTTTGGAAAACTTTCCAAGGAAACGACCATATAGAGCATTCCCATCGGTTCATTTCCTCTCTTGATTGGGGTACAGTTATATACGATAGAATCCGTGTCATCAAAAAAATCCGAACATTTCTGTGAAATATAAGCGCCCTTCTGCACCTCGTCCGCATATACCAGCGGGGACAAGGTTGTTGTGCCGTCCTGCTTCATCATTTGCCCATCAGGGGTGAGTATCGCCATATAGGAAGCATATTGGAACTGAGACATAAATGCGTCCATTTCATTTTGGCATTCAACACTGTTTAAATCATCATAATGAGATATTGAATGCGATAGTGCGGTTAGCATGCTCGAATCAGAATCCATTTGTGTTTTAATTTCTCGGGCAAGGTTATAAGACGTTCGCTCGAGTTCCTGAAAGCAGTTCCTTTGTGCAGTTTTATTGACATGATCAATCGTTAGCGTAGCAGAAATTGTGAGAGCAATCGCAACAACGGCTGTAATAATAGAGAAGATAAGCCTGTATCTTTTTTTCATAATTTAATACCCCATGACAAATTTGGATTTGTCGCTATGCAAGCTAATACAAATAATCTTTCACTTATTCTTTTGTTTTCAAATAGCGATCCATTAAGCAACCACCATCAAGGTATTTTGCTGTAACGCACATCTTACATCGTCTGCACTTTTGGTCATTGATATAGTACTTGTCACCGATGATAGAAATTGCTCCAAATTTGCACAGTGATTCGCATTTTAAGCACTTACGACATGCATTGAATTTCCTGACCTGATAGCCAACCATGCGCTGTAAATCTTCATGTTTTGCAACATTCATGGTTTTAACCTTGACAGCATAATCATACCCATCCTGTGAGAATGGCTGTATAGACAAAATCGGCACATTTGTTTTTATATCAACTACAATAACCTCATTAATCATTTTGCGTCCAAGCTCAGGGGCAATCTTACCGAATGGAGTAAACAGCCCGATAAAGCAATCATCCACCGGCTTTTTAAGCTGATAAACTTTTGCATGATCTTCTGTTGTACAGTTTGTAAATCTGATTTTGACGTCGCTCGCAGCTTCTACACCGTTTCCGCCTTGCCTTGCTTTCCATTTGCCTGAGTCAATGTATTCTTCCGGATCGGGTTTGCCTATTTTCTTTGCAAAGTCAACGAGGAAGTCATGCCACTTTTTATATTGCTCCGGCATGTAAATCTTCGATAAAAATTCAGCTCTTGCATTGTTATTCGGGCAGCACCAACAGCCAACACGATCATATCCCAGACGATAAGCATCGTTAAAATCCACTTTCTCTCCGAGTATGTACAACCAGATGTCAATGTCCTTCCAGAAGAAAATCGGAGAAGCAACTCTCTGTTGTTGAATTTTTATTGTTTCGGCATTATCTTCAATTCGATTATATTTACTACGGCTTACCGATTCACATTTTCGTATGCCATAATAAGTAAGAATGTTCTTATCACGATACAAACTATTTATCACACGAGAAATCGGGCCTGTTTTAAACATAAAACAGCACCATCTTAACATTCTTGCAGGTGGGCCAATATCGGAACACACATGATAGAATTCCTGTTCCTTATTTTTGGCAACCTTAAAAATCGCCTTCGGATTATTTTTACGAAAACGTGTCGCATACTCAATTGTATAAGGGAATTCCAAAGTAGTGTTGCCAAAGATATGCACCAAGCTTGGATCGGATAATGATTTTACAGCAAGGTCAGCCGTAACGGTTGAATCCTTACCACCAGAAAATGAAAGCACAATGCTTTCACGAGGGTAACTCTTAGAAGAAGTCAGAATAAAGTTGTATGCTTCGTCTTTTAGGTAATCTAATCT
>JAQWBH010000192.1 GCA_028707405.1 Parabacteroides sp. | reverse complement strand
AAGCATATTGTATTGTATAAGGAAGATACAAAATCTCGTGAGGTTGTAGAAGCTTTACAACAGGTTAAAAGAATCGTAGGCGTTATTACGGATGCTCAGGGCGAACCTGTTGCCGGTGCTAATGTGGTTGAAAAGGGGACTACAAATGGTACAATAACGGATGCTGCAGGAAAATATAGCATAAATGTATCTTCCGGCAATTCAACATTGGAGTATTCGTTTATTGGTTTAACGACTCAGGCAATTAAAGTTGGAAATCAAACAAGCATAAACGTAATTTTGAAAGATAATGCGACTGCATTAAATGAGGTTGTCGTTGTTGCTTATGGTACTCAGAAAGCTCGTTCGGTAACAGGCGCAATGAGCAAAATTAATACTGATGAGCTGAATGATATGCCGGTCTCAAATATTACACAAAAACTGCAAGGTAAGTTTTCCGGTGTCCAGATTCTAAATAATTCCGGAGAACCAAATGGGAACCTGTCAATCCGTATTCGCGGTCAGGCTTCTATCAATGGAGGCAACAGTCCATTGGTTGTTATCGATGGTTTCCCTACAAGCTCAGGTCTTGAATCATTGTCACCTGATGAAATCGAATCAATCTCTATCTTGAAAGATGCAGCATCGACCACTCTTTATGGTTCGCGTGCGGCTAACGGGGTTATTTTGGTAACAACAAAGCAAGGAAAAAAAGGTAAAACAAACATTACGCTGACAGCGAATTATGGTATCGAATCTGTTTCCAACCGAGGGATGCCTGATGTTATGAATGCTCAGGAATTTGCTCAGTTTAAGAAAGGGTATTATGAAGATGCACAAAAATATGAAGGCTCAACGACTCCCGTTCCTAGTATTTATACTAATCCGTCTTCTGTACAGGACGGAACGAACTGGTATAAGGTTTTGCTTCGTACAGCTCATTCGCAGAATTACAATTTGGGATTACAGACAGGAACAGATGTTGTTAAGTCTGCCGTGAATGTTAACTATAATGATACAGAAGGAACGGTAATTAATTCCTATTCGAAGCGTTTGTCTATGCGTTCGAATAATGAATTTAAAGCAAGTGACAGAATTACCTTTGGGTTGAATTTATCGGGATCATATATCAAAGAACAGATTCAGGATAATTTGGGCATTGATCGTCAAATTATTGGTTCTGCCTTTTTGATGGATCCCCAATTGAAGTACAAGAATGATGATGGAACTTATCCTATCTCATTCAGTCAGCCGGGCATGTTTGGTAATCCTAACTGGTATCTGGTATTGCGTGATAGAGAGAATCCAATAAAAAGAATTCGTGGAACAGCTACCGGATATGCAGAGATAAAGATTCTTGATGGATTAAAGTATCGTATCAGCGGTAATGGAGATGTAGGAAATGTATCGCAGGAAAAATGGGTACCTTCTTGGGTAAGTGGTGCTATGTTTTCTGCTCCACCTAATCCGGCATATGGTTCTTACTACACATATAATTATTATACATGGTTGGTCGAAAATATGTTGACCTACAAGAAAACATTCTTAGGAGTGCATGATGTAGATGTATTATTGGGTTATTCTGCTCAGAAATCGAATGATATTTCGTCTACCATTAATGCTTCTGACTATGCGGATGACGCGGTAGGCTTCTTTAATGCTGCAACAACAAAGGTGGGCAGCGGTGACAAATCGACTTGGGCTATGGCATCATGGTTGGCTCGTCTGAATTATGAATATAAAAATAAATACATTCTCTCGTTATCGTTCCGTCGTGATGGTTGTTCTCGATTTGGGTCAAATGCTCGCTGGGCAAACTTCCCGTCTGTATCTGGTGGTTGGGTAATGAGCGAAGAAAATTTCATGAAAAAGTATGAAGATATCAGTTTCTTGAAATTACGTGCCAGCTGGGGTAAAGTCGGTAACAATAATATCGGTAACTATCCTTCTATAGCTTCTGTTTCAACAACGAATTATGTTAATAACGGAGCAATTGTTGCCGGTCGTCAGTTGAATGGTATTGGCAATAGTGATTTGACATGGGAAACGACTAAATCATGGGATATAGGGTTGGACTTGGGTTTGTTTAATGATCGTATCTACTTTATGTATGATTATTATCATAAGAAAACAAACGGATTATTGTATCAGATAGATATTCCTTATTCTTCAGGTTTCTCAAGCATCCAGTCAAATATTGGTGAATTCCATTTTTGGGGACATGAATTTACCTTGCAGACGAAGAATATGACCGGTAAGTTAAAATGGAGTACCGATTTTAATATTTCATTCGATAGAAACAAGGCCGTTAAATTAGGCACTAATAACACACCTATTGGAGGATATAATAATCAGGTCGATTATAATCGCACTGCAGTAGGGAAACCGTTGGGTATGTTTTATGGATATGTCTATGATGGCGTTTATATGACTCAACAGGAATATGATAGTCAACCTAAACATGCTTCATCAGCTGTTGGTACCGTTCGTATGAAAGATGTCAACAATGATGGCGTTATCGATTCAAAAGATAAAACTTACATTGGTAATCCTAATCCGGATTTCATCTATGGTATAACCAATAATTTTAGTTGGAATAACTTTGATGCAAGTTTGGTTATTGCTGGTTCGGTAGGAAATGATATTCTTGATGGGACATATGAATGGACAGAAAATATCGATGGTGTATTTAATGTTCGCAAATGCGTAGCCGATCGTTGGCGTTCGTTGGAGAATCCGGGTAAAGGTGAAATCCCGCGTACGATGTCTGGAACAACCGAACTGTTTAGGTTCACAAACTCTCGTTGGGTGTTTGATGGCTCTTATCTGATGGTAAAAAATCTGACAGTTGGTTATACGATACCGCTGAAACATAATCCATATGTAAAGTCAGTGAGACTTTATGTTACAGGACAAAACTTGTTGACATTGACTAAATATCCGGGTATGAATCCGGAAGTTAGCCGTAGTGGCACAAGTGGGTTGAGCTATTACGGTGTAGATCATACATCATATCCGGTATCTCGTGTTTATACCGCAGGTCTTAATGTTTCATTTTAAATGATGAATACAATGAAAAAGATATCAATTATATTAGTAATGATAGGAGGATTATTTTTTTCCTCTTGCAGTGAATCATTTTTGGAATTGTATCCTGAAACTTCCGTTACGTCGGGATCTTTCTATAAGACTGCAGATCAGTTTGAGCAGGCAGTGAATGCAGCTTATACGGGTTTGCGCAGCATTGTAAATGATGGAATGTTTATGGACGAACAGCGTTCCGATAATGCATTTTACACCATTTATTACGGCGATCGTGGTCCGTATAGTGCTTATGAAAAGCCGGCATTATTTATTGATGATGAGGTTTCTGCTAATGCCGGATGTATTCGTGATCGTTGGACCGTTGATTATTCAAATATTGCAAAACTGAATACTATACTTGACAGAGCAGAAGCTTCGAAAATGTCGGATGCTGATAAGTCCTCATACAAAGCAGAAGCTTTATTTTTGAGAGCCTTTTATTATTTTGATTTAGTTAAATGTTTTGGTGGTGTTCCTTTGACTTTGCATGAAGTGACAAGTGCAGAGGGTGTATTTCTGGAACGTTCTTCTTTGGAGCAATGTTATACTCAGATATTAGATGATGTAAATAATGCGATTTCTTTGGGTTTGCCAATCCCTGCAAAATTTCCGGATGATAATGGTGGACACGCTACCATGGGTGCAGCAAAGATGCTGCGCGCTTACGTGAACATGACAAAACCGACTCCGGACTATTCAGCAGCAGAAGCAGATTTGAAAGCAATTACGCAAATGAACTACGGTTTGTTGAGCGATTATGCTGAGTGTTTTGATCCGAAAAATAAGAATACTAAAGAAACAATTTTTGAAGTTCAATACACAGAAGATGGCTCATCTGATCAATACAGTACGTTCGCCTGGAGATTCGCTCCTAAGTGTAGTAATTTGGTCGATATGATGGGTATAAGTGGCTCAAACTATGCTGGTACAAGCGGTGGCTGGGTTGTTCCTACTAAAAGGATGGTTGATTCTTATGAGAAAGGCGATTTGCGTTTACCTGCTTCGATTGTTGTAGTTGAAGGTCACTCCGAGGGTGACAATTTCTATTATGAGAAGATTGCAGATGCGAAGAATTATACTTGTCCGACTGGGAAGGATTATCGTTATATGGTAAAGAAATATTATCATCCACCATATACTTACAGTTTGCGTGCTAATGAGAATTTCCCGATTTATCGTTATGCCGGTACATTATTACTTCTGTCAGAATGTTTGGTACAGGAAGGAAAAGCGTCTGAAGCACTTCCTTATATTAATCAAGTCCGTGTACGCGCCGGATTACAGCCGTTGAACAGTTGTGATTTAATTGCAGTGGCCAACGAGATGAAACATGAATTGGCGTTTGAAAATCAACGATGGAGTGATCTCAAACGTACAGGATTGGTTAAATCGGTAATGACCGAATATGGTAAATATATTAAGGAACAATATCCTTGGGTTAAATCAACTAATAATGATGGTTGCTTTAAGATTGACGATTTTCGTATGATTTATGCTATTCCTACAAGAGAGTTGGAAATAAATAATAAATTGACACAGAATCCCGGATATTAATTTTGTTAATCCCTTATGACAGAAGAGCATTAAGCTCTTGGCCATAAGGGATTTTTATAGATTCTTTTGAAAAGGATAAAAGAGGTAGTGAAATAAAAATTAAAAAATACAATCGCATGAGAAACAAGAGATTTTCCTTAATGACTATTATCTGTTTTATGTGTATGATGATGTTTATCTCTATTCCTTGTACAGGTAATAGTAATATCAGGCCTACAACACTAACGTGTGAATATATGCAGAATCCGAGAGTAGTGGATGTTCAATCCCCCCGTCTATCCTGGATTAACGAAGTGACTACAGCGACAGTAAGAGGTGAAAGCCAGAAAGCCTATAGGATCGTTGTTGCATCATCCGAAGAGAATCTGCAGAAAAGCAAATTCGATGCTTGGGATAGTGGAAAAATATATTCTTCAGATTCTTATCTTGTTTCTTATAAGGGGTGCAGGCTACTCTCTTCAAAAGACTACTGGTGGAAAGTTATGGTCTGGGACAGTAAAGACAACGCATCATCATGGAGCGAAACTTCTCATTGGGGAATGGGATTACTTTCTTCCGGAGAATGGAAGGCTCAGTGGATTGGAGCACCCTGGCAAGGAGAGGAACCTAGGAAAATTATAGAAAAGGAGCAGATTAAGCCACAGACTTACCCGTCCTATCCGGCTCCTCTTTTTAGAAAAACATTTACAGTCAATAAAGAAATAAAATCGGCAAAAGCATTTGTAACCGGACTTGGTTATTTTGAATTTTATATCAATGGAAAGAAAGTGGGGAATGATTGCCTGGTTCCAAACTTTACAAATTATACCGTTCGCAACGATCTTAAGAATGCCGGCATTGCTATCGACAACAATTTCCGCGGATATCGCGTTCTGTATCTATCGTATGATATTACAAGCCTATTGCAAAAGAAAAACGTGGCAGGAGCAATCGTTGGTGATGGATTCTATGACTGCACTTCACACTGGGTATCGTCTTTTGGCTCTCCCCGTTTCTTGTGTCAGATAGAAATCACCTATAAAGATGGCAAGAAGCAGTATGTATATAGCGATAACACATGGAAAGTTAAAGCATCTCCAATCATCATGAACGGCGTTTATGATGGTGAGATATATGATGCTAATAGAGAAACTGACAACTGGGCAACAACGCTTTGCGATGATTCGCGATGGGAAACGGTGGTATTACGCCAGGCACCGAGCGGAGAGCTAAAGGCAAATACATCTCCGACTGATAAAGTGACTGAAGTACTTCATCCTCTTTCTGTGGTAAAGCAGAATGACGGTACATACGCAGTTGATTTCGGAAAAGAAATTTCAGGATGGATTCACTTTAAGAACATACGGGGAACAAAAGGAGATACACTGAACGTTAAATATGTTTGCGAATCGCCCCTTGGTGTACAAAAATATATCTTCAAAGGAGGATCAGTCGAAAGTTATGCGCCTCGGTTTACTTGGTATGTTTTCAGTAAGGCTGTCATCAGTGGAATTAATAATCTGACAGACGACATGTTGACTGCTGAAGCCGTCAATACCGATGTCAGAATATCATCTGTGTTTAAGACATCCAATGATCTATTCAACAAGATCAACGAGATTTGGGAACGTTCGCAATTGGATAATATGCACGGATGCATAGCCAGCGACTGTCCTCATCGCGAACGTTCACCTTACACGGGTGACGGGCAAGTCGCTTGCGTCACCGTGATGCACAACTTCGATGCAGCAGCCTTCTATACAAAATGGATTCGTGATATGCGCGATGCCCAAAATATGGAAACAGGTTACATTCCTAACGGCGCGCCATGGCAACCTGGTTGCGGAGGTGGTGTGGCTTGGGGAGCTGCAATGAACATTATGCCATGGGAGTTCTATCTGCATTATGGCGATAAGAAAATGCTTGAAGAAAACTATGTTGCAATGAAAGAACAGCTTCGCCACATGTTGACCTGGCAAACAAAAGAAGGAACGATGTATCAGCAGAAAACAAATCTGAACGAAACGAAACCTTTGTACTGGCTGAACTTGGGAGACTGGGCTCCATCATATAAAAACCCGTCGGACGAGTTGGTTCATACATTCTACCTTTGGCGTTGTGCGGATTATACGGCAAAGGCGGCAAAGGCATTAGGTAAAATGGAAGATTATCAATATTACAGTAATATTTCGGACAAAGTAAAACAGGCATTCAATAGTAAATTTTATGATGCTAAAAATAAAACGTACGGAGATTATGGAAGTAATATTTATGCCTTGAAGATCGGTGTTCCTCAAGAACGTCTGGAAAATGTTAAAAGTACTTTGCGTACGGAGATAGTACAACAATATAAAGGGCACTTGAATACGGGCATGCTTGGAACGCAGTTTTTCTTTGAGACACTGGCGGCCAATGATATGAATGATTTGGCCGTTGAAGCTATGAACAAGCGGGATTTTCCGAGTTATGGCAATTGGATCAAACAAGGAGCTACAACAACATGGGAACAATGGAACGGAACGGATTCACGTAATCATCCGATGCTTGGCGGCGGATTAACTTGGTTTTACCGTATATTGGCAGGGGTCAATGCCGATGAGAATGAACCGGGATACAAACATCTCATTATTAAACCGGTTCTTTCCGATGTAGAAGACGTATATTACTCCAATATGACACCATATGGGAAAGTAGTCTCTGAGATTAGAAATCATCAGAATTCAATTGAAATGAATGTTACGGTACCTGTAGGAAGTCATGCAACGATATATATACCGATAAAGAAAATTAATGCAATCATAAAGGAAAGCGGAACGGAAATAGCAAAAGCGTCTTCAATAAAAGTTATTGGACATGACGCTGATTATTATGTGGTAAATGCTAAACAAGGATCGTATAATTTTACAGTTAAATGAAGAATGCGATGAAACGTAATCTATTTTTCTTTTTATTCTTTCTATCGCTTTTGGGTTGCAAAAGCAATGAAGTTGCGGTCATACCTGTTAACTTACGAACGGAGTATTTGCATGAACCGATAGGTATTGATGCGAAGAGTCCTAACTTTAGCTGGGAATATGAAGGGAATTGTCCGGATTTTGTTCCTTCAAAGAATGAGGTGTTGATTGGAACAAACCCCAAACAACTTACGCCTTATTCGTCGGAGATGGTGCTTAAGCCGCGAACGAAATATTATTGGAATGTAACGGCTTGGGATGTTAAAGGTAAACGGTCGGAGACATCAAAAACAGCAACTTTCGAAACAGGTATGTATTCTTTGTCGGACTGGTCTGGAAAATGGATTACGGATAATCATGATAAGGATTTCAGACCGGCTCCTTTGCTGAGAAAAGCTTTTGATGCAAATAAAAAAATACAAAAGGCTCGGTTATATGTTACCGCTGCCGGTTATTATGAAATGTATATTAATGGCAAGCGAGTGGGGACAAATTATATGGATCCCGGATATACCCATTTTGACAAGCGTCTATTATATGTGACACATGACGTTTCATCGTTGTTGGAGCAAGGAGAGAATGTGATTGCTGGAGTTCTGGGCAACGGATGGTATAATGAGCAGTCGAAAGCTGTATGGAATTTTGAAACGGCTCGCTGGCGCGGACGACCTTCGTTGCTTTGTGAGTTACATATCATTTATACGGATGGATCTAAAGAGATAGTAAAAACGGATGCATCATGGAAGACATCCACGGGACCATATGTCCTAAACAATATATATAGTGGCGACTGGTATGATGCAAATTTGGAACAATCAGGCTGGAACAATATTCATTTTGATGACAGTAAGTGGCAACCTGCAATAGAAACAAAATGTCCGACACAAATGCTTGTTGCACAGCAGATGCCCGCTATTCGTGTATCAGAAGAATT
>JAQWBH010000191.1 GCA_028707405.1 Parabacteroides sp. | reverse complement strand
TTTGGCATTCAAACCGGCTATCCATATCACTGATACATTGATCTTCTTAGATGATGCTGATGCAGCTCTGGATCCTGCAACATTGAGTCCTTCTGCTTTGATCGCTAAGTATGGCAAGACCAGTTATACGGGTAATGGTAAAGTACGCTCTTTGAAGGGTGATAACCATAAGAATTATACATGGTCATTCCGTTATACCAATCCGGGTATGGGTGCAAATGCAACTGAAGAAGGTTCGGCTAACTCATTCTTGATCGAATCATCTAACTTCGATGGTCAGAGCATTGCTCCTGAAAATGCAGGTTGGGTTAAGATGCAGAATGGTTGCTTAACTATCACAAAGGCTCCGTCATTGTTCAACAATGCTAAGACAGGTGCTGATGGCGCTTTGATCTTCAATGTTGAGAAACTGGGTGCTGACGATATGGTAACTGATGCTGCTACAGTAACAGCTTCTGACTTCAGTGTAATCGCTGGCGAAGGTCAGGTAACAATTAACGGTGCAGCTGGTAAGAAAGTTGTTGTAAGCAACATCCTTGGTCAGACTGTAGCTAACACAGTTCTTACTTCAGACAATGCAACAATCGCTGCTCCGGCAGGTGTAGTAGTTGTAGCTGTTGAAGGTGAAGCTGCTGTAAAAGCAATCGTTAAGTAATTAGAACGACTGTAGAGGCGCAAGCATTGCGTTTCTCTCTCAAAATATAAAAGAGGCGAGGATTTTCCCCGCCTCTTTTTTTATGTCCTTACCTCTTACTATAATATGTCCTGCATCTTTGAAAATAATCTTGTATATTTGCAAAAATTGAACACTTCAGGATGGAAATACACTCAGCGCTAACCGGTCAGAGATAGTAATGCCGGGATCTGGGATGAAGTATCTGTTACGACAACCGGGAATGTTCGTTTGCTGGCGCCTTATTTTGTGACAAAAAACCGATGTGCGCTATGGTATTCGTGAGATTACGTCCGATAAGGATCCTGCCAATTATATTAATTCTGACTGGTTGCTGCGACTGTCTCCCGAATGCTATCGTGATGAAGTGCGTTTTCATGCCGAGATGAATTTGCGCTTGATGCGAGTCTGGGGTGGAGCTCTGTTGGAACGCCCCGAATTTTATAATGCCTGCGATGAATATGGACAGCTGGACAGCTAAACGTATAGTGGCAACAGAAAAGTGACGGATTATGGTTCTTAATTGAGCTTGCCTTTACCCTGGCGGATGATTTCGTATGGTTCACAGGTGCAGTCAACGATTGTTGATGCTTCAAGACCGCCGTATCCGCCATCGATTACGATATCAACTTCGTCCTCGTACTTTTCATGTATGAGTTCGGGGTCGGTGCTGTACTCCATTACTTCGTCCTCGTCGCGGATAGACATGGTAAGGACTGGATTTCCAAGAGCCTGCACCAGAGTACGTATAATATTATTGTCGGGAACACGGATGCCGACTTCTTTGCGGTTTTTGTATATCTTCGGAAGCTCATTGCTTGTTGGAAGAATAAATGTGAAAGGACCGGGAAGATTCTTCTTCATCATCTTGAAGGCTGTATTATCTACTTTTGCGTATTCGCTCAGGTTTGACAGGTCGTAACAGATGATGGAGAGATTGCTTTTTAGCGGGTTGACGCCTTTGAGGCGGCAAATATGTTCGACGGCGCGGACATTGAGCGCATCACAACCGATCGCATAAACGGTATCAGTCGGATAAATGACAAGGCCGCCGTCCTGCAGGGCTTTAACGACCTTGTCTATTTCTTTTGGATTCGGATTCTCCGGATAGATCTTTATGAGCATATACTATTCTTGATAATAGACGCGTTTGACGCGCGGTGATATGGAAGTGAGTATTTCGTAAGGAATCGTATTCAGCTTATCCGACAGTTCGCTGACCGGAAGATCATCACCGAAAATGATGGCCGTATCGCCCTCTTGAACATCAATATCCGTTACGTCGATCATACAGGTGTCCATACATATATTGCCAATGATCGGGCAACGTTTGCCGTTAATGACAACTTCGCCTCCACCATTGCTGAAGTGGCGATCGAGTCCATCGGCATAACCTATAGGGATGATGGCTATTCGCGAGTTGCGCTTGACATAGCTTTTCCGGCTGTAGCCTATGGAGTCGCCTGCAGGAACATCCTGAATTTGCAGTATTGTTGTTTTCAATGTACTGATATTCTGCAGTCCTTTGATACCGGATGCACTGACTCCATAAAGACCGATACCGAGACGAACCATGTCCATCTGATATTCGGCGAAACGTTCGATGCCGGCAGTGTTGAGAATATGTTTGATTATTTTGTAATCAAGGGCTTTTTCGAGTTCATTGGCTGCTTCAGTGAAAGTTGTAAGCTGATGCTTTGTGAAATCGTCGAAGACGGCGGAATCACTTCCCGCAAGATGCGAGAAGACTGAACGAACGACAATACCACTCTGTTCTTTCAAACGGTTGCAGATTTCTTGCATATCCGAAGGTTGAAAGCCCAGGCGGTGCATTCCGGTATCAATCTTGATATGAACGGGATAAGCTGTTATTCCTCTATGGCGTGTTTCTTTGAGCATAGCGTCGAGCAGGCGAAAACTGTAGACCTCCGGTTCGAGTTGATTTTCAAATAGAACGTTGAAACTGCTGAACTCCGGATTCATTACAATGATTGGGATAGAAATGCCTTCTTTACGTAATTCGGCGCCTTCGTCGGCAACAGCTACTGCCAGATAATCGCAGCGATGTTCTTGCAGTGTTTTTGCAAGTTCATAAGAGCCGGCACCATAACCAAAAGCTTTGACCATACAGACCATCTTGGTTTCTGGTTTAAGCATCGAACGATAGAAATTGAAATTATGGACGATAGCGTCTAGATTGACTTCCAGAATGGTTTCGTGAACCTTCTTTTCCAATAAATCAGAGATTTGTTCGAAATGGAAATGGCGTGAACCCTTAATCAGTATAAGCTCATTTTTGAATCTCCTGAATGAAGGTGCGTTTATGAATTCTTTTGTAGTAAGGTAGAATTCTTTTTCAATATTAAATACACTTTCGTATTCTTTCAGATCGCGTCCGATACCGATGATGCGGTCTACCTTTTTGCGGTGAACGAGATCGGCCACCCGTTTGTATAAAGACTTGGGTAATGCACCCGACTGAAGAATATCTGAAAGGATAAGCGTGCTTTTTAATTTCTTTCCAATGTTACGGCTCTGTTGAAAATCCAGGGCGATATCTAAAGAGTTGATGTCGGAGTTGTAAGTATCATTGATGATAGTACATCCATTGATCCCTTGCTTAACATCGAGACGCATCTCCACAGGTTCAAGATGCTTGAATTTTTCGACATCGTTAACACTGCTCGGCTTCAGGTAGAGCATCAGAGCCATACATTGAAAAACATTCTCTATGGAAGCATCATCAGTGAAAGGAATCTCATAGGTTTGATCGAACCCAAGGAGGGTGCAGTGAATAATCGTCTTGTCAGACTGCTTTTCTACAGATTCGATAAACAATGGAGCTTCGGAGTCGGTACGACTCCAGTAGATAGCTTTATGCGATAGGCAGGCCGATTCTATGCAGTTGCTAATAAATGAATCGTCACCGTCGTAAATGATAGTTTCGCTTTCAGTAAACAACGTAAGTTTTTCTAAACATTTTTGTGTTGCGGAGACAAAGTTTTCCTGATGCGCTTCGCCGATATTGGTGATGATTCCGATAGTTGGTGCAATAATTGCCTGCAGTCGCTCCATTTCGTCAGGCTGTGATATCCCGGCTTCAAAAATGGCCAAAGTATTCTTGTCATTCATTTGCCATACTGAAAGGGGCACGCCCAGCTGAGAGTTGTAACTGCGTGGAGAACGTACAATGTTGAAATCGTTGTGAAGCAGTTGATACAGGAACTCCTTAACAACGGTTTTGCCATTACTGCCGGTGACACCAATGACAGGAATATTGAAACGTTTGCGATGAAATGCGGCAAGCTTTTGCAAAGATTTTAATGCATCTTTGACCAGAAGAAAGTTCGCTTCATCCATGGTTTTAAATTCCGGAAGCATTTTGCTTACGACAAAATTGCGTACACGAAGTTTATAAAGCTTTTTGATATAGTTGTGACCATCATTTGTCTTTGTTTGGAGTGCAAAGAATAGACTTTCTTCCGGAAATGAAAGACGACGACTGTCGGTGAGCAGAATGCTGATCTTGCTTTCATGCAGTTTGGAGTCGTCGGCTCCGATGATTCCGGCAATTTCTCTAATTGAGTATTCCATTATTTTACTTATTTGTTTTCAATTTTCTTGTTTAAAACATCCATTTCAAATTGGATATCAAAGTACGGAAATTTATCATTAAGTCGTTTCATCTTTAACATAGTTTGCAAGATGAATTGTTTGTATGCTTCACTCTGTGGCTGAAATGGTTTGTGATTAATCGCTTTCTGTATTTCGCTCCATTCTCTGATAATTTGTTGTGAATCATTTGTCATCATCTTTTCAATAAAACGCTGCCAGATGTATTCAATAGCCAGCGCTGAAGGGTGAAACATATCATCTGCATAAAATCTATAATCCCTCAATTCGTCGAGCATAATCTCATAGGCTGGAAAATAGAAAGTCTGCTCTTTGAATTCTGTTTGTAATTGTTCGATGGCGAGTAGAAGGATAGCTTTGCTTAACTGATTGTTATGTGCCCCGTCTTTCCAGTGACGGATAGGACTTACAGTAAACAAAATCTTAAGTTCGGGATTCTGTTCCCATAGCGATAGAAGTAATTCCTTCCATTCTTCAACAATGCTATCTACGGAGAGTCTTGTCCTGTCGAACATCTTTTCGGGAAGTTTGTGACAATTCGCTACAATCCGGTTATTGCTTTTAAGCTTGTAAACCCATGCAGTACCGAATGTAATGATCATCCGTTTGCAGTTTCTAATAGAAGAGGCCGAAGAAAATAACCGTTCGTTGATGTTTTTCAAACATTCGTCTTGCGAAGGCGAAGAGAATCGACTATGATGCGAAAAGCTTTGATAGGTATCGTTGCTGAAAAATAAGTCTTTAGCGGTGAAGCGCTCAGGACGCAAAAGAATACGAACAGCCTGTGCAATAGACGCCGGATTGTATAGTGTACCAAAAGGATTTAGGTCTGTTGGAATTTTGCTTTCTTCCAACTTTTTACCGATACTCTCGACAAAACATGAACCTAATAGTATACACGGTTCTTTGTGTGAAAAAAGAAACGGTGCTTTTGAAAATGTGATCTGTGTATATAATTCTTGCATACTCTATATATTCAGCTGTGCAATATTAATTAAATCCTTTAAACTGTGCAAGAGGAAAATGATAATGGCCATTATAAATGAGCCTGTTGATAACTTTTTATTACTTTTCTTATTTTATTCTTGCATGTTCTCTTTAGAAATATGTATTTTTACATTCAAATAGGCAATGAGTAGGAAATCAATCGTCTACCATGCCTTTGTTTAAGAAGAAGTTTAACATTGAGCGGAGAATGGAAGAAAAGGAGATGTGCTATCATATACCTGTGATGCTTCATGAAAGTGTTGAAGGATTAAATATTCAACCGTCAGGAGTGTATGTGGATGTGACGTTTGGCGGTGGAGGTCATTCACGGGAAATCTTGCGCTATCTGAACAACGAAGGCACTCTTTATGGACTTGATCAGGATGCCGATGCGGAAAAGAATATTTTTGGTGATTCACGCTTCGTTTTTGTTCGTAGTAATTTTCGCTATCTGTATAACTTCACGCGTTACTATGGGGTGTTGGGCAAGGTCGATGGACTATTGGCGGACTTGGGCGTTTCGTCGCATCATTTTGATGATAAAGAACGTGGCTTTTCTTTTCGTTTTGAAGGTGCGTTGGATATGCGGATGAACAGACGTGGCGGTTTGACAGCTGCGGATATTGTCAATACTTATCCGGAGGAAAAACTGGCTGATGTGTTTTATCTGTATGGTGAATTGAAAATAGCACGTAGGCTGGCTTCTCTATTGATAAAAGTTCGTGAATCTAAGAAAATTGAAACTATTGGAGATTTTCTGACGGCGATAGAACCATTGACTGGTAAAGATAAAGGTAAAAAGATTCTGCCCCAGATATTTCAGGCTTTGCGTATTGAAGTGAATGACGAGATGTGCGCTTTGAAAGAAATGTTGCAACAGACATTACAGGTGTTGAAACCCGGGGCCCGATTAGTGATTATAACATATCAGTCTCTGGAAGACCGACTGGTGAAAAACTTTTTGAAGTCAGGAAATTGTGAAGGGAAAACGGAACAAGATTTTTATGGAAACATTAGAAGCCCGTTCCGTCTGATTAACAATAAAGTGATTGTGCCTTCAGCGGAAGAGGTAGAACATAATCCCCGTTCGAGGAGTGCAAAATTAAGAATAGCTGAAAAGAGAGATTCTTATGAGTGAGCAGGTAAAAAAGAAAAGAGGACGTAAATTCTCTTTTTTGTATATTATTGGTGGTGGCATTTTAACGGAGGATTTTATCCTTCGCCACACACGTATGATCGTTTTGATTGTTTTGTTGTTGTTTTTCTTTATTGGTAATAGATATACTTGTTTGCAGAAATTGAGGGAAATCGATCATTTGCAACAGAAACTCCGTGATACACGATTTGAAGCATTATCGATTTCTTCTGAATTAACAAGTAATAGTCGGGAATCACAGGTGGAATTGTTGATACAGGATCAAGGGATTGAACTCGAAACAGCTAAGACCCCGCCGTATATTTTATATAAGAAATAAGATGGCAGAAGAGATTGAACCGAATAGTAATTTTCCAAAGAATAGCAGAATCATGTTTTGCTATTTCTTGGTGGCAGTGGTGATAGGTATAGTTGCTATTGCTATTCTGGGGTGTGTTTTTAAAACGGCTTTTATTGATAAGGATAAATGGGAAAAGGTTGCAGCCAGTCAGGAAAAACCAAATCATATTGTATTGCCGGGACGCGGCAATATTTATTCTATTGACGGGAAACTGATGGCGACCAGTGTCCCTCAGTTTTATACCTATATAGATTTTCAGGCGGAAGGGTTGCGTAAGGATTCTTTTATGCATTCAAAAAGCAATGGCATTGATTCATTGTCTATTTGTCTTTCTCGCAAATTTAAGAATCGTACACCGGCCGGTTATCGCGCTTATCTTTTGAAAGGATTGAGGATGAAAAAGAATAATCGGCAGTATCCTTTGATTGAAGGTCGCATATCCTATTCTGATTTGAAAGAGTTAAGAACATTTCCATTTTTGAGACTAAACCGGAATAAAAGCGGGTTTTATACTAAAGAGATGGTTCAACGTCAGAAACCGTTTGGTACGCTTGCTTCACGAACAATTGGGGATATTTATGGTGATATTGATATGTCAATCGGGGTAACCAGAGGAAAAAATGGCTTGGAATTACAATATGATAGTCTCTTGCGGGGCGTGGCAGGAACAAGTGCTGTCCGCCGTGTTGCGGGGGGATGGACAAATGTGGTCGAGATTGAGCCTATAGATGGTATGGATATACGGACAACGATCGATTTGAATATTCAGGATATCACCGAAAAATCATTGATGGATAAACTTAAGGAGATTGATGCTGTTTCTGGAACAGCGGTCGTTATGGAAGTGGCTACCGGAGAAATTAGGGCAATTACGAATATGGAACGGGTACGTGAGGGAGTCTATGCAGAAGCAAAAAATCATGCGGTTGCCGATGAAACTGAACCCGGGTCGACCTTTAAGGTGGCATCAATTATGGTGGCTCTTGATGATGGTCTTTGTCATCCGACAGATACAGTGGATGTCGGTAATGGCGTGTATATGTACAGAGGAGCACGTATGACCGATCATAATGCCGATAAGGGAGGATATCATCGTATCTCTGTAGAACAGGCAATATGGTATTCATCCAATATAGGTGTCGCCAAAACTATACTTAAGGCCTATGAGAAGGACCCGATGCGTTATGCGAAAGGTCTATACAGGACAGGAATAAATGCAAATCTTCATTTAGAAATTCCTGGAGCCGGCAGAGCCAAGATTCGTATGCCTAATGATCGCCGTAATCCTTGGTCGAAAACGACTTTGCCGTGGATGTCATTTGGTTATGAGACACAGATTCCACCAATTTATATATTGACCTTTTTTAATGCGATAGCTAATAATGGGACAATGGTAAGGCCGATGTTTGTAAAAGAGATCATGCGTAACGGGAAGTGTGTACAAAAGTTTGAAACGGAAGTGGTAAAGGATTCTATCTGCAAACAGACTACTTTAGCTATTATTCGGGGCATGTTGGAGAATGTAGTTGAGAAAGGTACCGGTAAAGCGGTTCACTCGGATGTTGTCAGAATCGCAGGCAAAACAGGAACAGCACAGATTGCACAAGGGGGCGTTTACAGGTCAGCGGGTCATCAAGTGGCATTTTGCGGTTATTTTCCGGCCGAAGATCCGCGATATACTTGCATCGTTGTTATTCGTCAGCCAAGTATCGGCTATCCTTCG
>JAQWBH010000190.1 GCA_028707405.1 Parabacteroides sp. | reverse complement strand
AATAAATTAAGTAATAATTCTTTGTTGCTTGAACAAAAACTGGTAGAATTGAGCGATATTGAAGCGGTGAGTCGCGTTTCGTCTGTTGTTGGAAGCACTGATGAATATCCCCACATGGGACGGATGTATAATGGCAAAATGATTAACTTCTGTATGGTGCAGGCTGAGCCGGAAATATTGAAAGTTTTAGGATTGAAACCTCTATCTGGGCGAGATTTTCTGTCTGGCGAAGCGTTGAACAATGATTATACTTATATATTTAATGAAATGGGACGCAAGCAATTCGGTCTTGAGGCAGGAAGTGTTTTGTCTTTCGATATGGGTGATTATCATACGCGTGGTCAGGTAGTGGGCTTTATGCCTGATATGAAATATAATTCCTCCCGGAGTATCACTGAACCATTTGCTTTCTGTGTAGGGAAGCAGTATCAGGTTGGTCCGTTATTATCATTGATGATTCGTATGCGACAAGGAACTGATTACAGTAAACTTCGTAAGGCGGTAGAAAAGGCTTTACATGAAATTGATCCTGATTATCCATTTGAAATGCATCTGATGAATGATATTCAAGAAAATCTGTATCAAAAGGAATTGCATACGGGAAGACAGATTACTTTTTTCAGTCTTGTGACCGTGTTGATTTCTCTGATCGGTGTGTTGGGCGTTGTGATGTTTGAAAGCGAGTATAGACATAAGGAGATAGGTATTCGGAAAGTTTTTGGTGCTTCGGTTAGGGAGTTGCTTCTGATGTTTAATAAAACTTATCTGAAGATTTCTATTGTCTGTTTTGTAATTGCTGTCCCACTGTCTTACTATTTTGTGCAGCGTTGGCAAGAGAGTTTTATTGATAAGATATCTCTTTCATGGTGGATTTATATGTTGGCTTTTCTGTTGGTTACAACCATTACTTTGGTAACGGTGTCATTACAGAATTGGCATGTTGCAAATGTCAATCCGGTAGATAGTATTCGTTCAGAGTAAGAATAGAGAATTTAGGTCTATTCTTTTCAAACCTTATTCATTACTTGTATTTTTTTTTTTCTGTGGAAGAATTTTTGTATAAGTCCGGAATAATTTTTCTATTTGCATTCACCTATTTATCGACTCATATTATATAAATCGATAAAAATAGGGGGAGGTTTACAGAAATATATCTTTACGTTTACTGAATTTCAATATACAATAAGAGAATGATTCCCTATAGAGACGGTTGGTTGCTTAATGAAATATCTGCTAACACTATATATAAGTATTCTCCTGATGCGGGTTTGATCCCTTTTATCGTAAGGAAGCCGTCTGTACAAACCATGAATCCCGAAATATTTCTTTTTCCCAATGTTATGACAGATCGTTATTATTTCATGCAGACTGCGAAGAAAGATTTTGATTTCAAGATGGATTCTGATGTGGAAAGAACCGATCTGATGTATGATAAAGAAACCAATAAAATTTTTAGGGTTACGATTTATAATGCCGATCTCAATGAGGAAGACAATCCCGTTATCATGATTGCAAAGTATAAGAAATGGTGAAAGCGGCCACTTATCATAATATTTATTCGGATCTTTCTGAAATCGTCGATTGGTTTCTTGTTCGAGGAATATGTACTTTTTGTGTAGGAACTATTAAGATCATGAAAGGGGGAGAATCCATAAATAATTATTGTATATTTGCCTATACGATTAAAAACAAAAATATATGAAAACGACCTTGTTATTCTTATTTGGATTGATGAGTACCATGATCACAATTCCAGTTACTGCCCAATGGAGGCATACTCCTACGCCTAATGATACATTACAGTCGGTCAGGGTTCTTGGTAACGGGCAGGTTCTGTTCAGTATTTATGCTCCACAAGCGAAAAAAGTGCAGATTGCAGGAGATATTCAATCTGGCGAGCAGCAGCCACAGTTCACAAAAAATGACTCCGGTGTTTGGTCTGCGGCTCTTCAGGAGTCCCGAGACGGCGTCTATAGATATCATTTTATTGTTGACGGTGTGAATGTGTATGACCCGGTAAGTAAGTTGGCTAACGAAACAACGGCTCTGGCAACGATCGTACGAAACGGAGATGCTTTCTTTATGCAGAAAAGAGTGCCTCATGGAGCGATTGCACGGCGCTATTATTATTCTGAAACACTTGCAATCACACGCAGGCTTCAGGTATGGACTCCGGCAGGATATGAAAGATCGACGGACAAACTGCCTGTCCTCTATCTTATTCATGGTGGAGGCGATAATGATTTGGCTTGGCCTTCGATAGGTTGTGCATGCGATATCCTTGATAACTTGTATGCCGAAGGCAAGATTAAGCCAATGATTGTGGTTATGCCGAACGGAACGATCCAGACAAGAGAGATGACAGAGGAAGTGCCTCTGTTTACCAAAGATTTGGTTGATAATATTATCCCATTTATTGAAAGCAATTACCGGGTGCTGGCAGACAAAGATCACCGTGCTATAGCCGGTTTATCAATGGGAGGATTGGAAACACTTGATGTCGGACTGAATTATTATAAGCTTTTTGGATACCAGATTGTTCTTAGTTCAGGTTGGTTTACTACTGACAAGAATGTATATTCCGAAAAAGCGGTTTATTTGAAGAAGATCGCTGCCGATTATAATAAGAATGTACGCTGTCTATATTTCACACAAGGTGGTCCGGAAGACATTGCTTACAATAATTGTAAAGAAATGCTCAAGCTTTTTGATGCGGCAGGTATTAAATATCAGTATAGTGAAGCACCCGGAGGTCATACCTGGTACACTTGGCGAAACAATCTCTATGATTTTGCACCGAAACTGTTCTGATGAACTATTTCATAAAATTGTTCGGCAATTTTTTCAGATCTGTATTCCCAGTTATCTTGTGAGAATGCAGCCAAGGGTGTTTTATCACACAGCGTGTATAGGAAAATTTGAGCTCTTGGGCGTGATCCAATCGGCAGCCCTATAGCAGGCCAGTATCAGATATGGATAGGGAGTCTCTTCCATAACCAGCTTGGGATGAGTTTCCAGAAGAATACAAGAATAGCGTAGCGCCAATCAATGATAGCCCGTCGTTTCTTGTGATCGATGGCATTTACAATTTTGCCGGCTGCATAATCCGGATCCATGGTAAGCGGATATTTATCATCTTTGAGAAGTGCCGTCTGCACAAACCCGGGGCGTATGTCGGTGAAGGTGATAGGTTGTTTTTCCATGCAGGCCAGTTGTTCAAGCGCGTCAATATAGATATTCTGAAAACGCTTGGTGGCCGAGTAAGCAGGGGCTGTCCCGAGTCCTTTGACTCCTGCAATCGAACTGATAACGACTATTTGTCCGCCTTTATGCTGTGCAAAGTAATGGTAAGCCGCTGTGACCATGCGCGTAAAACCTTCACTGTTTGTGGCAATTGTATCAAGTTCAATCTCGGGCATCAACGACCTGTTCAGACTACCGATCCCCGAACAGAGCAAGAATACGTCCATCCCCCCTGTTTGTTTTATCAGAGAAAATAACTCGTTTCCTGCGTTCGGTTGCGTAATGTCTATCTGTCGGCAGGTAGTCTGTTCGGGTGCTAATGCAGCGAGTTCCTGCAGTTTGTCGATACGACGTCCGGCAATGCCTATTTTCCAGCCTTTTTGCTGATAGATCTGTGCTATGCGATAACCCATGCCGGAAGTTGCTCCGATAATAATCATTCTTTTTGTTTCCATATATATTATATAGTTATGATGTCAGGGGAAAATATCTAATTGGATGTATTTAATGTGCTCTTTCTCTGAACTCGGAAGGTGTTATACCCGCTTTCTTTTTGAAAAAAGTGGAAAATTGCCCGGCATTTTCAAATTTGAGGCTATAAGCAATTTCTGATATATTCAGACTGCTCGCCGTAAGCAACTCCTTTGCCTTTAATAATCGCTGCTGCTGTTGATATTGAGCCGGCGAAACGCCGGTATATTCTTTAAACATACGGCGGAACCAGGAGTATCCTAATCCCAATTGAGAGGCAATCTGTTCAGGCGATTCAGGATTTTCTACTTGCTCTTTCATTAATATACGTGCTTCGTTGATCTTATCGACAACGTATGTGTTTGTAAATGATTTATTCCTTTTTTTATAATATATGGACCCTAAAATATGAAGAACAATGCTTGAAATAAGCTCCTGATAACCGGATTTCTCTTGTATGGCATATTTGAGAATATCATCATAAAGACCAACTACCGTATCGCTGATTCCAATGTGCAATAACGGATCTTCTTTAGTAAAGAAATGTTTCTCGACCCGTCTGTCAATATGAACACCTCTAAACCCAACCCAGTATTCGTCCCATCCGGTCTCTTTGTCCGGATAATAATCATGCCATTCGCCGGGGAAAAGAAGAATTATCGTGCCTGCCGATATTTTTTGTAATTTGCAGGAGTTTGAAGCGAAATAGCCACTTCCTTTGGTTATGTAAACCAATTGATATTCATTGAGTATGCGACCTGTTTGAGGTTTGAAGTTGTATTTGTCGGGATGAGGGAAAAGAGGATACTGACCTTTAGGCGGAATAAATTGATATCCAACAGTTGTCACAACAATACCCCAGTCTTCATCAGCAGCACCGATTGTTAAATATTTTAATTGCCCACTAATATTCTTTTCCATATCATATTTGAAAGGTTTAAAATCATTTTCAATAGCAAATATAGTAATAACTTGAATATTTTTGTGTCATTATTGAAACAATTTGTTTATCCATGAGAAAATATAACTTTTTAGCTTTTGATATTGGGGCGACTAGCGGTCGCGCAATATTAGGTACTTTAGCAGGTGATAGTTTTGAAATGAAGGAAATAAACCGGTTTCCGAATGCCATGATGGAAATGCAGGGAAAGTTTTTCTGGAATATTTATAAACTGTTCGATCACTTGAAGGAGAGTCTTGTTATTTGTGCTCAACAGCATATAGCGCTTGATTCGATTGGTATTGATACGTGGGGTGTTGATTTTGGATATGTATCCAAAGATGGTACGATTCTGGGATTGCCCCGTGCATACCGCGATCCGTACACGGTTGGTGCCCCTGAAAAGTATTTTGAGAGATTGTCGCGTGAAGAAGTATATCAGTCGACAGGTATACAGATTATGAATTTCAATAGTCTGTTCCAGCTGTTTGCAGCGAAGGAACAGGATTTTGGCCCATTGAAGGCTGCCGATGAAATTCTTTTTATGCCGGATCTGCTTTCTTACCTGCTTACAGGTATACGTGTTTGTGAATACACCGACGCGTCCACATCACAAATACTTAATCCTAAAACAAAAGCTTTCGAGAAAAAATTGTTGGAAGTAGCCGGTGTTCCATCTTCAATCATGCATGAGCCCTTGATAATGCCCGGCACAGTGATTGGGACGTTGACAGAGGCCTTGGCAAAAGAAACCGGAGTAGGCAAGGTGCCTGTAATCGCTGTAACGGGTCATGATACGGCATCGGCTGTAGCAGCTGTCCCCGCTCTTGATCAGGGATTTGCTTATCTGAGCAGCGGAACCTGGAGTCTGATGGGTATTGAAACGGAAGAACCGATAATAAATGAAGCGTCATTTCGTAATAACTTTACAAACGAAGGCGGTCTGGACGGCACTATCCGTTTTCTGAAGAATATTACGGGGATGTGGCTTCTTGAACAATGCCGTAAGGAATGGAAGGTTGCAGGCAGAGATTATAACTATAGTGATATCGACCGGATGGCTAATGAGGCCAGAGCTTTTTCAAGTGTAGTAAATCCGGATGATGCCCGATTTGCCAATCCTGATAGCATGACGAATGCAATCATATCATATTGCAAGGAATCTGGTCAATCAGTCCCTTCCTCGGATGCTGAATTTATTCGTTGTATTTTTAGAAGTCTGGCTTTCCGTTATAAGGAAGTACTGGATCTTCTTATAACGATGTCGCCTTTCCCGATTCATCGTTTGCATGTAATTGGAGGCGGATCAAAAAATTTCTTGCTGAATACGTTTACGGCTAACATTATTAATATGCCGATTGTATCTGGTCCGAGTGAAGCAACGGCTATTGGCAATTGTATGTTGCAGGCACGTGCCGCCGGATTAGTTTCCGACCGTTGGGATATGCGCCGCCTTATCAGTAAGTTTGTTTCACCGACAGTTTTTACTCCGTCACTTAATAATGATGGAGAAGAAGCATATAAGTATTATTTATCAATAACCTCAAAAATGTAAATTCCATGATAAAAGAAAGTATTATTAAACAGTCATTTGAAGCAGCAACAGAACGTTATGCTGCACTTGGAGTAGATGCAAAGCTTGCAATGGATAAATTGCAAAAAATATCTTTGTCACTGCATTGCTGGCAGGCCGATGATGTGACTGGTTTTGAAAATCAAGGAGGTTCGCTGACTGGTGGTATCCAGGTTACAGGTAATTACCCCGGCCGTGCGCGTACTATTGAAGAATTGCGTGCCGATGTTTTGAAAGCGGCTTCTATGATTCCGGGTAAGCAGCGTTTGAATCTGCATGAGATTTATGGTGATTTTCAGGGAAAGAAAGTAGACCGTAATGAAGTTGAACCGGTATATTTTGAAAGCTGGATGCAATGGGCTAAGGAGAATGGTATGAAACTGGATTTCAATAGCACCTCTTTTTCGCATCCGAAAAGCGGAAACCTGACATTGGCTAATCCGGACGATGGCATACGTAATTTCTGGATTGAACATACCAAACGTTGCCGCTGGATCAGTGAAGAAATGGGTAAATACCAGAACGATCCTTGTATTATGAATCTTTGGATACATGACGGGAGCAAGGAAGTTCCTGCTAGTCGTTTGAAGTACCGTCAGATATTGGAAAAGTCGCTGGACGAAATATTTGCTAAAGACTATAAGAATATGAAGGATTGTATTGAAGCCAAACTGTTCGGTATTGGACTTGAAAGTTATACAGTCGGTTCATATGATTTCTATTTAGGTTATGGCGTAAAGAATCAGAAGATTGTTACACTTGATACAGGTCATTTCCATCTGACGGAAAGTGTAGCTGATAAACTTTCATCATTGCTTCTCTTTACTCCGGAGATTATGCTTCATGTAAGTCGTCCGATTCGTTGGGATAGCGACCATGTTGTGATTCTTAATGACGATTTGCTGGATCTGGCTCGCGAAATAGTTCGTTGCGATGCGCTTGGCCGTGTACATATCGGTTTGGATTATTTTGACGCTACCATTAATCGTATAGGTGCTTATGTTATTGGCAGTCGTGCTACACAGAAAGCATTATTGCAGGCGCTTCTTGAACCATCGGCCAAGTTGCAGCAGTATGAAGCCGGCGATAAACTATTCCAGCGCCTGGCTTTGCAGGAAGAGGACAAGAGCCTTCCGTGGGGTGCCGTTTGGGATATGTTCTGTTTGCTGAATGATGTTCCGGTAGGTGAAAGTTTTATCCCGGAAATTGAAAAATATGAAGCGGAAGTAACTGGCAAGCGTTGATTGTATGAATATATTATTAGGATTATTAATCATAGCCATTGGTAGTTTTGGTCAGAGCAGTTCGTATGTCCCGATAAATAAGATAAAGGGTTGGAGCTGGGAAAACTTTTGGCTGACTCAGGGTTTGTTCGCATGGCTTGTATTTCCGTTTTTGGGTGCATTGTTAGCTATTCCAGAGGGCAGTAGTTTGACGGAATTATGGAATGCGGGCGGAGCATTAGGATCCATTATTTATGGTATACTATGGGGTATCGGTGGACTTACTTTTGGTTTGAGCATGCGTTATTTAGGCATTGCTTTGGGACAAAGTATAGCTTTAGGTACCTGTTCTGCATTTGGAACCTTGATCCCAGCTATATTGGTTGGTACGGATCTTTTCCACGGTGAAGGACTGATGCTGCTCTTTGGCGTATGTGTAACACTGGCGGGTATCGCTGTGATTGGTTATGCAGGAAGTCTGCGTGCACGAAATATGTCAGATGAAGAGAAGAAAGCGGCTGTTAAAGATTTCGCTCTGACGAAAGGGTTGTTAGTTGCTTTGCTCGCCGGTGTAATGAGTGCTTGTTTTAATTTGGGACTGGAGAGTGGCGAACCTATAAAGCAAAAAGCCATTGATCTTGGAGCCAGTGAGTTATTCGCACTTAATCCCGTAGTCTTTTTGGTAACTATTGGAGGTTTTATTACCAATGCCGCTTATTGCATCTATCAAAATGTAAAGAATCATACGGGAAAAGAATATTTTTCTGTTCCTAAGAATGTTTTGGTAAGTAATATTTTGTTTTGTGCATTGGCAGGAGTCCTTTGGTATTCACAGTTTTTCGGATTGGGAATGGGAAAAAGCTATTTTACCAATTCTCCACTGATGCTTGCTTTTTCCTGGAGTATTCTGATGTCGCTTAATATTCTTTTTAGCAATTTCTGGGGAATCGTATTGAAAGAATGGAGAGGTGTCAGTTTTAAAACTATTACGGTGTTGGCTTGTGGAATGGCAATTCTTATTTTGTCGTTATTACTGCCCAACATGATTTAAAATGAATGTTTAAATAAAATGAAGAAGTCGATATTAGAAAA
>JAQWBH010000189.1 GCA_028707405.1 Parabacteroides sp. | reverse complement strand
AAATCCTATCACTGAATGGGTACTCAATGTGAAACCAACAAGTGGAATATATTTTTTTACATTCACATCAATAATTGTCTGATCATCTTTAGATGACACGACGATAGAAGTAATACCTTCACCTACCGCTTTTACCAGCCCATTCTGATCAACTGTGGCAACGGTCGGATCCTGACTGGTCCACGTATAGTTTTTCCCGACAGGACTACTAACAAGCTGAATGGTACTTCGATCACCAGCGTGCTCACCAAAATAAAGTTGTACAGATTTTTGATTTACATAAGGTTTCTCGGTCACGACAAAGGAATCATAATTATTGCATCCAGCCAACATTGTTAGAATAACAACCCCAAAATATTGAAAATATCTCATAATCATACATTTAAAGAAAATGATTTTAATACGCTTCTTTCTCGTTAAACATCAACCTCAGTTCCTCCGACATTTCATAAGTATTCCCATCGTCTGGATCAATATAATTATAACGCAACAAAAATGTTTTATAAGTATTGTAACCATCGTTTACTATCCTGAAAGTATTTGGAAAGTCTGGATTCCCATCAATTTGTGTAACTTTCATACCATACTCAGAAACATTCCAAGGGAGTATGGCGACATTGCCATCTTCATCCATCACAAGGCGAATAGACCATTTGTCGATTAATGCTTCATCCTTTTGAAATTCCTTTATTCCTGCCATAATTCGCACCTCATTGTGTGCCGTTGGAAATACTTTTTTCTGCATCATGGTGTTTGTTAATCCTCGTTTTCCCCGATGATTGTAGATAGTAGCTCCATCACCATCCATCGTTGATGCATATTTATTTTTCAGGTACAGACGGTATAATACAGTATTTTTCTTAGGATTAAATTCATAGGCAGAAAAAGAATTTACTCTAAATGGAATAAAATAAACAGAATCAGGAGACAATCCTGCAGTATGCAAAAGGATATGCATTCTGCCGATTCTCTCTCCTGCGGCTATGGTGATGCTGTGTTTCTCTATCTGATACCTGCTGGGATTAAGATAGAGCGCATATCGATCAACATCGGTATCGAAATTACTAACATTATAGGAAGAGAGCAAATTTTCATCTTCAACAATACTAATATTGATCGGTTCAGTTGTCGGAAGAACACCTCCGCAAGACGCAGCAATATATCCATCCACTCCTACTTCCGAGAATGGGAGTTCCTCAGGAAATATATTAAACCCATCATCACTGAGCAAAGCGACAACAACTTTATATTGCTCCCGATTAAAAATCTCATCCCTGTCACATGACGACAAGATAAATACTAAAAGGGAAATTAGCAATAGGTTTATTTCTCTATTATGTTTCATACGAATAATATGTTTAATTCTCATGAATTAATATGAATCATTTTTACCAACCCGGATTTTGATCGAATGAAGGCAAACGACGCATCTCGGCTTTGGGAATCGGTAAAAATATCATTTTCCGGTTCACTACTCTATTGGAAATGCGATAACTAGTGGGAACAACACGCTGATAATAGGTATCCTTCGAACCAGCAGTATTCATACCTTTAACAGGTTCACTTTCGGAGGATTCATAATCGCCCCATCTGCGCACATCAAAATATCTCCGGTTTTCATATAGAAATTCCACCATGCGTTCTTTTTTAATTTTCGACAACACATTATTTGCGTCAGCCAAATCAACATCTTGCAGACCAGGTAACCCGGCACGATAACGTACCTGGTTGATCGCTTTTTTAATTTCACTGACATCTCTGGTAATGGTTTGAGGATGTCCGCCCAATTCGATTGTAAAGCTCTCTCCTCCAAGCTGATTTAATGCTTCTGCGTAGGATAATAAAATTTCAGCATACCGGATAATGGGAAATGGTTTATCAATTCTTCTTGCGCCGGTACCGGCCCATGCATCAATCGGATTCACAAACTTTCTCAATACATAACCTGTTATCGGATGATCATTCGGATTAGGAGCTCCGCTTTTTCCATTTGGAGAATCATTATAATATGTAACTGTCAGATTTTTTTGTGTATTATCTGATGTTGAGCCCATTAACCAAAAGCCTTCACAGAACCCTACTGAAGCATAGAAACGAGCCTCCCGATTCACATACATATTGTAAACGTTGGCATTTAAAAAATACTCTCGGTATAATTCTTTCCTCTCATTTGTGAATCCGTTTTCGTCATAAGGATATGCTTCACTTGCATCATTTATTGTACGCCCATCAACCATTTCATAAGCATCCACCACCTTTTGTGTTACACACATACCGTTCCATCCTCCGTTTGCAACAGGAAATGAATGTTTTGTGTAATTTTTTAATACTTCTGAATTTCTTGCCCAGATGAACTCCGGATTGATATTCATCACTGTTTCGCCATTGAACATATCCGCATATGAGTGGAAAGGATCAATACCTGCGGCTCCGTCAGGAAAATCTAAAGAATAATTAGGATCATTCACATTGCTGGGTAACGGTGGCGTTTTGTCATCAGCTGCAACAGTATGCAAACGATACATGGGTAAACCATCTTGTTGGAGATCCATCACCCGTTTAGCAGCGGCAGCGGCAATTGCCCATCGTTTGGGGTCGTAAGTTTGTTGAATGTAATGTTTCCCGTCTGTTTTACGCGTCCAACTACCGAAATAAGTACGCGACGAACGTCCCCCGTTGAAAAGTTCACTGGCATGAATCAATCTAAGCCTGGCAACCAATGCTAGTGCAGCACCTTTGGTAGGGCGACCGTATTCCAATACTGAGTTAACTTTTGATGGAAGATATAAGGCAGCTTCTTCAAACTCAGAACAAATATACTCTATACAATCATCATAAAGATCGCGCGGACGGTCATAATATGTGATATCTTCATTGTTATTCAGGACCTCATCTCCCAACAATACAACCGGGCCATAATTCATTAGAAGATTATAATATGCATATGCCCGGATAAATCGAGTATCAGCAATCACATTAAGACGTTCTACTGCTGTCCAATCTGAAGCTTCATCAATACGGGCAAAAATAGTATTACACTGTCGAATTATTCTATACCATTGTCCCCATTGATTGAATTTGCCGAGATTTGCGTCATTCAG
Source organism: Parabacteroides sp. (assembly GCA_028707405.1). Classification (GTDB taxonomy): domain Bacteria; phylum Bacteroidota; class Bacteroidia; order Bacteroidales; family Tannerellaceae; genus Parabacteroides. Next base: position 5,451 of record JAQWBH010000189.1, on the reverse strand, counting down.
CTCTCCTAATACAAACGCCATCCCTTGAAATTCACCGGTTCCAAACAAGCAAAAAGCTTCATCGGTCGCCATGGGGCCCGGAGTATACATACTTTCACCACCCAATATAGCTCCTTCATCAGAAAACTGTGAAGCTGCGTCCCACATAAAAGCTTCAATATAACGTTTGGAACTGAATATAGAATCCAGTTTCAATTCATCGTCAATATAACCATCGATATTCAGAAAATCACATGACGATAGTCCCAATGCAATAGACGTAAAGAGAGCTATTATCTTAATCAAGATGTTTTTTTTCGTATTAAAGAATAATGACTTCATTTTTGTATATTATTTACAATAATTATGTAATTCAATAATTAGAAATTTACGTATAACTGAACTGAATATATGGCAGGAATGGGATACACGCGACCAACCCTATTAGCTTGTTCGGGATCAAATATTTTCACTTTATCCCACACATAAAGATTGTTTCCTACCAATTGTAAATCCAATGAAGAAATGCCTGATTGTTTCAGAAAATCATTTTTCAGATTATAGTTAACAGTTACCTCTTGAAGTCGCAAATAACGGGCATCTCCTTTCCAAAAATCAGACAATTGTGTGTTATTGGCATTATTTCCATATTGCAATCTTGGCAATTGCGCATTAGGGTTCTCGGCCAGGGACAGATCAATTTCATGTGCTTCTGCATACGCTCTCGGTATCCATCTTTTAGAGGGATCATTAAACTGCACCAATACATTCCCCATGTCACCGTTATTGAAAGGAATATACCCTGTATTATTCCTAAAATAGTCCACTTTACCTGTACCTTTGAACAAAACGCCTATAGTAAAATTTTTATAACGAAATTGCCCTCCAAGCCCATACATTAATTGAGGATACATTTGTTGATAAGAAATCGGAACTTGATCATTATGATCAACTTTTCCATCACCGTTGATATCTTTATATTTTAAATCACCAGGTTTTACTTCGCCCCAACTTTGTTTAGGGCTATATTTAATATCATCCTCATCTTTAAAGAATCCCAGGCATTGATATCCGCGCCATACGTTATTAGGCAATCCGGTATAGTCCTGATATGGATATTCATCGTAAGTCTTTTCATAATTCAAAATTTTATTTTGTGCAAATGTATAATTACCACGTAACGTGAAATCCATATCGTCACTCATTTTATGGGTATAAGCTATATTACCGTCTGATCCCCAACTTTCCATTTTTCCGACATTTCCATACGGCATGCTCGTAAGACCAACAAAATCTGGGACCTGCACGCGAGGCTGAAAAATACCATCACGTCGATCTTTAAACATATCGACTGTGAGAGTCAAGCTATTATCAAAAAAAGCAGCATCAATACCAAGATTTGCTTTTTTTGCAACCTCCCACACCAGATTATCAGCTCCTACACGAGATATACCTACTTTTTCCACTGGAGCCATAGAGCCCCATACGTTGGTATAGCCCTTGGAAACCCGATTCAAGTAAGGGAAACGCCCTCCTCCGATTCGATCATTGCCGACAGTACCATAAGATCCCCTGAATTTAATCAGGTCAATCCACTTAAACATATTCTGCATAAACTGATAATTCGTCGGTATCCATCCTAAAGCAACAGAAGGGAAAAAACCAAATTGTTTGCCTGGAATAAAGTTCTCCGAGCCAGTATATCCGAAATTCACATCAACCATATATGTATCCCGAAAACCATACGTCAAACGACTAGAGAATCCAATATATCTTTTAGGAATTTGTGCCAGACTCATATTCAAATTAGCATTTTCATCATCCGCATATTGATTGGTGCCCTGTTGATCGCTGAGGTAAAAATAGACCAACCCTCCAATCCTGTGATCCTCATTGAATAACCGATCATAATTTAACGTTGATTCAAAATGGAATTTTCTCCACTGATCTTGTGAACTTGCATATAAAGCAGAGGTACTCTGTGGAACCAGTTCCCGTGTCAATAATTCTCCTTTTACATTACGTCCAATCGCTCTATATTGTGCCGGATATGTAAAACGTCTTTCCGTAAAGTTCCCATTGCGATTATAGGCTCCTTGAGCCCGTATTTTCAGCCCCTCAGTAATATGACTCAGATCCTGATTGATCGCGATAGTATATAAGCTGCTATTATGATTAATGGTCGTTTTGCCTGTATAATTGATTAAAACATACGGGGACATTCCACTATCTAAGCCGGCAGCAGGAAGCTGTCCATTGGAAAAACGCACGGGAAAAATCAAAGGTGTTAGATTTGCTTGTGACTCCCAGATATAATCCGTATTGATTTGCCCCGGACGTTTATTCACGGCAAGATAACCATCCGCGCCAAAATACAAAACGGTGCTTTTTGTCAGGTTAATATCCAGATTTAAACGCAAAGAGTAAGTACTATAGCCCGTATTGGATGCATACGGATTATTTTTTTCAGCTTTGTATGCTGCAGATTCATCGGAAGCAGCAAGACTTACAAAATACTTAGCCACATTGCCTCCTCCCCGTGCACTGATATAATAATTTTGTTTAAAAGAAAGATTTTTTATTATTTCATCCTGCCAACTGACATCCGGATACAAATCAGGATCTAATGCATCTCTAATTACATTTAACTGTATATCATTGTAAGTGGGGTTTTCACCTCTTACTTCTTTAGCCTCATTGACCAACAATGCATAATCATAAGCTCTCAGGTATTTTGGTAAACGGCGCATTTGAGAAATTGAATAATTCACCCTTCCTGTAAGGCTGAGCCTGTCTGTTTCTCCCCGCTTAGTAGTAATAAGCACCACGCCGTTGGCACCACGTACACCATACACGGCTGTAGCAGATGCATCTTTCAGCACAGAGAAACTTTCGATATCTGCCGGATCGATCGAATTGATATCTCCCTCAAGACCATCGATCAGTACCAATGCACTGCTATTTGCACCAAAAGTTCCGATACCACGCACCCAAAACTCAGCAAGGTTCTTGCCCGGTTCTCCACTATTGACCATTGAAATAACTCCTCCTACACGTCCCCCCAAGAGATTAGATACGGAAGGTGTAGGCACCTGTAATTCTTTAGCCGATACGGTTGATATAGAAGCCAAAGCAGAAATTTTGCGCTGGGTACCCATTGCAGTCACCACCACTTCTTCCATTTCATAAGCAGTAGTCTCTAACAAAATTTTCAAATTCTGGATTTCTTCCGTGACAAGATACGTTCCTGTTTCATAACCCACATAGGAGAAAATCAACTTGTCTCCCTTAGATGCTTTTATGGTAAAATGCCCGTTCAGGTCAGTTACAGTACCTCCCAATTTACCTTGTACCGTTACGGTTACACCGACTAATGGCCCTATATTATCAGATACCGTACCCTTTATGGTATATATTGTTTCCTCAGCCATCAACACCGAAGTGACCGCTAACAAAAAAATCAAAAAATAATATTTTTTTTGCATATTACAAAAATTTACTCATTTCAACGTTTATTCAATAGCAATTCTGCGAATCCTTCTATTTCCAAAATCTGAGACAAATATGTTTCCTTCAGCGTCTACAACAATACCGTGAGGCTCACTGAAAAGAGCATCATCTTTAGAGCCGTCTTTGAATCCACGTTGCTCAGGTATTCCAATCATCGTTTCAACCATCATCGTATTTGTATTGATTATCCGGATACATTGATTTTGATTATCCCCCACATATAAATTTCCGTCAGAATCGAAACTAATGCCTCGTGGCTGGTTGAATTGGGCAATAGACAAAGGTCCATCTCGGTGCGCCCCATTGGTGGCACCGGAAAGTTTTTGAAACGATGCAAGGCGCACATCATCGTTTCCAACCGTACTATCGGTAACATCCACTTTACAAATACTGTTGGAAACATCTCCAGCTCCGTTTGAATAAGCAATCCACAATTCACTTTTATGGGTTGGATGCATCGCCAAACCATAGGCAATACCACTAGGTGTCATTCCTACAATGGTTGCATTCCATGTTTTGGGATTTATTCGAACCAGTTGCCCATCATTATAGCGGGTATAATAGTTTCCATCAGACTCACATAAGAGACAATGGTAGTGTATTTTCCCAGGCATATCATACTCCTTATTAGTAGCCGAATTAGAACCTCGATCCCATTTTTTAATAAAATAGAGCTTGGGGATCCAACCGGTTTTGGGATCCATAAAACAAAAGCGGTCACGTTCATCTTCTGAGCCAGTCTGTAGTACACTTGTCAGCGGATTGGCAATTGGTGGGCAACGATGGTTGTAACCCTGCGCACCGGTACCTACAACCGTGGCACTATTCTCGGCAACATTTAATTTTAACAGATTATTGTTTGATAGGGATACGAAAATATTAAAATCTTTATCGATTCCGATATACACAGGTACCAATTGAATTTTATCTAATCCTACAGTATAATCCGGATTGTCTGCCGGGGCATTTCCGTTACCCGCTATTGTGGTAACCGTTGCCGCCACTTTGTACCGGAAGAAATTAGCATACTCTTTCCGTTGGTTTCCGATTTCGACACTCAGAGTACAGGTATCACCCGGGAGGCGGGGCACCAGCGCAAGGATACGCGAACCGGTAGAATGGATGACAGCAGCTTCCTTGGCATTGAAGAATACTTTTATTTTGGATGGATCGGTTCCAAAATTTTCTCCATCTAACAATACCATTTCAGAGATTCGCCCTGAATCCGGTGAAAAGTCAGTAAGCATAATCGGCTTATTGGGATCATGCGTTTTGCCGACGTTTTCTTCTTCACCATTGCAGGAATGAAGAGGAAATAACAGTACAACCATGCAGAATAAAAACAAAATGATCAAAATCCTTTTTGATTTTCTTTCTGTACAAAAATGGGGAGTTGGCTCAACATGTGTTGAAGCATCATTTTGCTTGTTTTTCATATTTTATTAAATAATGAGAAAAGAATAAACTATTAAAAAAATGCAGAGATTTAAGTTTTTTAAACTTTTCGTTGCAGAACAAGATATAAATCAGGTTGAACAAACAGATCATGTCCATTACCCGCGCAATCCAGACCAACCACACCAACCATCGTTCATATGCTGCTTCATAAAACCGGCAATGCGATCAATTCATTCCATAGTCCGATATTTAGCGATGGATATTAATTGCTCCACTGCCAATGGATTGTCACTGTACCCTTTCTCATGAACTTGGTTGATTATTTCTCACTTCAGAGTGTAGTCCCCTATTTTTCAGTCACATATTATCAATATACATGCCTTAACTTCAATGTTCCCTTACCCAATAAATCCGTCAATATTTGCAAGTTATAAGCGAAGGCATCTATCAAGGCTTACATATCAAATATACTATCGAATCCACTTTTATATGATTCCTCTAACCATAAAACGGTTCATCATTATTTTTCGACGAAGAGATCAGTCGTCAATTAACTTGTGACAC
>JAQWBH010000188.1 GCA_028707405.1 Parabacteroides sp. | reverse complement strand
ATTAAAGTAGGCAACCCAATCTTGCCAATACTTGATGGAATTTACAAGTTCTTCAAACTTGTCTTGGTTTTTTCTTGCACTATCTATATCACCCTTGCCTTCATATGCTTTCATGAGCCCATAGTAGGCGAAAGCGTGGTTCGGGTATGATTTTGCAACATTTGAAAAACTGGTTATGCATTCGTCATATTTTCCCATGCGCAGATTATAATTATGAACAAAATTCGTATACAGATTCATCATGTATGCATACCACTCTATATATTCAGGGGAGTATGAAGGTGTGCTTATATTGCATTTGGTCAGGCTTGGTGAGCAGAAAAACTCATCAATGATATAGCCGTTTTTTTTACATTGTTCATGTAACCTACTTCCAGGTACAGGCAAAGCGATCATAATGAATACCCAACTAAATCCGATATCGTATAAAGTCTTTAATGTTTCCTGCCGATGCTCATCTGTTTCCTCAGGCGAACCGACAACAATGTTTGTAAGGACACTTATGTTATACTTTCGCAGATTTTCCACAGCACTTTTTGCCTGGCTCTTGGTTAATGGTTTTTTTATAATGTGCTTCAATACATATTCTGAGCCTGATTCCATGCTTGTGTATTGAAATGTATTGCCAAGCAGAAAAAGCAATTCTGCTACTTCCTCATCAATGTTACGCATCAGTATCGCAGGAAAATACACGTTAATTTTAAGTTTTACAAATTCTCTGAGAATGGTCTTGGCGCGTTTCTTATCAATAAGAAACGCATCATCACAAGCAAATAGGTCAGTCAAACCTTCGTTATCGATCATTGTACGTACATCATTAATAATACGATTGATGCTGAAGAACCGTACTCGCTTGCCATGGACATTAAATCCCGCACAGAAATTGCAATTATAAGGGCAACCTCGTGAGACATAAATAATTCTCGAAACCATGTCTTCTGAAAAAGTCTTTGTATATACGGTTCCTTTCTGTTTTGGAAAATTAAAATTGGAAAGATTAACGTAACTGAAGTCTATTGCCGGAATTGTATCAAGATTTTCCACATACATATTTGTCGGCTCAACTCCTTCCGCCAAACTTTTTTTTGTGACAAAGGCTCGAATCTTTCCAAACGAAGATTCAGCGTTTCCTCTGTCGATAAACTGCTGGAGAGGTATTTCGCCTTCCCCGTAACAAACCGCATCAATATTTTCTCTCAGCGCAATTTCTTTGTACATTACCGTTGCCAAGCTACCACCAACAACAATTACTGCATCGGGCAAGATTTTTTTTACTTGTGCGGTGACCATATCGAGAAACTTATAACTCACGCTAAACATGAGAGAAATGCCCACTAAATCAGCGCAATATTGTCTTGTTTGCTCTTCTATGAATTTCTCAAAATAATGAACGGCATTTTGAACATCGTTGCCGTTCCTGTATTCTGTGACCAGTTCATCATTGACATTGATAATTTTCATTTCAACGTCGTTATGTGCATATTGATTTAGATATGAACAAATCGTTAGTAATCCATAGGGCAAATTAACTATTGCTCTGGTATCGTAAAGATATTTCTGGACATTAACGTCTGTCAGATCGACAAACGGCATACTTATAAATAATACTTTTATCGGGCTTTTAGCGATCATGACTCAAAATTTATCCTAGACTCCAAGGAGAGCCAAGGAGTTCTTTTTTTATTATATAGCATACAAAACTGTTTCTGTTTGGTTGTCTGAGTAGTGTCGTAAGTAGAACTTGTAATCAGGTACGAATGATTCGAGCAAAAGAACCAAGTCAAATAAATCTTCACGCTTGTGATATGCGCAAACGGCAATGCGAGGTCTCCATTTTTTTATGGTCTGTTCTCCCCCAACCAGGGCATTGTGTTCGGCACCCTCTATATCCATCGATATATAGGTTACAGGGCGGCCATTCAAAATATTGTCGATAGTGTCAACTTCTATAATTGTGGATGGAACAGCCTTGAAATCGCTTTCTGAAACCCTTGAACTGCCGGATCGCCCATCATGAAAATTCAGTGTAGCACGTTTATGCCATGCCCCTTTATTATGTATCTCCAGCCTCTGGACTTTGTTTCTGGCAATGTTTTCCCTGAAAATGGCCAAGGTTTCTTTATCAGGTTCAAAGGCAATGATGCCATCATATTTATTACCTGTTTGCTTAACAAATTCCAGAGTCACATCACCTTTGTACGCGCCAACATCCAGAAGTACTTCATGTTCATTCAGGTGCACAACCTCAGTATCAAAATATTCCGATTTTCCCATGATCTCGGAGTAAAGATTGAAATCACCGGACAACTTGGCGTTGAGAACATTCGTAAACACTTTTCTCGAAAAATTATCCGCAAGAAGCGCATAAGCCTTTTCGAACAGGGAAACATTTTCACGGAAATACTGATAATTGATTTTTTCGCCGCATACTTCATATCCTCGCAGATACCAAACATGGTTTTGCTCATTGGCCATTGCCAGCTGAGAGAATATTGCATCCTTGTATTGTGGTCCTACTGATACCACAATGTTATACTTAGCATCGCTACCCCATTTGCTCCTGAGATCGTTATAACTGCACACCGGTAATCCCAGGTACACGGTTCCCTGCTTTTCCTTGTCATTATCGCAAATGCATGTCGGTTCAATTCCATGCTGGCGTAAATAAGCCAAATTGTACCACGCCAGTTCGCCTGCGCCAAAAAGAACAACCGGAGAGGCAGACTCCTTGATGGTTGTAAAAATCTTTTCTTCTATATGCGGAACATTTTTAATGAGGTCAATCAGCATTCATCTCTCCTTGTTGTCGTTTCTCCGATTTCGTAGTTTTTTTACGTCAAAATCGTCAATATTATCCTTTGTATAGTAATCACTCATGTAAAAATCACAGTGTGTACATGAATGATTTTCATGCTTGCGGCCTTCAAGCTGCATTGTCAGAAATTTCAGCCATACGTCGGAATTCCAAAGCTCCCTTAGGTTTATTTCATTGATTTTGCCGAGATTTGTACCACCGATAAAGTCAATACAGCATGGTGCAATATCACCATTGCTTCGCACAGCCATGGTTGTAAAAGCCATTGGGCAGGCCCTTCTTGGGATTAAATCTTTTCGCATATCTTCATTGGCCAGAGCAAAATTTCCCTTATACAGAAAATCTGTAAACTTACCTTTGCTGCTTTTTATCCAGTTGTGAGGTTTGTCAATATACATCTCATCGGCAACGTCAGTATACATATTAAAAAAAGCATCATTTTCGGGGCCATAGGTGTCAAGCATCTTCAGAGCCACAAATGGGCGGTTGCTGCCGATATTTTTCTTGATTTCCTGTAGTCGCATTAGATTTTTATGAATGTTTTTAATGTCGAATTTCGTGCCTGTGATTTCTTCGTGCCTGTGCTGATTCGCTGAATATATAGAAACCCGTATGTAATCCAGTTGATATTCTACTAGCTTTTCAGATATCTTTTCGGTAAGCAGCGATGCGTTGGTTGTTGTTTCAATCCTTTCAGCAATATTCGCTTCACTGGCTATTCTGAGCATCTCGCAAAAATCGGGATTGAGGAGTGGCTCTCCATAGAGACTGAGCTTAAGCACTTTCAGTTTTTCGCTGTTCCATTCCTTCATTTGATAGATGACTTTCTCGTATATCGCCATAGGCATATTGCAGCGCTGCCTGGAAAAATAATTATCCTCCTTTAGGCTTTGAAAACACTGAACACATTTAAAGTTGCAAAGGCTTGATGGTTCTATTAGCAGGGTGAAAGGCTTTTTCAAGGGTAGAATATCCATAAGGTTCTGTCTGTTTGTCGAAGGCAGTTGGGTATACGGTATCATATCCTTAATTTCTCCACAGGAAAACCATCCACATTATCTTCTTCGGGAAATAATTTAAACCAGTCACAATTTGCGCAAATTCGGTTTTCATGCTTGCGGCCTTCCAACAGCATTTTTCTGAATTTAAACATGTTGTCGCCATTCCATAATTCCTGCAGTGTGCTTTTATATGAATTACCAATTTTCGTCCCCTTGGCAGGATCGTGTGTACACATGAGGCAATCGCCGATATTATTGATCACCATCGCAATAAATGGACGAGAGCATGTTATGCGGTCATTATTCAAACTGTTTTTGTATTCCTGGTTTGCACGGAGCTCCTTTTCGGCGTTTTTATAATACATATTGACAAGGTCGTTGCCGCTATAGTTCGTGGCGTTGTGGACTTTTTCCAGTCCTATTTCATCTGCAATACCCTGATACAGATCAAAGAACGTCTTATTCTCGTCGCTGTATGTGTCGAACATTTTTACGAAGATATAAGGTTTGACTGCCCCCGCGGCATCGCGCATGTTTCTTAACTCCTTGATATTAGCGCGAATCCGAGAAACGGGGATGTGCGTTTGCGTGACGTTATAATGGTGTGAATCTTCCGCCGCATATACGGAGAATCTTATGACGTCGAGGCCGTATTCTATCAGTTGTCGAGAGATGTCTTGTGTTAAAAGCGATCCATTGGAAAACGTATCTATGCGTTCGGCTATATCCGCCTCTTTGGCGATGCGAACCATTTCGGGAAAATCTGAGTTCAAAAGAGGTTCTCCAAGCATAGCCAGCCTTAAAAGTTTGATTTTAGGTCCTTCCCAGTCCTGTAACTCTCGGATCAGCTTATTATACAGGACCATGTCCATATGTTTTAATGGTTTGAGATCATTAAGCGTATTCTTGCTGCCATGAACACATGGGGTGCATTTAAAATTGCACAGATTGGTCGGCTCAATGAAAAGAGATAGGGGTTTTTTTAACGGAAGCATATTTCGAAGAGGCTTGCGATCATGCGAGATAATAGTGAATTCAGCCACTAGACAAAATCCTCCGCATTAAATGCCTCGGACCAATGAATAGGTAAGGCTTTATTGTAGAATTTAGTCATATATCTGTTGATGAAGTTACGGTCTTCACCTGAAAGGCAGAGGGGATTATACTTACTGAAATGTTTAATACTAACCCCCCGTTGCAGAATTTCGCTCAGTTTTTCCTCGAAAATGTTGCCTAATGAGATGTGAATGAATCCGCAAGGAAGTATGTCTCCATATTGTGTAAGATGTAGATTAGACCTTACACAGCCGCATCCCCGGTTAATACCATAGGTCGGGAATGTATCACGGTGTAATGACGGATATTGTTCATGAACTTGTCTCATATATGCGGCATCTTTCTCGTCAATCAGTAGTTCGTGCTTTCCTTCCCATTGTCCTACCGCATGGGCAATCATTACGTCGACAATAAAACCGTTTTCCTGAGCGAATTTTGCCATTTGAACAGTTCTGTCCGTTTGACAGTTTTGGTGCGTGATTAAAGTTTGTATAACCACAGAAAGACCGGCTTCCTTTGCATTGAATAACGCATCCATTGCTTTTTGATATGCACCATCATGATTTCGATTATGATCATGCTCCTTTGCGTCAAAATCATCAATGCTGATCTTTACTTTATCAAGTCCCCATAATTTAAGATTTTTCGCCATTTTTTTTGTCAATAAAAGTCCGTTCGTGCTCATTGACAAATGAAATTTATCGGGTTGCAATGCAGTGATGACCTCATTTAAATCTTTAAGAATCAGCGGTTCACCACCGGAAATAACAAGCTGACACAATCCAAATTCGTGCGCTTCATCACTGAATTTTTTTAAATCAGACGGAGTAAGTGAGCGGGTTTTTTTTGCAAACCGGGTAGTGAAACAGTGTTTGCAGTGCAAATTACATATACGGTTATAGCATATATCAACAACAGGCGTGGGAATTCCCGCTTGGAAACGTTCGTCAATTTTGAGTATTTTGGCAAAAACCAATGGTTTTTCCTGTTTTAATTTTTCGCGTTTATTGATTTCGGTTTGCTTCATATCTCAGTGTTTATATCTCCTACACTTTTGGAAAACTATAATAATATTACCTAAATTATTTATGAGCATCATTTTCGGCAATCATGTTCTGTTCGAGTTCTTCCTGAGACAAATACGGATACATGTCTTCAAGTGGCTTGGAGATCATACTTCCATCCGTCGTTTTCATGGCTTGTACTTTAGGAATTGTTACATGAGCGGGGGTAACTTTTAGCAAACAAAGAGCCGGATCATTACCGCTCAGCGTACGGGCAATTGCTTCAGGAAGTTCCTGATGGTTGCCGGCATATTCAGAGCGAATACCATAGGCATGGGATACAGCACGGATATCGGGTAAAGTCAGTCCACTGCCTGGTTCTGCACCCACATAGTGGCCGTTAAACAGATTGCGTTGCATTGCCATGATACTTCCATAGCCATTATTATCGAAGATAAACATCTTAATAGGCAGTTTTAGCCGTTTCACTGTTTCGAGTTCTTGAATATTTAGCTGAAACGCGCCGTCGCCATTAATCAGTATTGTGCGGCGGCGATTATTGGCAATGCATGCGCCGATAGAATATGGCAATCCAAATCCCATGGCACCTAAACCGGCAGCATTTTTTATTTTCTGCCCTTTTTTGACGCGAATTGCCTGATATGTTACTTCGCCCGCAGTTCCGGAACTTTCGGGTGTGATAATGTCGTCTTCAGCAAGCTTTTGGAAAAGCATGTCGGTGAAGACGTACAGATTGATATTATCGGTATCGTGAAGGTATTCATCCAATACTATGGGATAGCTTTTTTTGAGATTACGGCAGTATGCCAGCCATTTTTCCCGATCATTAACGAGGATTTCCGAATATCTTGTGGACAGCAAACACAGGAAATCGCCGGCATCAGCAACGACAGGGATATCGATATGGGTAATCTTACGAATTTCAGTTTCATCGATATCAACCATGACTTTCTTGGCATTTTTTCCGAAATTGGCAGTGTTGAAGGCCGTCACGCTGGCTTCCAGCCTGCTTCCGATAACTAATAAAAAGTCGCAATTCTGTATCATGAAATTGGCAGTGCGGGATCCCATAATACCAGGACTGCCGAAGTTGAGTTCGTGATCGTAATCCATGAAATCAATTGCTTTCCAAGTCAGCAATATTGGAATTTGATGATCTTCTGCAAAGTTGACCAGCATATCCTGAACACCGGCCAGTTTCACGCCGTTACCGGCTAAAATAAGAGGACGATTTGCATTATTAAGCAGTGCGATGATTGTTGAAATTGTTTTTTGCAGCTCTGCAATATTCTCAGTTTTGGGCTCGGCAACAAAGCCGGGAAGCTGTGTGTCATCGATTGTCGCGGCTTGAACATCGAGGGGGATATCCAACCATACGGGTCCCATGCGTCCATTAGTTGCACAATACCATGCTTTTTCCAGATGAAACTTAATTTCATTGGGTTCCAGGACAGTAACGGCATATTTTGTAATTTCCGATACCATATTTACAATATCGACCTCCTGAGAACCCATTTGGCGTACACCACTGATTCCCTTCAAATCAGAACGCTTAGCCTGACCGGAGATAAAAAGGCATGGAGTTGAGTCAATGAAAGCTGCCGCAACGCCTGTAATTGCGTTAGTTCCTCCCGGTCCGGAAGTTACTAGGCCTACACCGGGAAAATTAGTATATTGGCCATATGATTCTGTTGCTATTGCCAAAGCCTGCTCATGAAGAAAACAAATATATTCTATTGAAGTGCATCGACCCAGTGAATCATCAAGGTGCATAGCACCGCCTCCGGGGAGCATAAAAACATGCTTGACCCCTTTTTGGACGAGAAATTTAAAAACATAATCGGAAAGTTTCATTTTATTCCTAGAAATTATTTGCCAGGACATAGTCAATTAATTCTCTGACAGCGCCTTGTCCACCTGCATGTTTTGTAATTAACTTTGCATTAACTTTTACAATCTCCTGAGCAGTTGCCGGTGCTGCTGAAAAACCGGCAATTTCCATTGCCGGTAAATCATTTATATCATCTCCCATAAAGCATATTTGAGAATGATCGAAAGCGTGTTTTTCTGCAAATAGGCACAAGGCTTCAGCTTTATTTTTACATCCTTTGTATACGTCGATTATCCCCATTTTTTCAACGAAACGATCAATTAAAGAGTTGTTCTCTCCAGAAATAAGTGCAAAAACTAATCCGGCCTTAAGTCCCCTGGATATTCCCATGATATCATAGAAAGATAATCGTTTATACTCCTGTCCATCCGTGCCCCAGATGAAAGTACCGTCGGTTAGGACACCATCAAAATCTAAAACTATTGCTTTTATTTTTTTCAATTTATTATTGACCTTTGCGGCGTAATTTTTTCATAATCGGTAATTCCCCTTCAGTGACGCGTTTGATACCATCACCCATTGACGTTTCGGCTAACCGAATATCTCTTACCAAACGTATAATACCGCTTGTACCTAATGATGCAGCCTGGTCTGATCCCCACATGGAACGTTCAAGTGTAATATGTCTTTCAATAGCACAAGCCCCCATTGCTACGGCTGCAACTGATGACGGCAATCCCGTTTCATGACCGGAATAACCGATGGGTACCCCATAACGTTCTCTAAAAGAATGAATTACCTTTAAGTTTAGATCGTTATAATCTGCCGGATAAGTACTGCATGAGTGCAAGATGATCAGATTTTTC
>JAQWBH010000187.1 GCA_028707405.1 Parabacteroides sp. | reverse complement strand
TCATTATTCTGAGAAAGCGACACTCTCAATGCTTTATAAACTAGAGAAAATTACAATCGAACTCGTTACTACAAACCAACAAATAATCGAATTGTCTCAAAGGTTTGAACAGGAATATCTAAAAAGAGGGTAATTCTTATTATTATCCCGTACTATTTCCTAACTTTGAGAGCAAATTAAAATTCTTAATATATGAATCGAATCAAAGAGGTTCTCAATGAAAAAGGGATCAAACAAACATGGCTTGCCGAGAAACTGGGTAAGAGTTTCAAAATGGTCAATGCGTATGCTTGCAATCGGAAACAACCGAGTTTGGAGACTCTTTTTCAGATTGCGGAGTTGTTGAATGTGAATGTGAAGGATTTGATTGTGGATAATAAAAACGAGGATAAATAGCTATGGCAAAGAAAAACGGGAATATGGCGGAAGAGCCTTTGGAAAAGCAACTTTGGAAAACGGCAGATAAACTGCGAAAAAATATAGATGCCGCCGAATATAAGCATATAGCATTAGGACTTATTTTTCTTAAATACATTTCTGATGCATTTGAGGAGCTATACGTTAAACTGAAAGCAGAGGAGGCTAATGGTGCCGACCCGGAAGATATTGACGAATACAAAGCGGAGAATGTATTCTTTGTTCCTAAAGAAGCTCGTTGGGAATTTCTAAAGTCACAGGCAAAGCAGCCTACTATCGGTAAAACGGTAGATGCGGCAATGGATGCTATAGAAAAAGAAAACAGTTCACTGAAAGGGGTTCTTCCCAAAGTGTTTGCCCGACAGAATCTCGATCCAACCAGTTTAGGCGAACTCATTGACCTGATTGGGAATATCGCCTTGGGAGATGCAAAAGCCCGTAGTGCCGATGTGCTGGGGCATGTGTTCGAATATTTTTTGGGCGAATTTGCGCTTGCCGAAAGCAAAAAGGGCGGACAGTTCTATACGCCTCGAAGCGTAGTGGAATTGCTTGTCGAAATGCTTGAGCCCTATAAGGGGCGTGTATTTGACCCTTGCTGCGGTTCAGGTGGAATGTTTGTTCAGTCTGAAAAATTTGTAGAAGAACATCAAGGGAAAGTAAGCGACATCTCTGTTTACGGACAAGAAAGCAATCAAACCACCTGGCGATTGTGTAAGATGAATCTGGCTATTCGCGGAATAGACAGTTCGCAGGTGAAGTGGAACAGCGAAGGCTCTTTTCTGAACGATGCGCACAAAGATTTGAAAGCCGATTATATTATTGCGAATCCACCCTTTAACGTGAGCGATTGGGGCGGTGAATTACTTCGTAAAGACGGGCGTTGGAAATATGGAGTTCCACCTGTTGGAAATGCCAACTTTGCCTGGCTACAGCACTTTATCTATCATTTATCTCCAAACGGACAAGCCGGAGTTGTTTTAGCTAAAGGAGCTTTGACGTCTAAAACTTCGGGAGAAGGCGAAATTCGCAAAGCCTTGATTGAAGCTGACGGATGTGGTCTAATCGACTGTATTGTTAACCTGCCGGCTAAATTATTTTTGAATACACAAATCCCTGCTGCTTTGTGGTTTTTGAGTCGTAATCGCACTAATGGCAAATTCCGTAATCGGAGCAAAGAAATCCTGTTTATTGACGCCCGTAATCTGGGACACCTGATTAATCGTCGCACACGTGAACTTTCAAATGGCTCGGAAAATCCGGAAGATAACGACATCGCAAAAATAGCGAACACCTATCATAACTGGCGTAATCCGGATGGGAAATACGAAGATATACCCGGTTTTTGTGCTTCGGTTCCTATCGAAAGGGTAAAAGAGCTGGATTATGTACTTACTCCCGGTCGTTATGTAGGCTTGCCTGATGAAGAGGATGATTTTAATTTCAACGAACGATTTACGGCGTTGAAAGCCGAGTTTGAAGAGCAGTTGAAGGAGGAGGCAAGATTAAATCAGATTATCGTAGAAAATTTATCCAAAATAAAATTAACCAAAGACTAAGATGGAAAAAGGTATTCAAAAAAACGGACAAAGTATTTTTGAACAGATTAAGCGAACGGACGAAAACGGGAATGAATATTGGAGTGCCCGAGATATGGCTAAAGTCTTGGAATATTCCGAATACCGCCATTTCCTGCCGGTTATCGAACGTGCCAAAGAAGCCTGCACAAATAGCGGACAGGAAGCTGCAGATCATTTCGAGGATATCCTCGAAATGATAACGACGGGTAAAACGGCTCAAAGAGAGGTGGAAAGTGTCAAACTTTCTCGCTATGCCTGTTACTTGATAGTCCAGAATGCCGATCCGGCAAAAGAAATCGTAGCGCTGGGGCAAACCTATTTTGCAGTACAGACTCGTTTGCAGGAAATCCGTCAAATGGAAGAATATAACCGTTTGAGTTCGGAAGATGAAAAACGGTTGTTTCTCCGCAATGAAATGGCGAAACACAATACGCAACTGGCTGCTGCCGCCAAAGATGCCGGAGTTGTAGCACCGCTGGATTACGCCATTTTTCAGAATCATGGCTATATGGGTTTGTATGGAGGTTTGGATGCGAAAGCAATACATAAAAAGAAGGGTTTAAAGAAAAGTCAGCAGATTCTTGACCATATGGGAAGTACAGAATTGGCAGCCAATCTGTTTCGTGCCACGCAAACCGAAGAGAAGTTACGGCGTGAAAACGTGAAGGGTAAACAAAAAGCGAACAAAACCCATTACGAAGTCGGTAAAAAAGTACGGAAAACCATTGAAGAATTAGGCGGTACAATGCCTGAAGATCTTCCTACAGCTGATAGTATTAAGAAGTTGGCAGGTGGAAAGCAGGATAATTTGTTGAAATATAGAAAAAAGGGTAAAGATGAGTGAGTGGAAGTAATATAGATTTTCTGAGTTTGTGGATATAAATCCAGCAGTAAAATTACCAAAAGACAAACTGCTTTCTTTTGTGGAAATGAAAGATTTAGAGTCAAACAAAAGACATTGTATGCCTTCTCAAAACAGGTTACTATCAGGAGGAAGTAAATTTGAAAATGGGGACACCCTTTTCGCTCGCATAACACCTTGTTTGGAAAATGGCAAGATTTGTCAAGTAAAAGGGTTGAAAAATGGGAAGGGATTTGGGTCTACAGAATTTCATGTTTTCAGAGGAAAGCGAGGAATTTCAGATTCTGACTTTGTGTATTATCTCTCTCGGTGGGATGATGTCAGAGATCATGCCGAAATTAATTTAGATGGAACATCGGGACGACAAAGGGTTCCCAAACAGGCTTTTGACGACTTGATCCTTTTACTTCCCCCTCTTCCCGAGCAATTCTCTATTGCTTCCGTACTAAGTAGTTTGGATGATAAAATAGACTTGCTCCACCGTCAAAATGCCACATTAGAGAAGATAGCAGAAACACTTTTCAGGCAATGGTTTGTGGAGGAGGCTAAGGAGGAGTGGGTAGATATTCTCATTACAAGTTTGTTTGAAATTAAAGATGGCACGCATGATTCTCCAAAGCAAAAAGGGTTTGGTAAAAAATTGATTACATCAAAACATTTATCCGAGTATTCTATTGATTTTAATTCAGCTTATTATATTTCAGATGAAGATTACACACAAATAAACCAAAGGAGTAAAGTTAACTCTGGAGATATTTTGTTTTCAATGATAGGAACTGTTGGTCGGGTTTATTTAGAGCAATCAGAAGAAGTAAACTACGCAATAAAGAATGTTGGACTATTCAAAACTTCTCAAAATCCAATGTGGACATATTTTATGTTTCTATGGCTAAAAAGCGACCTCGGTCAAGAGTTTATTTATGAAAACATAAGTGGTAGTACCCAAGAATACATAGCATTGGGAAGTCTGAGAAGTATTGTTTTTAAAGCACCTAATTTTGAGAGAATTCAAGATTTTCATCATTTTGTCTCTTGTTATTTTGATAAAATAAGATATAATCAACAACAAATTCATACCCTCACATCACTTCGAGATAGTTTATTGCCAAAGTTGATGAGTGGAGAGATAAGAGTAGAAATATAAAAACAAAAATATGAGCAGAGGATTACCGTATAATGTAAAACTAAGCTTAGATAAAGCTCTCGATTCTGCTTTGTTGGCTGTTGAGACATATAACAAACCCGCTATAAAGTTCAAGTCTGGAGGTTTTATCGTCTTAATGTGTATTGCATGGACTTCGCTTTTTCATGCTATTTTCTTTAGAAGAGGAATTAAGCCTTTTTATCGAGAAAAGAATAATGTTCGATTTAAGAAAATTGATGACGAATTACAGTTCTGGGAACTAAAAACATGTGTGAAAGAGTATTTTGGAGATCAGGGGTGTGCCATTAGGAAGAATTTGGAGTTTTTTATCCCATTAAGAAATAAGATTGAACATAAGTTCATGCCTGAATTGGATCCCAATATTTTTGCTGAATGCCAAGCTATGCTATTGAACTTTGATAAAATAACAGAAAATGAATTCGGTGAGACATATTGTTTAAGGGAATCACTTTCATTTGCATTACAATTATTCCCCTCTTCAAAAACATTAAATATGGGTATTAAAATCAGTAAAGATGCAGAGAAAATATCTAAATTCATAGAGAAATATCGAGCCTCTATTAGTACAGATGTTTTACAAAGTGGAGACTATTCATTTAAAGCTTTCTTAATTCAAGTGGCGAATCACAAATCAGCCGATGCGCTTCCTGTGCAATTTTATGCATATGATAAATTGTCTGAAGAAGAAAAGAAAAAAGTAGAGCGTATTGCTGGGTTAATTAAAGAAAAGCATATGACAATCCCTGTTGTAAATAAAAATACGTTAAAGCCAGGGACAGTAGTAAAGATTGTACAAGAAAAGCTTGGTGATCCTAAGATTTTAAAAGGGGGAAAATATATAAGTCAATTCAATATGGATACACATATTCGCTGTTGGAAGAAATATAAAGTACGCCCTGAAAACGGGTCTGATTTACCTTCTAAAACAAACCCTCAATACTGTCTGTACGATGAACCAAATAAAAGCTATTTATTTACAGAAGAGTGGGTTAGTTTTCTTGTAAAAAAAATGAGTATGGAAGAAGAATATCAATCTTTATTTAGTTGATTAACCATGACAAAAATCACCGAATCCCAAATAGAGTCATTTGCTATAGAATTGCTCCAAAAGCAAGGCTTTCAATACATCTACGCTCCGGATATTGCACCTGATGGAGAAACACCGGAGCGTGAAAGCTATGAGCAAGTGATATTGGTGGAGCATTTGCGTAGAGCGGTACGTCGTATAAATTCGTCTATTCCTCTCGATCAACAGGAAGAAGCTATCCGAGAGATTCAACGTATCGCTTCCCCCGAACTGATAGCAAACAATGAAACATTTCACCGTTATTTGACGGAAGGGATTCCGGTGAGCTATCACCAAGATGGTGGCGAACGTGGCGATTTGGTTTGGTTAGTGGATTTTAAGAATCCCTTGAATAACGATTTTGTGGTAAGTAATCAATTTACAGTTATTGAAGGTAACCATAACAAACGACCTGATCTCTTGCTCTTTGTCAATGGGCTGCCTTTGGTGTTGGTCGAACTGAAAAATGCGGCAGATGAAAATGCTACTGTACATTCCGCTTTCCGACAAATTGAAACATACAAAAACCAAATCCCTTCGTTATTTACATACAATGCATTGTTAATCATATCCGATGGATTGGAAGCCAAAACAGGTTCGCTTTCGGCCGGATTGAGTCGCTTTTTAGCTTGGAAATCGGCAGATGGAAAAGCGGAAGCCTCTCATTTGGTCAGTCAACTGGAGACCTTGATTACCGGAATGCTTAACAAGGAAACCTTACTTGATTTGATTCGTCATTTTATTGTATTCGAAAAATCAAAACAAGAAGATCCTAAAACCGGAATTGTCACCATCAATACGGTAAAGAAGGTGGCAGCCTATCACCAATATTATGCGGTAAACAGAGCCGTAGAATCTACTCTTCGGGCTTCGGGATATGTGAAAAGGAAGGAGCCGGATAGCGTGGTTGGTGAGCCTCCAATCAGTTATGGCTTACCCGGAGTGAATCATCAGCCTGTTGGTGACCGCAAGGGAGGGGTTGTTTGGCATACGCAAGGGAGTGGAAAATCTCTGTCTATGGTGTTTTATACCGGTAAATTGGTATTGACAATGGATAATCCTACGATTGTGGTGATTACAGATCGCAACGATTTGGATGATCAGTTATTCGATACGTTTGCCGCATCCAAACAGTTGTTGCGACAGACGCCCATACAAGCTGAAAGTCGTTCTCATTTGAAGGATTTATTGAAAGTCGGCTCCGGCGGTATCGTGTTTACCACCATACAAAAATTTAATCCTGATGAAGGTAATGTATTTGACTTACTGTCCGAACGTGAAAATATTGTAGTCATTGCCGACGAAGCACATCGTACTCAATATGGTTTTAAAGCAAAGACGGTAGATGATAAAAACGAGGTTGGTGAGATTATTGGTAAGAAAACGGTTTACGGATTTGCCAAATATATGCGAGATGCCTTGCCTAATGCAACCTATTTGGGTTTTACGGGTACACCGATTGAAAGTACGGATGTAAATACACCCAAGATATTCGGTAATTATGTCGATATATACGATATCGCACAAGCTGTGGAAGATGGTGCAACCGTCCGGATTTATTACGAAAGTCGTTTGGCAAAAGTAAATCTAAGTGAGGAGGGGCGTCAGTTGATCGAAGAGCTTGATAGCGACTTAGAACAGGAAGAACTAACAGACACACAAAAGGCAATTGCCAAATGGACGCAGTTGGAAGCGCTTGTAGGAAGTGCAAATCGCATAAAGAAAATTGCCGGTGATATTGTCAATCATTTCGAAGAACGTCAATCTGTTTTTGAGGGAAAAGCAATGATTGTTTCCATGAGTCGCCGCATTGCGGCTGAATTGTATGATGCCATTATAGCCATAAGACCCGAATGGCACTCTGATGACTTGAGCAAAGGGGTGATTAAAGTAGTCATGACGACAAGCTCGTCTGATGGTCCCCAAATAGCAAAGCACCATACCACAAAAGAACAGCGACGCAGACTGGCCGAACGAATGAAGTCTCCCGACGATGAATTGAAATTAGTTATTGTTCGCGATATGTGGCTTACGGGCTTTGATGCTCCGTGTATGCATACGCTCTATATTGACAAACCTATGAAGGGGCACAACCTGATGCAGGCTATCGCTCGTGTCAACCGTGTATATAAAGATAAACCCGGTGGATTGGTTGTTGACTATCTGGGTATTGCTTCCGATTTAAAGAAGGCTCTTTCGTTCTATTCCGATTCCGGCGGTAAAGGTGATCCGGCCATTGCCCAAGAGCAAGCGGTTGCCTTAATGCTTGAGAAATTAGAAGTGATATCCAATATGTTTCACGGTTTCTCTTATGAGGATTATTTTGAAGCGGATACGTCGAAGAAGCTAAACACGATACTCGCAGCCGAAGAATATATTTTAGGATTAGAGGAGGGCAAGAAGCGGTTTATAAATGAAGTTACAGCACTGTCGAAGGCATTTGCGATAGCCATTCCACATGACCAAGCGATGGATGTGAAAGAGGAGGTTGCCTTTTTTCAAGCGGTAAAAGCGCGCCTCGCTAAATTTGACAGTAGGGGAAGCGGACACTCAAATGAAGAATTGGAAACGACCATTCGTCAGGTAATTGATAAAGCTTTAGTCAGTGAACAAGTAATTGATATTTTCGATGCTGCCGGATTGAAGAAACCTGACATTTCTATTCTATCCGAGGAGTTTTTGTTGGAACTAAAAGGTATGGAACATAAAAACATAGCCCTCGAAGTCCTCAAAAAAATACTTAACGATGAAATTAAGAATCGTGCAAGGAAAAACTTAGTCAAGGGTAAATCATTCATGGAAATGTTAGAAAACTCCATTAAGAAATACCACAATAAAATACTTACTGCTGCCGAAGTTATTGAAGAACTCATTGCATTAAGCAAAGATATAACAGCTATGGACAATGAGGCAAAAGCAATGGGATTGACTGATTTTGAATATGCTTTTTACACTGCTGTTGCCGATAATGAAAGCGCCAGAGAACTGATGCAGCAAGACAAACTACGAGAGTTGGCTGTTGTCCTTACCGAAACAATACGAAATAACGCTTCTATTGACTGGACAATCAAAGAAAGTGTAAAAGCAAAACTGAAAGTATCTGTAAAACGATTACTTCGAAGATTTGGCTATCCACCCGATATGCAAATGCTGGCAACAGAAACTGTATTGAAGCAAGCTGTAAAGATTGCCGATGAATTGACAAGAAACAAGTAGAAATGACATGAAAATCTTCCAACAAAACAAAAACGAACTGAAAGGCTTAAAAGAAAAGCCTTTTAAACTCGAAAAAGAGATTCAGACAATCGTTGAAAATAACTTGGAGCAGATATCCAGTTATACATTCATCAAGTCTGAGTTTAGCATAAAGAGCAATCGTATTGACACGCTGGCTTTTGATGAAGAAAACCGCTCGTTTGTGCTTATTGAATACAAGCGTGATCGGAACTACAGTGTGGTCGATCAGGGTGTTTCTTGTCTCAACT
This sequence comes from Parabacteroides sp., assembly GCA_028707405.1. Taxonomy (GTDB): domain Bacteria; phylum Bacteroidota; class Bacteroidia; order Bacteroidales; family Tannerellaceae; genus Parabacteroides. The sequence goes on along the minus strand of JAQWBH010000187.1, from coordinate 60 downwards.
TGATGTTGGAGTATAAAGCTGACTTTATTATTGAATACAACGAATCGCAGAAGAATAATC
>JAQWBH010000186.1 GCA_028707405.1 Parabacteroides sp. | reverse complement strand
AAATTCATTACCTTTGCACCGCGTTACAAAGTAACACATAGGTCGATTTGCTAGCTCAGTTGGTAGAGCACATCCCTTTTAAGGATGGGGTCTTGGGTTCGAACCCCAAGCAGATCACAAAAGACGGATTTAGAGGGATACTTATAAAGTATCCCTCTTTTCGTTTATATACATGCACTTGCATTTCAATTCAAATCCAGATTTATTTGAGGCGTAATGGACGTAAATACATTGGACTTGGCAAGTGTAGGCCCAATGAACTTAGAGACATGATTTCGTAACTGGAAGTCCAGAAAGAGTTAAAACGCTGCAATGACATCATTTCAGCAATGATCTTGTCCGATGACGAGATGACAATTCAGCAGTTTGATAGCTATTACTCTAGGTAAGAAGAAATCCCGAAGTAATGAGTACTTACATCTCATTCAACATGCCATGGGACTTCGCAAGAGCCTGACTTTACATGTTGCCAGACATTCCTTCGCAACATTGGTTATCTCCCACGGCTTGCCGATTGAGGACGTTGCCAGAATGCTTGGTCGTAAAGATGTTCGTACTACTCAGATTTATGCCAGTGCGCCCAGATTGGCCGCTTGATAAATGCTTCTTTAGCAAGAAGTTAGGATTGGGTTTAATGTAATCCTATCGTCAATCAGTTTATCCAAAGGGGAAACCTAACGGGGAGTGTAGCATACTGATTAAAGCTCTAAGTTTACTAATAGCCAAGTAACGACTGAGGAGCAAGACGAAAAGACATATATGAGGATGAAGCCTTGATTGGTTGAACGATAGTTCGGTGGTACCAAATCTTGCAATAGCGGAAGGCTTTTATATACGCTATTTCATAGTACTCTGCCTATTTTGTGCGTTAGTGCAGAGCATTAAAAACCGACTATGACACAGCCGCAATAAGCGGATAAGAACGAAAGTCGCATCCGACAATATGTCGCGCTAATAGTTATCAAGTAAAACTAACTGGGGATTGCCTAAATCAGAACGTCACAAAAGGCTATGAGAGTTGGTCTCTGAATATCTGATATGGCAACGGAGCTTCCGTAGTAGTCCGAGCAAGTTAACGGCTTGTACATGGCGAAGGGGAGCAGTTCATAACTTTAGTACAAACAAAAGGAAAACGTGAGAGACGTATGAGAAATCCCGAGCAAGTATTAAACATTTTAGCTGAACACAGCAACGAGTCAAGTTACAAATACGAACGACTCTATCGTATTCTGTTCAATGAGCAGATGTTCTTAGTCGCATATCAGCGCATTCATGCAAAACCAGGTAATATGACACCCGGTACTGATGGGCAGACGGAAGACGGCATGAGCATTGACAAGATACAAGCATTAATAGACTGCCTTAAAAGCGAAGTCTATAGCCCTAAACCGGTAAAGAGAGTTTACATTCCAAAGAAGAATGGAAAGATGCGTCCACTAGGTATTCCCACTTTTGCTGACAAACTGGTGCAAGAGGTAGTTAGAATGATTCTTGAAGCTATATATGAAGGACATTTTGAATGGACTTCACATGGCTTCAGACCTCATAAGAGCTGTCACACCGCTCTCAAAAGTCTGCAAAACAATTTCAATGGAACGAAATGGTTCATCGAAGGAGACATTAAAGGTTTCTTTGATAACATTGACCATGACGTTATGATTGAGATTCTAAAAGAACGCATAGTCGACGAAAGATTTCTTCGTCTCATCCGTAAATTTCTCAATGCGGGATATATGGAAGAATGGCACTTCAATAAAACTTATTCGGGCACGCCCCAAGGTGGAATTATCAGTCCAATATTGGCTAATATCTATCTAGACAAGTTCGACAAGTATATGGAGAAGTATGCACAGGATTTCCATAAGGGGGAAGTTAGACAACGCAACAAGGATATCTGTAAACTCAACAATCGAGTTCACTATCTCAAGAGGAGAATCAAGGAAGTTGAGGATGCAGACAAGCTATCAACAATGGTAGAGGAACTTCGTAAGAAGCAACAGCAGATACTGACAATGCCTAGTGGCAATGATATGGATGAGAATTTCCGTAGACTGAAATATGTGCGCTACGCTGATGATTTCCTTATAGAAGTCATTGGAAACAAAACTGAGTGTGAGAAAATCAAGGCAGACATTACGCGATTTATGCTAGAAAAGCTAAAGTTGGAAATGTCTCAAGAGAAGACCTTGATAACCAACGCACAAGATAGTGCAAAATTTCTTGGATATGAAATATCAGTTCGTAAAGATTACACAACGCAGAAAAATGCAAGAGGAGAAACTCGTAGACATCGTAATGGAAATGTGATATTACACGTATCACGAGAAGTGATAAAGAAGAAGCTATTGAGTCTTGAAGCCATGAATGTAAAAACAAAAAAGGGCAAGGAGGTGTGGAGTCCTAAAGGTAGAACATACCTGATAGACAATGAGCCACAAGACATAGTAGCACGTTTCAACACTGAAATCAGAGGATTCTACAACTACTACTCTATTGCAAACAATGCATCGGCACTTGGTCGCTCTTTTGGGTACATCATGAAGTTCAGTATGCTAAAGACATTTGCGCAAAAACTTAACTGCTCCGTGAGAACCATAACAAACATGTATCGTGAAGACGATAAATTTGTGGTGTGGTACACGGACAAGAAAGGTGAACGCAAACCAAGGGTATTTTACAATGAGGGCTTCAAACGTATTACCGATTTGGGAACTCAAAAATGTGACAACCTACCTTATATGTTCAACACACCTTCACTCAGTCTTGTTGAAAGACTGACTGCCAATAAGTGTGAGTTGTGTGGAAAAGAAGGAGATGTTGTCTCACACCATGTCAGAAAACTCTCAGAATTGAGAGGGAAAACCGAATGGGAACGGAAAATGCTCAAAATGCATAGAAAGTCTTTAATTGTCTGCGTTGAATGTCATAACATGGTTCATGCGAAAAATAGCTAAAATGCCGTTATGGGCAGAGAGCCGTATACATGGAGACGTGTACGTACGGTTCGGAGGCAGGCTGTCGGAAACCTACCACTGCAAGGTGGCAAGGCGCCGACTGCCGAGCCTACAGGTTCTAAAAAGCACCATCAATCAATACTCAACCCTATTGCAGAAGGCTATTAAATAAAATCCAGATATGCCCCTTCTTCGTCCGCAGCAGCCGACTATCTGGTTGTTACGGATTTGTTTATTTGTCTTGATATGGTATAATGAAAAAAGAAATTTTGACTGTTCAAAGAAACATAATATATTTGCAACACTTACTTCATGTCTCGTGCGGAAACAAGTTCCGAAGTCAACCTGGAGTGATAATTTTTAAAAAGTAATTATTTAAGACAACTTAGTTAGATCTCACCCCAATAACATCAGTGAACGCCTCACCTGAAGCACTTGCAAATAACGACTTTAAGAAACATCCTTGTATTAAAACAGTCGAATCTGCTGCACGTATCTGGGCTGGATATATATTTGACAAAAGCAAATGATAAGATATATAATTCTTAATAATTAGTATGGAAACAATATTGTAGCGCAAAATAATTATGGAGAATAAATCGAAAATAAGAATTCATAGGTCTAAATTTAAAGGATTGAATATCCATATAAAAAAAGTCCAAAGCACCAATTCATATGAATGGATAAAATATGCACACCGTGATGAGCATTTCATCTTTTATGTTCAACAAGAAGGACTCACCGAATTAATGATAGATTTTAAAGATTACCAAATGAACGGTAAAACTTTCTTATTCATTTGTCCAGGGCAAGTACATTATTATATCAGACAAACATCGCCTAAAGGTTATTTCATATTTATTGATTCGTCTTATTTGAAAAATGAATATCGAAGTACCTTTGAAAACCATCAAAACCTAAACCAAATAAATCCTGTTCTCAACGATTCTTTATTCAAATTAATATCATTAATTGCTGACCAACTCTCAATTTCTACCACAGATATAGGTGAAAATATTATCCGTTCGTTAACCGACAGTCTTATCGGTATTATGGTTCTAGAAATAAGAAGTGGCGAAAAACAACACCAAGGCGCTATTGACAGAAAGACAGAACTTTTATCTCAATTCAGGAATTTGGTACGTAAGCATTTTGAAAAGTTCAAAAAGCCTAATGATTATGCTAATTTATTAAATATTTCAGTGCCTTATTTAAATCAAATTACCAAACAACAAACGGGTTATACGGCAAGTTATTGGATACAACAGGAAATTCTGCTTGAAGCGAAACGATTACTACATTACACGCATCTGAGTTCAAAAGAAGTTGCTTTTTCCGTAGGATATAATGATTATGCCTATTTTTCACGATTTTTCAAAAAGAATGTAGGTATTACCCCTTTGGAGTTTAGAAAAAAATACTTGGATTTGTCCAATCATCACTACTGATTCTCCATTGTTATCTCTCTGCAATACCTATACTTTTGTACTCGAAATTAAAAACAAAATTTATGAGTACAATAGTAAAAAAACAAAGCCATAATTTTTACAAAACAGCATCACCGCTTATAATATCGGTCTTCATAATTTACCTCACAATAGGAATGGCTATAAGTGTAATACCGAAATTCGTCAGTAATGATTTAAAATATAGTAGCTTAATTGTGGGCATTGTTGTCGGAGTACAATTCTTTTCAACACTTATATCACGATCACTCATAGGGAAAAGATGCGATATACAGGGAGTAAAAAGTAGCCACCTTCAAGGTATAATATTAATGATGATTACAGGAACAATTTATTGTTTAAGTGCTGCACTTTACCGACAAACTCTGTTGGCTCTAATGGTTTTGTTGCTTGCAAGAATCATCCATGGCATAGCGGAAAGTATGATATTAGTAAGCGCAGTGGCATGGAACATCAGGTTGGCAGGTTCTCAAAGGTCGGGAAAGGTGATGAGTTGGAATGGAATAGCTATGTACGGAGGCATGGCATTGGGAGCACCGTTAAGTATAGAAATGACTAAAGTTTATAATATGAGCATAATCTTCGTTTTGGCTATTATGGTAGTACTGCCTACTATAAGCTTATTATCAACAATAAAACTTCCTGCCTTCAAAGTAGATAAAACTAAAGTAAGAGCGCCATTTCTTAAAATAGTAAGACGTATGTTAAGACAAGGAACAGGTTTGGGATTAGCTACAATCGGATATGGATGTATAATTTCGTTTATTACATTGTTTTTTATGGAAAAGAACTGGGGAAACGCATCATTGGCATTTGCAGTTTTCGGGATATGTTATATACTTGTACGTATATTTTTCGATTCACTTCCCGATAAATACGGAGGGTACATAATAGTATTAATCTCATTGATAATTGAAACGATCGGTCAGGCTATAATAGGATTCTCTCTAACGAGAACATTTGCGATAATAGGTTGTGGTATAACCGGAATCGGATTTTCACTTATTTACCCAGGACTAGGAGTCTTGGTAGTTAATAGAACTGAACCTCAAATAAGAGGAACTGCCTTAGGCCTTTATGCCGCATTTTTAGATCTTGCTTTAGGTATAACCGGCCCTTTGGGGGGATTAATAGCTGGATGGTTGAGTTATCAAGTAAATTACTTATTATTGGGGAGCATAAGTTGTCTATTAGCAATGATAATCATTTCATACAAAAGAAATAGTTAGCAATGATTTCACCCGACTCTTTATTCATTTCACCGAAAATAATATATCTTTGCAGCTAAACCAATAAAACATGTGAAGATGGACGAAAGTGATTCATAAAAGGAGGTAAAGCGGCTGTTGCAAATACTTCATCTAAAGGAAAAAGAATTGTAGTTCGAAAAAGACCGGAATATGACATCGAACAAACTGATAGACCTGGCTGATGAAGAGTTAAAAAAATCGACTTTAGGAACAAAAGTCAACTTCTTTTAGTCTTCCAAAAAAATCGGTATACCGATTTTAGTTTTAAGTTAAACTCGAGTCAACCTGTTAATGGTTTAAGGCTAAAATAGTCAACCAAATCTAGGGAACTACAGAATGACACCAACTGAGCGAATAAAAACTTATCTTGGAACATATGCAATCATTTGAATATGAATGCAAAGTTACGAATTCGAGTCCGTTGACTCTTAGGATTGCTCGTAAAAGACTGTATTTCATTTATTTCAAAGAACAATTAATCCACTTTAACGGGATAGTAGTGTTATAAGATATAAAAGGTAAGGATCTCTCTTACAAAGGATCATGTATTATGAACCAACATGGTGTTTCTCTTTTCGTTTATACACTTCTTGCACTTCAATTCGTTGGTTGGAGGGATTTGTATCAAAGTTTAACCCTCGTAGTCAACGGGAATATAAATACGATCAGAAAACGCCAATATACACCATTTCATCACTAAAATTGCACATAATCACTATCCTCTGATTTTGTACGATTCCAAATAATATCAATACTTGAGTTTGGGATAAGAAATCAAAAAAGAGCGAGTTGATATGTCTTAACGACTTCATATTCGGTGAGGCCCTATGCAAGTCACAAACTACAGATTTAGAGGAATACCGACAAGGTGTGCTTTTTTTCGTTTATATACATAATCTTGCGTACCAATTCGCTGGTTTAAAGGGATTAATGGGTATGATAGATTATTATCCCATTTTTAGGAATGCAAAATACTTGTCGGCCAAATCCTGCAAGGTGACTTCTTTCTGAGAAAATCTTAGCCAATCTATATCGGAGATTCGCTCTTCAATTATTCTGTGGTCTGAAAGCGTGGCAGATATGTAATACTTGCCGTCATGCTCGGCAGTAGTCAGATTCTCATATTGCAACACGTCATGTGAATAAACCAGAGAATATGAAGCATCCCTTACTCTGCCTTGAGCCATGTGAAGCATACCTTTACCCTCAAGATTGTGAATATCACGGGCGGCAGTATCAGTTGATATCTTGCACAGCTTGGCATAATTCTTAATCGTAAGCTTGGCATCATATCCGTCGAGATATGTGTTAAGTACATTTTTCTCGCGCTCTGAAATAGGAACCTGTGAATGTGTGCGCCAGAAGATTGATTTGCGAAGAACGCCACTTAACATGGTGTACGACTCCATTACGGCATTGTCGATGCATTTAAGATACCACGCCAGCCATTCGGTCAGATCTCCCTCGCCATGCTGGGTGCGCTCAAGTACATCATAGTATGCCGATTTCTCATTGTTTATCTCAAAAGAAACGCTATAGAAACGCTGGCCATTACTTTCGGTTTGAGCAAGAATCATATCAGAGATGGCTCGCGCTATTCGACCATTTCCATCATCAAAAGGGTGAATGCTTACAAACCAGAAATGTGCAACGGCAGACTTGAGATATGATGGCTTGACATCTTTATCGTTGAACCAATCGATAAAAGTCTTCATTTCTGCAGGCACTTTCTCAGCTTCAGGGGCACGATAATGCACTTTCTCACGGCCAAACATGCCAGACACGACTTGCATTGGCTCTGTGCGATAGGCTCCAACATTAATTTCCGAAAGTCCACTTCTTCCTGTGGGGAATAATGCTCCATGCCAGGAGAAAAGCCTTTTTTCAGATAGCGGGTCGAGATAATTAGCTGTGGCATTGAGCATCATTTCTACGATGCCATCTATATAATGCGTTGGAGCTTTTTCGTCGGCGACTTTGATACCCAACTTTCGAGCTACAGAAGAGCGCACTTCAGACGAATCAAGGATAATACCTTCAATGGCCGATGAAGCTACGATGTCATTAGCAATAGTTTCGGCGGCTGTTGATAGTTGTGCATCGAATCCGATAGCACTCAATCTTCCCGCAAGAAAACCAGTTTCACGGTTCACTTGTGCCATGAGATCTATCAGTTGGTTGGCATCCCAACGAAAATCTGTCCAGTTCTCTCTTTCGTAAATAAACATATTCTATCTAATTATAATCGCAAAATTAAATAATAAAATTGGGAGAAACAAACTTTTGCGGCTAAGACTGCAAAATAAGCCGCATTTTTTGCGGATATTCCAAGTGGATAAGCCGCATCAAACTTGATTTAAGCAATAAAATAGTATATAGCAATGTGCAACTATTATACAACTTTTCGTTTATTTCTAAGTACAATTTTTTAAAAGAACGTTGATTTTTTCGTTAAGTCTGCTAAAAGTTCTTATTGTAAAATATAAAAACAACACCATTTTTAGTATTAAATTCTTTATCCACAAATAATTTGCTTACCTTTACACCGCTATTTAGAGGTAGAGTTAAAGACCTTCACTTTCAAGTTATTGTCCCAAGCCCTTCTCTTTAAGTTCGCGTATGACCCCAACATCAAAATGGGAGCTACCGCGATTGAAAGATATTTCATAAGATATAAAAGGTAAAGATCTATCTTACAAAGGGTCATGTATTATGATCCAACATGGAATCATGGAAAAATGCGCTACAAATGTGCGCTACTAGAATCTTTATTTTTTATTACTTCATTGTCCTTCAATGAGCTAAAAAGCATAAAGATTTTATTCCATGGCCCCAAGCAGCTCACCAAGAAAAATTTAAAGGGATTCCATAATGGAGTCCCTTTTTCCGTTGGATAAACTTATTACATTTCATTAGTTTAGAGAGATTCATACCTTTGTTTAGCCACACGGCTAACGGGAACTAACGA
>JAQWBH010000185.1 GCA_028707405.1 Parabacteroides sp. | reverse complement strand
CTTAATATTCGTAAGCCACGCCATATCTTTCTTCAAGTATTGGTCGCCCGTATGAGCTACGGTTAATCCTTCTTTAGTAGTCACAACATAAATATTGTTCTGCAATTCATCTTGATGACCAGGTAATATTTTTACTTGAAGATTTTGTCCTTTTTTCAAGCTTACTTGCTTATCCAGCAATTTGTCCGAACGCCAATGAGTCACATTTACATTATCAATCCATACTTCCGGTGGTACAATCACTGGTTTATCAGCGTTTATAAACATGTTGGCAACAACAGGATCGGCATGATCACTATGATTATGGGTAATAAACAGTATGTCGCAACGCTCGGCTAAAGATTTCATTAAATTATCGGATATCAATGTTTTTCCTTTGCAAAGACCCCGGACAAGATCAAAAGCGATAATTGTCGACGAAGTACGAACGATAAATCCATCGTTGTATATTTTATATATCCGCATTCCACCGCTGATAGGACATGACAAATCTGCGATTACTTTGTTTATCCGTGATGAGATAAACTGAATTAATGGTTCGCTATTGTCGTAACGCGATTCGTGAAGCATAACATCTAAATTGTAGAGTGCCAGTTTTCTGACCATAGCGTTTCCTGTAGAAGGAGAGTTTTCCGTTAATGCTCTATCGATCAAATCAAACATTTTAAAAGCTTGATTATTAAGGTATATATCAGATTCCCCCCAATATTCCGTCTTTTCAATTACACTATTTTCTTGAGCATTTGCAGTATTAATTGTTAATAGAAAAAAACAAATACTCTCTAGACAACATAACGCATAATAAATATTTTTGTTCTTATAATAACTTAACATACAGTACAGTTTCATCACTTTATATTATATTCTAAACACATTAGAAACATCACAACAGACTGACGATTTAAAATCTTGTCTGTTGTGAAATACTTCTAGTGCTTATTTATTCCCAGCCTGAATTTTGTTTCAAATTTGTATTTCTTTCCATCTCTACCAATGGAATGGGCCACGTTTCATGCCGTGGTTGATATACACGTTCATACATTAAATCTCCAAAGATATCAGTGGCGTTTTTAACTGTTGACAAGAGTATACCCCAACGACGAATATCCCAATAACGCTGACCTTCTCCAACTAATTCAAAGGCGCGTTCATCACGAATACGTTGAGTCATTTCGTCTTTACTATTAACAGCCAACCACGCAGGGCCAGAATTTAATTCAGGCATTTTTACGCGAGCACGCACTTTATTGACTTCAACGATAGCCTTATTTACCTGTCCATTTTCATTGTAGGCTTCAGCAAGCATTAATAAAACGTCTCCAAGACGTATCAAAGGAAATTCATAAGGAGTCCGACTATATTCACCCCAATAACCATCAAGATTTCCTGTAGGAATCCATTTACGCCAAAAATAAGAATTCCATCCTTCCGAATTACGGATGAATGCTTTTGCTTCCATTGGAGATCCACCTTTTGTTGGATCTGCAAGCACGAATTCTTTATCCATAGGCTTTGAACCGGCATCAGTACCAAGATAATGAGAATACGGAGTGATCACATTCCAGCACAAGCGGGGATCACGCTTACGATAGATGTCGGCAACCTTTGCTGTATCACAATTTAACAAATTGGTAATAACAGTACTTCCTTGATCGATAGCCACACTCAAAAGATTACGCCGAAATTGTGAAGAGCCTGCATTGAACCCTGAATATACATCATCCCAATTGAATTTTGAACCATCGCGGTTTTCATACATGTCGACCAATGTAGTCGAAGGAACAATAACATTGCCGGCTATAAGACGCATGGTTGCCTTATTTCCAAAATAAGAAACAATATCCAAAGCATAACCTGCAGTGTTACCGTCAATAGATTGTATAGAAAAAATCATTTCGTTACTATGTTTGCCATTATAAAGACGAAATAGATCCTCATAGCTAGGATGTAAAGCATAACCGTAATTATTATTTTTGTTATATACTATCTCCTCAAAATCAGCAATAGCTTTTGTCCATTCTTTGTTAAAAAGGTATACTTTTCCACGAAGAGCATAAGCTGCACCTTTGGTAGCACGACCATAATTACTATTATCCCAACTGACAGGTAACTTGGCTATTGCTTCGGTCAAATCATCAATAACATGTTGTCGAATTTCTCCGATTGAGCTGCGCGGGTTGGTCACAGTCGCAAACTCCTTATTGATGTCACAAGTTTCATCATAATAAGGCACTCCACCCCAAGCGTTAAGCAAACGAAAATAAGCCATTGCACGTAAAAATTTGGCCTCGCCCGTAACTTGATCTATCGTAGTTTGGCTGATAGACATAGCAGCTACATTTCGAATCACCGTGTTTGCACGATGAACCAATTCATAAAGATACTGCCAATGGTTTTGTACTCCACTGCTATTTGAAGCAAATGATGTGCCACGGGATACATCAGCCCAAGGACTAATACCATCGGCCAAATCTGTGCACATATCAAATGTAAATTCCATACCAAAACACCATGGCTGTTTCATAGCGGCATACATACCGACAGCAGCTTGTTTAGCATGAGCTTCTGTCTGCCAAAATGTACTACTGGACATTTGATCAGCAGGAACATAGTTCAAATTTTCACAACTACAGAGCAAAAGCACTGAACCTAAAAATACGAAAATTATATTGTTACTTTTCATTGTTTTCTAAATTATATTATCTTACTATTTTAGAAAGTTACATTAATACCTACAGAGATTTGACGGGTTAAAGGATATCCGACTGTAGCAGCAACCTCAGGATCCAATCCGGGGAAATTAGTAATAGTAAAAAGATTGTCGACACTGGTATAAACCTTTAATACTTCAATAAAAATCTTCTGTGAGATAGATTTGGGAACCGTATATCCTAATTGAATATTCTTACAACGAAGATACGCGGCATTGAGAACAAAAGCATCACTAGCTATATTGTTCTTACTATTTGCATCATTACGCAATCTGGGATACTTAGCCTTGGTATTCTTTTCAGTCCAAGCGTTATCGGTAATATCCTTAACGAGTGATTGTCCCAAAACAGTAACGAAACGAAAAGCTTGATTGTTATAATAAACCTGATAGTTACCCACACCTTGAAGATGCATACTAAAATCAAAATTATTCCATGCCAACCCAAGATTCGCACCATACGAGAATCTTGGGCTACTACCATGGCCTATTTCAACACGGTCGTTTGTATCTAGCTTCCCATCTCCGTTCGCATCAGCATAAAGAAAATCACCTAACTGAGGACGTTGATATGTGGCAAAATAATTAGGATTTTTGTCAACCAGCGATTGAACATAATCCAGATCCGCCTGATCACGAACTATGCGATCCACTGTGACCATATATAACTGATTAATTGGCTTGCCTTCTTGAATCTTATAAACTCCGTTAATAGAAGAAACATCACCTTGAAATCTAGTTACCTTATTATTAACATACCCCATATTGAAGCCAGCAATATAAGTAACCTTACCAATATGGTCAGTCCAATTAATGTCAAAATCGATACCTTTATTATTTACCTCTCCAGCATTTTGATTAGGCACTGTAGATGTACCATGTTCTAAAGGAACAGGAAGTGAAATTAATATTCCTTTCGTATCTTTATTAAACCATTCAAGTGAACCATTCAAACGATTATTAAAAAAACCATAATCTATACCACTATTGGTCATATAGGTGGTTTCCCAAGTCAAGTTGGTGTTGGAAAGCACAGTTTGTGCAAGACCGCCGGTAATGGTATTATTCAAAATGTAGTTGTTTGCAGAATAAAGAGATTGATACATATAATATGTCGAAGTGGAATTATTGCCGAGCGAGCCATATGACACACGAAGTTTTAAGGAGCTTAGCCAATCTCTATACTTTTTCATAAATCCTTCTTCAGAAATGCGCCAGCCGACTGATACCGATGGAAAGTATCCCCAGCGTTGGTCTGGTGCAAATTTAGAAGAACCATCAGCCCGGAAATTTGTTTCCAGCATATATTTATTATCCCAAACTAAGTTGATTCGTCCGAAATAAGAACGCATTGCCCATTCGTCATAATTTCCATTAACTCGCCCATTTGTTGCAGCAGCATTGAGAGATGTTAACGATTCGTCAATGAGATCATACTTTAAAAAACCTTCAGTTTCATATTTATTATATTCTTGACTGGCACCCACCATAGTAGAAGCATTCAGTTTATCAACTTTAAATTCATAATGGGCAGTCAAATCTGATGTCCGGAATGTGTTACGACGATTGTAACGATTGATATAAGTTCTAACAACACCTTCACGAAGTAATACTGGTCCATCCATAGTAAAGCGATACAAATTACGATCACACAAATGATATTCTTCATTACGTGTCCAATAATTATATGTGTAAGAACCCTCAATGGTCAGACCTTTAATAGGCTTGATACGTCCATACATTTTTGCCACAGTACGACGGGTTCTGATAGGAAATTCCGATTTATAAAACCACATACGACGATAAGGATTGGCATTACTCACATTAACCTCTTCCGGATTCTGAATACCACCATAAAGTCCTGTTTTTTTATCGTATAACGTCATGCCAGGCACAGTACTGAATGCACCATATCCCCAAATAACGTCTCCTCCGCTAGTTGCATTATCACTGGAAGGATCGTTGGTATCAATATAGCCGAAAAGATTTGCACCTACAGTCAACCAAGGCTTAATATCAGCTTCCACATTTGTACGTAATTGATAACGTTTATAGTTGGTATGATAAATCATTCCCGGATTGTTAATATATCCGAAAGAAAGATTGTAACGGGAGGTTTTGGTACCGCCTATAGCCGAAAGATTATGGTTTTGAACGACGGAAGGGCTACGATAGATATGATCTTGCCAGTCGGTATTAGGATACACCGTGGAATTCTTGCCGGCATCATTACGCCATTCGTCAATTTTTCCCTGAGAAAAACGAGCTGCTTGGCCATTAGCAACTAAACCTGCGTTCTGAATCTCCATATAATCAGCATAGTCTGTAACAAGATTGAGGCGTTTGGCAACATTCTCAAATGAAACATTTCCTCCATAAGTAATTCTGGCAACTCCTTCCGCACCTTTTTTAGTAGTAATCAAGATGACGCCGTTAGCAGCACGAGAACCATAGATGGCCGATGAAGAAGCATCTTTCAATACCGAAATATTCTCAATATCCTGAGGATTTATATCACTTATTGAGGACCCTACAACACCATCAATAACAACAAGTGGATCGGAATTATTCAAAGTACCCTGACCGCGTACCCGGATGGTTTGTACTTCATAACCAGGTGTATTACCACCACTATTTGTAACAGTCAAGCCAGCAGCTAAACCCGCCAACGCATTGGCAGCGTTTGTAATAGGACGATCGTTGAGCGCGTCTACCTTAACCGAAGAAACAGCACCAGTCATATTAACCTTCTTCTGTGTACCATATCCAACGACTACGACTTCATCTAATACTTTAGTATCCTCTCTCAATTCAATCTTCAATGAAAAACTTCCGGTTAAGCGTATACTTTGTGATATATAACCTATATAGGATACTTCTATTACATCACCTTTCTTTACCCCTGAAAGAACAAATTTACCATCAATATCAGTAATTGTGCCATTTGTTGTTCCTTTTAAAACAACATTTGCTCCAATGACCGGATCTCCTTTAGCATCAATAATAACGCCTACGATTTTTTCTAGTTGTTGTCTTTCTGTCTTTTCTTTTACTTCAGCTAAACGAATACTAATATTCCTATCATGAATGGCATAACTTAAAGCCGTTCCTCTTAATGCCTCAGTCAATACTTCATCAATCGACTTTTTGTAAGCATTTACATTGACATATACTCCTTTTACCTCGGAGTCAACATAAAAGAATAAAAATTCACTTTGCTTCTCTATTGTAGAAAACAAATCAACAAGCGACATCTGTTCAGCTTTCACTGAAACTGTAGCAGTTTGCGAATACGAAGATTCTATTGCCGCAGCTTGAAATAAAGCCATAAATAATAAGATGGCAGCGATCCTCATAATTGTTAGTAATTTTTTTAAGTCTTTATCTATTAAAGACTTGTAATGTAAATTATTCTCCATATTTTTGTACGGAATTAAAAAAGTTAATAATGAACTTCATCAACAATGTTTGGTCGCGAAGTGGATGAAGTAGTTAATTCTATTTTAATTTTACCGGCTATGCGGTCTGCATAGCCGGTTTACCTAAAGTGACAATAATTATGTTCTCATATCATTTATTATTAATTGATCAATAATTAACATTCAATCCACATTTATCTAATATAATAGATCCCATTTTCTTTATTCCATTTTATAGATAAACTACGAGCTATTACTTCTAAAATCTGATCAATACTTTGTTTCTCATCAAATGTTCCTGATACAGATATTTTAGGATCCAACCATTTTCTATTTTCAATCTGAATGTCTACCTCATATATTTCTCGAAGATTTCTTATCAACTGAACAAAAGAAATAGATTTGTATTTTAATATTCCATTTTTCCAAGCAGTATATATTTCGGTATCAACCAATTTTACATTTACTTTGTTAGTCGATCGACTAAACGTCAGTTGCTGATTTGGAGTCATTGTTATTATTTGTTCAACCCCTGTAAATTTGATTGAACCTTCTATCAAAGTAGTGATAATATCATCGGATTCAGGATTTGCTTGCACATTAAAATGGGTTCCTAATACCGTAATTAAAGCTTTATTCATTCGAACATTAAAAGGTTTGGATTTATCTTTAGCTACTGCAAAATAAGCTTCTCCTAATAAATCAACTGTACGATTTTCTTTTCCATATGCATTCGAAACAGTCAATCGACTATTTTTATTTAGTATAATTTTTGTTCCATCTTTTAGTATGAAATTTGATTTCTCATCACCGGTCATATAGGTGTAATAATGGCACTCTGTTTGCTTTTGTGAAATATGATAAAAATAATAAGAAAAAGATAAGGTTACAAATAATATTATAGCGCCGGCAACTGAAAATACCGTTTGCAAAGAATGACGTTTCTTTACATGCGAATGCAAAATATTTTTTTTAATATTTTCTTCCAGCTTTGACATAGACAATGAAGGTAAAATCTCTTTATCATATGTTACTTCTGCGCTCCAATAACTTTTCAAACGACGAAATTCTTTTTGATTCTTTTCGCTTTTATTAAGCCAACTGCTCAATGTCAAAACATCTTCTGAAGTAGCCTCACCACTTAGTACCCTAGATATAATATAATTGATATTTCCTTCCATGTATATTTGTTTCTATACATTAAGTCGCATATTCCAAAAAATACCCTTAGTTAAAATACAAATTTATACTATATCCTACATTCATTTGCCTTCTCTATCCACCCGTGTACTCTCTTTTCCTCTAAACATCAAAATTAGAGTAATCTACTATTTCCCTCAAAAATATGATATCTGGGCTCACTAAACCATAACATCAATTTTTAATAATCCCTATTCAAGACCTATTTTTCTTGTTCTTTAAAATTTCCATCTTATTAATGCATACAAATCTGATTTACGTTTTCCATCAATTTCTTCAGTATCTTTTCCTATCTTTTCCCTATCAAAATACCACGTATTTGCATACTTAGTTGAAAATGAAAGACGTTTATTGAAGCAATCCAACCGCATGGAAAGTGCGACTCGAACACCTCTGCCGTAAAATGAGGGCATATTAAAAGCGTAAAGAATATTTTTTTCATATGAAGTAATGCGACTGTTATAATCATCTGTACAAAAAAAAGCAACATACATATCTGATTGAAAAAACTTTAAAGAAGGCTTCCACGCGAAACTCTGTGCCACCATAAACCCTTTACTCTGATCACCTAGAGTATTATTGTGTGTTCCATCCAAAGACGTTTTCAACTGAAGGAATTCGTTCACACCAACCAAAAGTTGATAACGCAAGCGCTGTTGTTGATACTTTTCTTTTTGTTTCTGGCGATACCTTATGTAGAATGAAACCGACCTACCTAATGAATAATCGGTCTGTATCATCCATTCCTTGCCTTCTGTGGGCGAGTCTGTTCCATATTTTATCCAAGGAAAACGAAAAATATCAGCATAAGCTGAAAGTTTCCAATGAGCTATGGGAGTCCATTGCATACCTAAATATATACCCTGTTCATTTTGAACGGTCGAATTCTGTCCAAAAGAACGACCGTAGAAAGATTGATAACTACGGTCATAATATCTTTGTATCAGCAAAAAAGTGCAATAAGAAACAGGCGTAATCTGCAAACCATTTAATGTGGCAACTGCCATATTTGAAGAAAGAGCTGTCTCGCCATAAAATTTGATATAACGCTTTTTCAACAAGTAATCTACGCTTATATCCGTATTGTTGTTTCCTCTGAAATAAAACAGATTGTAGGGTTTTGGATCGGGCTGCATTTCAAACCGACCGAAGGAGTAGGAGAGAGCTGTCACCCCAAAACATAAATCTGAAGAAACGTAGCGAATATTCCCTCCAAAAGCTTGCATCGGAACAAGGTTCATTTTTTCTCGTTCACGTTGCAAACGATGCAAACCGTCTGTTTTAAGCGAGCGAATTTCCGTGTTATCTATCGAAGCATCCAATTTCTTATGCGAA
>JAQWBH010000184.1 GCA_028707405.1 Parabacteroides sp. | reverse complement strand
AAAGTGATCAATTCCATTATCGACCAATGCAATATCGACGGACAGAAGGGAATCAAGGCTACGTTCTGGAACAATGCCGGGTTTAAAGGTACACCTGTTGCAAATCTACAAATTAAAGAACCTATCAATGTCACAACAATGGGACAATACACATTTGCTCCGAAAGTCAGCAACGAAAATTTCTCGGCCATCTATGAAACGGTTTACAAGCCAACCGAGAGCGGTGAGAAAGTTTTCCGTATAGATGTTTTTGGAAGAGCCGAACTATTCATCAATGGAACATCTATCTATAGAAACACTCATTGGTGGTCAAATCTTTCTTCAAGAATCCCTTACAATTTTGAGAAAGGCAAAGAATACAAAATCGAATTCAAATTCAATCAAAGTGAAAAGACTGACGCAGGGCTAAAACTCGATTTCGGATCAGAAAGTCCAATCAAATATGAAGAACTGATTACTAAAGTCAAAAAAGCCGATCTCGTCATTTTTGTAGGTGGATTGTCTTCCAGACTGGAAGGCGAAGAGATGCCAATAACTTATCCCGGATTCAAAGGAGGCGATCGTACGGATATAGAACTGCCTGCTGTCCAGCGCAACTGCTTGAAAGCATTAAAAGAAGCTGGAAAGAAAATCATTCTCGTAAACTGCTCAGGTTCAGCTATTGCTTTCGAATCCGAAACCGAAAGTTGCCAAGCAATCCTTCAGGCATGGTATCCAGGTGAAAAGGGAGGAACAGCCGTTGCCGATGTTCTCTTCGGCGATTATAATCCGGCCGGAAAACTTCCTGTCACTTTCTACAAAAATTCTTCACAACTACCAAATTTTGAGGATTATTCAATGAAAGGACGCACCTATCGATATATGAAAGAGGATCCACTGTTCCCGTTCGGCTACGGATTAAGCTATACTACTTTTAAAGTTGGAACAGCCAAAGCTGTTCAGACAACAATCAAAGCTGGTGACGATATGACATTAACCGTTCCTATTTCCAACACTGGCAAACGTGATGGAGCTGAAGTTATCCAAGTATATATTCACAAATTCGGCGATTCTGAAGGACCAATAAAGACACTTCGTGCATTCAAACGCGTCGACATTAAAGCAGGAAAAAGCACCGATGTGAACATTCCTCTTGATGCGGAGACATTTCAATGCTACAATCCTCTGACTCAGACAATGGAAGTAGCTCCGGGCAAATATGAACTGATGTACGGCACAAGTTCCGACATGAAAAATTTGAAAACATTGAAAGTAACTTTGCAATAAATATTTCACAAACAAAATATTCCCGTCGGACGACTGCAAAACGAAAAGCATTATCCAATGAACAATGCCGAACTGATGGAACATGATATACAACAACTGAAAGAATTGTTGACTCATTACGGATAGATTGATATTCTGTTTTTTGACGGACCTGCCGAAGGACTTAAGGAGATTCAATAGTATATACTTTTGAATCAGGGAATGATGTATACTGAATTTAGTGACCGTAGCATAGAAAAACCGACTTTGTGGAAACATAACGAAACAGGTTTATAAGGAAATGAAACAGTTATTAATAGAGTTGCATTTTAATTTCAATTTTAGTGAACGTCACGGTAATCATATTTATCTTTGCAACATGAATGGACTCAGTGACGTATTGTTATTCATATGTTACTTCATAACTGTCCGGAGAAATTTTACCATAATAGATCAGGCCTGCATCCGGGTCAACTTTCCTACGTTCCAGGACCTCATACACCATATTGTCTTTTGCCCTGGTGACAAAGTAGGCATTCTTGAGATGAAAGTGCTTATAAAGTGAATCAAACTTCACATATCCTTTGTCCATCAGGTAGTAAACGTTGGGCTCAACGGGGATTTTGTCCATGACTTTCGAATCGTGAACCCGACCGTCAGTAAGGCGGACGAATGTCGGAATAGAGCCTCTGAGATCCATCAGCGTATGCATTTTGAGTGCACCTCTACCATGATGGAAAGTGGCCCACGGGCAAAGCTTGAGCAAAGTCCTGATAAATATGCCAATCCTTCTTCTCATTCGCTTCTGCAAGTGTGGACCTGGGCATTGCCTTGAGTCCCGATCTGTAGAGGTCCTGAGTACAGAGGTTGAGTGTTGTTTCAATGTCTCTCAGACCGGAACGGTCGGTGAACTGGGCAAAGCTCATAACCATGAACTGATCACGGCATTTGAACTTTATAGAGTGTCTGTCGCCCTTGTAGTGATCGACACACTTCTTAAACTCATATTCATTAACAAGAGACATAATTTGTGCAAAGATTGTTTTTTATTCATAGCCTAAAGAATGGGGCTCAAATGCCAATTCGCAAAACTATGATTTCTAATCGAAAAATAATTCTATTCTTGTAATATATTGAAATTTAAATCAATAAACAGTGTCTGAGAATTTTTCTCCGGACAGCTATGATATAAAATATTTAACTACAATAAAATTAGCATCTGATATTATAGCCTTAACTTTCCACATTGAAAGAAGATATCAGTAACCTGTTTTGAAAACCTCCGGTAAAAGATCATTATCCGTATTACCATCGGTTTTTCATTCCACCCCTTAATGACTGTAGATAGTTTAGCATTAGCATACTCCATTGAAGAAGCGAGCTACAAATTCTTTACTCTGATTATGCGTAAACAATAATAAACATCTGGCAGCGTCATAAAATGCCCAAGCTTCAAGAACAAAGATATAAAGACAAGGAATACAATTAATTATAAAAGGATATCCTCTTGGATAATAAATCAATTTATTTCCAGTTCAAAAGAACAAACAAAAAATTATTTTATATCTTTAAGCCCCATTAAAGATATTACCATGACTGATAACAACGAGATACAGACATTTAATTACATTTTTACGAACTATAAAGAACGATTCATACACTTCGCAAGGACGTATGTTGATGATGAGATGTTAGCAGAAGATATCACTGTTGAAAGTTTGATGTATTATTGGGAAAACAGAAAAGAGCTCGATTCGCATACAAATATTTTAGCATATATTCTTACTGTCATCAAACACAAATGTTTGGATCACTTACGCCAATTACGAGTCCAGGAAAATTATATCGAATACATAAAAAATAATGAAGAGCGAAAACTAAATCTACGTGTCGCCACCTTGGAGAACTGCAATCCGGAAGAAATTTTCTCCAAAGAAGTCCAAGAGATAGTTAATAAAACCCTGCTTTCTCTTCCTGTGCAAACACGTGATATATTTATCAGAAGTCGTTATCAAAATCAAAGTCACAAAAGAATAGCTGAAGAATTGAATATTTCCACTAAAGCTGTTGAATTTCACATAACTAAAGCGCTTAAAATTCTTCGCATTACTTTAAAAGACTATTTGCCCGCATTACTTTTTTTAAGCATTTGATAATGCTCGTAATAGTTCAGGTGAATAGAAAATGAGCATTCTGTCTCTAAATAATATTCTCAAATAATTCACTTTTTCGTTAGGGATACTTATGAGTTGAACGCTATATTAAGTAGAAACACGAGAAAATGAATAAAGAAACATTATACAAGTACTTTGAAGGCATTGCATCTCCAGAAGAAGAAGAGATGGTTTATCACTGGCTGGATGCTTCTCCCGAGAACATAAAAGAACTATATAAAGAACGCAAATTCTTTGATTCTACGATACTTTCAGGAGACATTGATAATAAAGAAAAAATTAACAAGAAAACAAACAGGACTAAAGTAGCATTTAAATCTTGGAGCCGCGAAATACTGAAAATTGCAGCAGTCATAACAATAACTATTATTTGCGCGATGTTCTATTACCACAGTGAAAAGAAAGAAATGATATCTGCTACAAATACCCTGATTGTTCCAGCTGGGCAACGAGTCAATTTGAAATTGTCTGATGGAACAACCGTTTGGGTAAATGCCCGTTCAAAAATAATTTACCCCGCCTTCTTTTCCGGTTCCAAGCGTGAAATCAATCTGGACGGAGAAGCTTATTTTGAAGTGGTGCATAATGAGAAAAGAACATTTATTGTTCATACCCAAAAATGCGATGTAGAAGCTTTGGGAACAAAATTTAATGTGGAAGCTTATTCAGATTCAAAAAAATTCTGTGCCTCTTTGATGCAAGGCTCTATAAAGGTTTTTGATAATATAAAGCCCTCAGCTCCGATTATATTGAAACCCACCCAAGAAGTCAATTTTAAAGATGGTCAGTTAGTAGTTTCTTCTATTGATGACTATAACCATTTCCGCTGGCGTGAGGGACTATTATGTTTTGAAAACATTGCTTTCGACGAATTGATGAAACGTTTTGAGACCTGTTATGAGATTTCTATCATTGTTGAAAATACGAAGCTGAAAGATTATTCATGCAGTGGCAAATTCCGTATATCCGATGGTCTGGATAATGCTTTACGTATTTTACAAAAAAACGGGAAATATACTTTTGAAAGGAATGAAGACAATACGGTTGTTTATATAAAATAAGTCTAACTAAAAAAATATAGCCTATGAAACATGCACCATGAATTCACTTTAAATGAAATGCCGACAAGTTCTCGACGCTCATCGGCATCCAATTAACACAATTAAAATAATTAACTGTATCAATCTATTAACATCACAAAGATATGAATAATAAATTCTTATCGTGGTTTTTTTATGATAAAAAACAACGATGTAAACATTTTTTTAGAATCATGAAAGTAAGTGCTCTATTTCTGTTTTTGTTCATTTTCTGTATAAATGCAGAAAATACCAGCTCCCAGAATGTCAGAGTTACGATAAATCAAAATAATATAGAACTTCAAAAAGTTTTAAATGAAATTGAAAAGCAAACAGACTATCTATTTGTCTATGACAAATATGTAAATGTAAATCGCACAGTATCTATAAAATCAAATAAAAGCCCTTTGAAAGAAGTTCTAGGATTATTATTCGAAGGCACAGATGTAAAATTTTCTTTGGACGGAACATATATAGTGCTGTCTCGCAAAGAGAATAAAGAAAATAAGGAAAGAAATTATATAATTCAAATTACTCAACAAAAGAAAAAAATCACAGGAACAGTAACGGATCAAAAAGGAGAACCAATAATTGGAGCAAATGTTGTGGAAAAAGGGACGACGAATGGGATTATCACGGATAATGACGGTAACTTTAGTATGGAAGTAACGCCAACATCAATTCTTCAGATTTCTTATATAGGGTATTTAACTCAAGATATAAATATTGGAAGAAATAGTAATTTCACTATTAAATTGGTTGAGGACACACAAAAATTGGATGAAGTCGTTGTCGTAGGCTACGGTTCCATTGCCAAAAGATCTCTATCTACAGCTATTTCTACCGTTGACGGCTCTAAAATACGCAATATGCCGACATCCAACATCGCTCAAAGTTTAGCCGGTATGTCATCAGGTATCACACTACAGCAGATAAGCGGCGAACCTGGAGCTGCACCTGCAATACGTATCCGTGGGGCCGGTTCCATCAACAGCGGGAATGATCCTTTATATGTTATTGACGGATATCCTACTACTGATAGTGAGTTATTCAATAATATTAACCCTAATGACATTCAAAATATCCAGATTTTAAAAGATGCAGCTTCCTCTGCCATCTACGGTTCCAAAGCCGGAAATGGAGTCATCATTGTGACGACTAAGCAGGGAGAAAGCGGCAAACCGAAAATCAGTTTTTCTACCCAGTACGGTATTAGTCAGGTTCAGCAATATGTGGATGTGTTGGGTTCTTCTGATTATCTGGATATGATCATCGAAGCGCGTACCAATAACGGTACCATTTCTAAATATCCGGATTTAATCACCCTGAGAGACAGTAAAAACTATCCTGATATAAATTGGCAGAAAGAGATTTTCAGAAATGCACCAAACTTCCGTGCTAATTTTTTAGTTACAGGTGGTTCAGATGCTGTGAAATACAATCTTTCCACCAATTATCAGGATGAACAAGGAATTTTGCTAAATTCCTTTAATAAGAAAATAAGTTTAAAAGGCGGATTTGAAGCAAAGCTAAACAGATATATCTCATTAGGAGCCTCTTTCTCACCGAGTGCAAACTACACTCGTGCCCAATCACCCTCGGGAGGTAATACCGAAATGGTATCGGGTGTTATAGCAGAAGCTTTGACTTACGCTCCTATTCTTCCGGTTTATCAATCAAATGGAGACTATACTCAAGTAAATCAGCATTATGCCGGCTTGAACGGGACTCCAAAATATGGATTAAACAATCAGATAAACAATCCTGTTTGTAATTTATTGGAAAATAAAAATAATACTTGGTCAATCAGAACTTTAAGTAATATTTATTTGGTCGTTAATCCTATCAAAAATCTAACTTTGCGCTCTACAATCAATCTCACGACCAATTCATCCAAACTGGATTATTATCAAAGCGCATATTTATTAGGTTCAAACTATTTGGGGAACAAATCTACTCCGAATCTTAATTCCATTGATGCCTATCGTGCTTCTGGATTCGGATACAATGTTTACTGGTCGTCCACAGCGACATACGACGTAAAAATTAATGAGGAAAACCATATGAATGCCGTTGTAGGTTACGATTATGAATACAACAGTTCATTCAAGGTTCAGCAAGATGATCGTACAGACAGCGATTATCCCGTTGCATACAACAATACTAACATAACAAACGTCAGCGGAGCCAATTTATGGACAGGTTCTTCTTACAATTCCGAATACGTATTTGATGCCATGTTTGGTCGTATCACTTACGACTACATGAACAAATACATTATGTCAACATCATTGCGCAGAGACCGTTCCAGCAAATTCGGTCCTGACAATCGAGCCGGTCTTTTTTATTCCGGATCATTAGCGTGGAACATGACAGAAGAATCGTGGATGCGAAACTGTAAGTGGATGAATTTAGCAAAAATTCGGACCAGTTATGGTATCACCGGTAATGATCAGATAGGTACAGACTATGCATGGATATCTTCTTTAAGCAGCGGACATAATGTTGTTTTTGGAACAACTGCCATCAATAGCTACTATCCAAGTGGCTATTCCAATAGACAGTTAGGATGGGAGAAAAACAAGCAAATTGACTTGGGCTTTGATTTTGGATTTTTCAATCGCCTTAAATTGACGTTGGACTTGTATAAAAGAACGAGTAACATTGTGATGCCTGCTAATATTCCGAATTTCAATGGTATTGCTTCCAGTATATATATGAATTCTGGAAAAATTCAAAATAAGGGAATCGAAATACAAGTTTCTTCTCCAATCTTTGTTAAAGCATTCAAATGGGACACGAACATCAACGGGTCAACGAATAAGAACAAAATTGTATCGTTAGCTAACAACCAGACACAGCTTTCCAATCAAAGTGCAGGAACTAAATGGGGAAATGTTATTCGTAATTATGTGGGCAGACCTATGGGCGACATGTATATGCTAAAGGTCATCGGAACCTTTAATAATGCAGAAGATGTGGCCAACAATGCCAAATACGGAACAGAGACTATTGGCGATTTGATGTATGAAGACGTAAACAAAGACGGAGTCATCAATACGAGTGATTATCAGTATGTAGGCAATTACCAGCCCGATTTCACCTTTGGATGGACCAATAATTTCTCTTATAAAAATTTTGATCTTTCATTTACCGTCGATGGACAAGTTGGCGGCAAAATTATCTATGCAGCTGCCAGAGCATTCACGCTGAACAGATACGATGACAATGTTTTATCCGAATCCGGACTGAACCGTTGGAAATCAGAGTCAAACCCAGGAAACGGCAAATCGCATAAAGCCGGAACCAATAACCTAGGATCCAATATTATAGCATCAACCCGATACCTTTATAATTCAGATTATCTCCGCATCCGCAATATCACATTTGGATATACATTGCCAAATAAGATTGGTGAAAATATCGGTTTGAAAGGATTGCGCCTAAGTGCAAATATTGAAAATCTATGGACATTCGATCGTTACCCAGGCTATTCTGTTGAATCCAATTATAATGGAAATTCTGCCACGAACAACGGTGTCGATTTCGGGAGTTACCCTATTTCCAGAGTCATTACATTCGGTCTTAATATGAACTTCTAAATACGAACTGAAATGAAAACAAAAAATATGATATTATGGTCAATCCTATTCGTAACTGGATTATCATCTTCCTGCAGCGATAGTTATTTTGATAAATATCCTAGCGATAGTATGCAAATGGAGACTTACCTCACAAATGATTCTGAGGTCAAAAACGTACTATTGGATTCCTATTATTCTTTACGTGTTATCAGTGAGAACGCTATCTATATCAATGATATTTGCACAGATGTAGCCTACTTTCGCAAAAAAAATAATGCGGCAGACTTTATTGCGCTGAATGAGAGTACATGGGATGCAACCCTCAGTTTGTCAGATTCTATTTGGGTTCAAAGTTACAAGATGATAAATAGATGCAACAATGTTTTGGATCATTTGGATAATGTAACCAACTCAGGAAACAAGACTCAATTTGAAGGAGAAGCCAAATTTTTCAGAGCTTATGCCTATTTCACCTTAGTCCGTCTATTTGGACCTGTACCACTAACAAAAACAGTTATCACGAACTATTCTGACCTGTATGGCTATGCAAGGAACCCAACTGATGAAATCTATGAATTGATTAAATCGGATTTGTTAACAGC
>JAQWBH010000013.1 GCA_028707405.1 Parabacteroides sp. | reverse complement strand
TTCTATACGAAGAACTTTAGGAAGCAATTCTTCCAATAAACTATCAGAATCCGGCTCAATAATATAATCCGGCAAATTTTCACTTGATACTTTGACCTGCTTTCTCAAATCGATAGGCAAATAAATCGACCGTGTCAAGGTCTGGGAAGCGGTGTTTTTAAAATGATTATAAAGAAGTTCCACCTTATCGATATCTTCTTTCAAAAAACGGGTCATTAAATCAGTTGCCAAATCGGCCGCTTCCTGATATGAAGGCTTATTAGCCATTGACTGATAGCTACCTCCAATCTTGAATCCGGCTTTCCTGACTGCATCTTCGACTTTCTTTCCTACAGGAAAAATCAATATATTCTCCTTATCCAAAAATTTATATTCATCAAGAAGCCCCATCAACCGACGAATCACATTTGCATTGAATCCACCACACAGACTCGTATTCGAAGAAAAAACGACTATAGCAACCCGCTTCACTGTCCGTACTTTAACAAACGGAGAAGAGACATCTTTGTTATCGCCCAAGAAATTAGTCAGTATACTATGCAATCTTTGTTGATAAGGAAGCATATTGCCTATAGCAGCCTGTGCCTTATGCAACTTGGCAGACGCAACCATCTTCATTGCTGAAGTAATCTTTTGCGTACTTCGCACTGAAGCGATTCTCTGCTTAACTTCTTTCAGTGATGCCATATTTATTTGCCTTCTTTAAATTGTTGAGCGACATCAGAAGCGGCCTGTTCAATAATAGCTGTCAATTTATCATCAATTATACCACTAGCCAACACATCAAGCACATCCGTCTGATGATTCGCATGCATCATTTCCAGAAATGATTCCTGAAAAGCGTGCACACTGGTCAGAGGCACATCACGCAACAATCCATGTGTTCCGCAATAAAGGATAGCAATCTGCTCACCGACAGCCATCGGCTCATGTTGCGGCTGAATAAGCAACTGGTTATTCTTACGACCACGATCGATAGCCATCGCCGTCACGGCATCCATATCACTGCTGAACTTCGAGAACGACTCCAATTCACGATACTGTGCCTGATCGATCTTCATTGTACCGGCCACCTTTTTCATGCTCTTGATCTGAGCGCTGCCACCAACACGCGAAACCGAAATACCAACGTTGATTGCCGGACGAAACCCTTGATTGAACAAGTCTGTTTCAAGGAAAATCTGTCCGTCCGTAATTGAAATCACATTTGTTGGAATATAGGCCGAGACATCGCCAGCCTGTGTTTCAATAATAGGAAGTGCAGTCAGAGAACCCCCTCCCTTCACCTTTCCTTTCATGCTTTCCGGTAAATCATTCATCTGTTCGGCTACTTCCTGTTGATTAATTATCTTTGCAGCACGCTCCAATAAGCGTGAATGCAGATAGAAGATATCACCCGGATAAGCTTCACGACCAGAAGGACGACGCAATATCAATGAAACCTCACGATAAGCAACCGCCTGCTTTGAAAGGTCATCATATACAACCAGTGCATCACGACCGGTATCACGAAAATATTCACCAATAGCAGCCCCTGCAAACGGTGCGAAATATTGCAAAGCAGCCGGCTCAGCCGCTGTCGCCGAAACAATAATTGTATAAGGCATTGCGCCATTTTGTTTCAACGTATTGACAATATTAGCCACTGTAGAGCCTTTTTGTCCAATCGCCACATAAATACAATAGACCGGTTTGCCTGCTTCGTAATTCAATTTCTGATTCAGAATAGTATCAATAGCAATCGACGTCTTTCCCGTCTGCCGATCACCAATAATCAACTCACGCTGTCCACGCCCAATCGGAATCATAGCATCAATCGATTTCAATCCAGTTTGTAATGGTTGATTAACCGGCTGGCGGAAGATAACACCTGGTGCTTTACGCTCCAATGGCATCTCCAGCAGCTCCCCATCAATTTGTCCGCGTCCGTCCAGAGGCTCGCCTAGCGGATCAATTACACGACCCAACATATTCTCTCCCACTTTGATAGAAGCAATACGTTTCGTCCGTTTAACGGTCATCCCTTCCTTAATCTGGTCAGTCGGTCCAAGCAGCACAGCACCTACATTTTCTTCTTCCAGATTCATTACAATAGCCTTCATCCCGTTATCAAACTCCAATAACTCATTAGCCTCAGCGTTCAACAATCCATAAATACGCACTACACCATCACTCACTTGAAGGACTGTCCCTACCTCTTCAAATTGAAGCGAGACATCAATATCTTTCAATTGCCGGAGCAATACTTCAGATACTTCGCTGGGTTTTATATTCTCAGACATACTTTTCCCTTTTAGACTATTCTTTTATTCTTTTCAATGAACTGTTGTTTAACTTTCGACACCTGTCTTGCGACACTTGCATCCAAGCGATAAGTACCGATCTCGAAGATAAAGCCTCCTATCAATCCCGGATCCGTTTTCGTTGAAAACTCAACAGTTCCCTTTGTTTCATCAACCACCAATTTACGAATTCGACTTACTACTTCATCCATTATAGGATAAGCAGTGGTCAGACGTCCCATACTGATATTTTTCTGTTTCCGATATATGCTAATAAAAGCATGTACCATAAACTGCAGGAATTTTTCTCTTTTTTCCTTCAAAACTAACCATACAAACCGGCTGAATTCTTGCGTTACCTCACCTCCTGCTGCTTCACAAATCACTTTGTGCTTTATTTCTAGAGTCAATAAAGGATTGTCTACAGTATAGCGCAACTCGGGAACTTGCAGGTAACTGTCTTTCAGTATTTGCATATTCTGATAAGTAGCATCTTCTGCATTATTCTCATTAGCAAATGCTAAAAGAGCTTTCGCATAACGGTTAGAGATTACTCCCATATTCATAGCTATCAGTTTTTAGAAGCAAAAGTTTCATCTAACAGACGCTCAATCATCTCCGTCTGTTCGTCTTCACTATCCAAGTTCTTACGTAACACCTTTTCGGCAATATTGACTGACAAAACAGCCACCTGCCGACGAATATCACGTATGGCATCATCTTTCTCTGCTTTAATCTGAAGTTTTACTTCTTCAAGCATCTTCGAACCTTCAATCTGTGCCTGCGTCTTAGCTTCGCTGATAACGCGTTCGCGTGTAGCAACAGCTTCATTCAGTATCCGAACTTGTTCTTCGCGCGCTTTAGCTAATATAGTTTCACCTTCAGCCTTCAAATTAACAAGTTGTTCATTCGCTTCCTTTGCAACGACCAATGAATGGTCGATATACTCCTTCCGCTCGTTCACCATCTTAATAATGACTGGGAATCCAAACTTCGCAAGCACAAAGAACACAATGCCGAAACAAAGGAGCATCCAAAACAACAAGCCACTATCGGGCGTTAACAATGACATAGTCGCTTACAAATTAAAGTGCAAGGAAACATATTACAATAGCAAACAATGCAACACCTTCAACCAAAGCAGCAAAGATGATGACATTCATTCGAAGATCACTGATTATCTCAGGTTGACGAGCCATCGCCTCCATACCGGATGCACCAATTCTACCAATACCAACACCTGCACCAATTGCAGCCAAACCTGCACCAATTGCAGCACCGATTTTACTTAATCCAAGCCCTGTAGCAGCAGCTTGCAATAATACTGTTAATAACATACTATTCATTTCATTTAAGTTTTTATATTATTATCTCTTTGAAGTTTTTTGGGGAGCCTCTTCTAGCCTGGACAAACCGATAAATACGGCCGAAAGCATTGCAAAAACATACGCTTGAATAAAAGCCACTAATAATTCTATAAATTCCATAAAAACAGTAAACAGGACAGATACGACTGTCATTGTACCATTAGCAACAGGGCCCATGCTTACTGTGATGAAAACCAAACTTACTAAAGCCAAAATTGCCGAATGCCCACCCATCATATTTGCAAAAAGACGAATCATCAATGCAAATGGCTTTGAAAAAATACCAACTAATTCAATTAGGGGCATGAAAGGTACCGGTAGTTTTAACCATGTAGGGACTTTAGGCCAGAAAATATCTTTCCAGTATGCCTTATTTCCCCACAAATTTATGGCAATCATTGAACATAATGCCAGAACAAAAGTAATAGCAATATTACCCGTAACACCCACGCCTCCAGGAAAAACAGGTAGCAATCCCATCAAATTGTTTACTAAAACAAAAAAGAATACAGTAAGAATATAAGGTGAATAGAACTTATAATCCTTTCCGATACAGGCTTTCGCCACATCATTCTCTATAGCCATGACAGCCATTTCCATTAACCCCACAAAACCTTTTGGAGCCTCAGATTGTGGTGTGTGTTTCCGATGCCATCTGGCCGTACTTAATATAAGTACAATTAACAACAAACTATTGATTAATAATGCCAGTACCGTTTTCGTAATTGATATATCTATTGGACGAACTTCCTGTCCGAAAGTATTCGTTTCAACAATCTTCCCCTGATAATTTCCTTCCGTTGCAATCCTGAATCCTTCGTATTTTGTCCCTTTAGGAAAAAGATGAGACGAAAGAAATGTATGCCATCCTGTCTGATGACTAAAGACAATCACAGGAAGATACACACAAATCTTAGTGTTGCCAATTTTTGTAATATCCCAATCATACGAGTCTGTAATATGCCCCATTACAAGCCCCTTAACATCAACATCTTCTTTTGCCTGCGGAGGAACAGCATTCTCCGCAAAAGCAGAAAAACAAGATATCACTATAAAACAGAAAACAAGTCTGAAATATTTCATTCTATTTATTTTCATTTTTTCTTTCTTCTATCATTTTTTTCTTCAAATTCTGTTCATATTTACAAAAGAATATTGTTTCAAACAAAATACTCATCAGATAAAATAAAAAGAACATTATAACAAAATCCGATTTGTGAACTTTAATGACCAATATATATACAAACAGAAGCATCATAGAAAGCACCATCTTAACAAATTTCATGCCAAGATATACAGAAAGAAGTTTCTTGGGCGCATATTGCCTAAACTGATCAAATGTTGTAATATAGTAAACACCAAAAAGAAAGAAAAATACAGGGATGCACGGATACAACGCAAAATAATGATCGGGAAAAAATACTTTAAGAATTACCCAGCCGATTACACCGCATATCAAACATACAAATGCCTTCCAGAATAAAAATCTTTTTTTTGTTATTGTTATACTCATTATTACATATTTTATTGTTCTATACAAACCGAAACTTTATCTTTCCTTATTTCTACGAACCCACTTTTGATAAGCAGTTCCGTAGTTTCTCCTCCATTAACAAATCTGATCTTCCCTTGAGAAAGAGATGTGATTAAAGCTGCATGCATGGGTAAAACTGTAAACTGCCCCTTTATACCCGGCAAGTCCAGACTTTCAACATCACCTTCAAAAATCACTTTTTCAGGCGCTACTATCACCAAGTTCAGAAACCGTTCCATAAATTGCCTACTTTGCATTTGCCGATTCTAAAATTTGCTTCCCCTTCGCTATTGCATCCTCTATAGTACCCACATTCAAGAATGCTTGCTCCGGCAAATAATCAACTTCTCCATCCAGAATCATCTTAAATCCTTTAATTGTATCTTCAATATTCACCATAACTCCTGGGAGTCCGGTAAATTTTTGAGCCACAGTAAACGGCTGAGAAAGGAAACGCTGTACTCGACGAGCACGATTCACCGTCTGACGATCTTCTTCACTCAACTCATCCATACCCAAAATAGAGATAATGTCCTGCAATTCTTTATTACGTTGCAATATCTGTTTTACTCGTTGCGCTACTTCATAATGTTCTTTACCCACCACCAACGGATCCAATATTCGTGATGTTGAATCCAATGGATCTACAGCCGGATAGATACCCATTTCAGTAATCTTTCTACTAAGTACGGTTGTTGCATCCAAATGAGTAAAAGTGGTAGCCGGAGCCGGGTCAGTTAAGTCATCTGCCGGAACATATACCGCCTGTACAGACGTAATAGAACCACTTTTTGTTGATGTAATGCGCTCCTGCATCTGTCCCATCTCGGTAGCTAACGTTGGTTGATAACCAACAGCGGACGGCATACGTCCAAGTAATGCGGAAACCTCCGAACCAGCCTGAGTAAAACGGAATATATTATCTATGAAAAACAGAATATCCCGCGAACTATTTTCATCGCTATCTTTTCTATCACGAAATGATTCAGCCACCGTTAATCCGGAAAGTGCAACAGAAGCGCGCGCTCCAGGGGGTTCATTCATCTGTCCATAAATTAATGTCACTTGCGAATTGTTCACTTCATTGAAATCGACTTTTGAAAGATCCCATTCACCTTTTTCCATTCCTTTCTTAAACTCTTCGCCATAACGGATAACACCTGATTCAATCATCTCGCGTAACAAATCATTTCCTTCGCGCGTACGTTCACCAACACCAGCAAAAACAGAAAAGCCATGTTGTTTCTTTGCTATATTGTTAATCAATTCTTGGATAAGAACCGTTTTTCCAACCCCAGCTCCACCAAACAATCCAATCTTTCCTCCTTTACAATACGGTTCCAGCAAATCTATCACCTTAATTCCCGTATATAGAACTTCTTGCACAGTCGACAGATCTTCAAACTTTGGGGGTTCGCGGTGAATGGGAAGTGAACCCTCTTTATCCAAAGCTTTCATTCCATCGATAGCATCACCGACAACATTCATCAACCGTCCCTTAATTTGATTACCTACTGGCATTGTTATAGAATGCCCCATCGGCAAAACTTCCATTCCACGGCGCAAACCATCGGTACTATCCATCGCAACAGTACGTACCATATCCTCACCAATATGTTGCTGGATTTCAACAACCAAAATCCTACCATCATCCCGTTTAATAGTCAATGCGTCGTGGATGCTTGGAAGGAGAAGATCGGTATCGATGTTCTTACCTTCAAAAAGCACATCCACCACAGGACCGATAACCTGTGAAATATGCCCAATAATCTGTGACATAAGCTCTTATTTTGCTTTTTAATATTACAATTTCTTTTTATCTAAATCCTTATAGAATCACTGCAAAATTCTTATTTATTTCTAACAAATGAAAGTTCCATTTGTTGTACAAATTGTTCTAAAACACCAAATATACTATTTTATCAACCTTTTTATACTTCATCAACCTTTATTTGCGAATTAATACTAGAATATTCATTTCTCTTCATTCATCCTCAGCCGCTAATTAAATAATTTTCCAACTATTTCAACAACCTATTTATAAGTGGCAAGAATCAATTCTGCGCTCTTTGCACACTCATCTATTCTTAATGAAACTTTCAAATCAATTTTTACTCAGTATAAGAATTCTACTTTCTTTATATTTAAATATACAAAATCACATTAAACATCTGAAGTTTTTCATAACCGATAAAATATAAACTTTCAAAAAATATTTTATCAACGCTCTGTCAATCAAATTTATACTCATTTCGGAATACTATTGTATTCCCCGCCGATTCAATTCTTCCCGATATCTGGCTGCATTTTTCACATGCTCATTCATTGTCGCAGCATAATAATGGCGCCCGGAAAAGTCTTCTTTGGCACACATGTACAAATAATTATGATGCACATAATTCAGCACGGCATCAATACCACGAATCGTCGGGATTCGAATCGGACCCGGAGGAAGCCCGACATTCTTATACGTATTATAAGGTGAATCAACCTGAAGATGTTCAAAAAGAATTCTACGCAATGAAAAATCACCAAGAGCAAATTTGATTGTCGGATCAGCCTGTAAAGGCATTCCTGTATGTATACGATTGATATACACCCCGGCTACCAAAGAGTATTCATCATATGCAGCCGTTTCTTCTTCCACAATCGAAGCTAAAGTAGAAATTTCAACCGGAGTAAATCCAATCTCGCGAGCTTTATTCAGTCTTGTGCCATTCCAAAACGCCGTATACTCCTTTTTCATACGATTCATCAACTTCCGCGACGAAATATTCCAATAAACCTCATACGTATTAGGAATAAACAGAGCTCCTATTGTTGCCGGAGTAAATCCAAGAGAATCACAATATACCGAATCATTAAACAACCTCATAAATTCCTCTTCAGAAGGCATCAGTTGCTTACTTAAGCAATCGGCAAGATCCTTATTTGTCCGAATATTATTAAATGAAAGCTTTACAACAGCCTGATGCCCACCTCGCAAATCATTCAAAAGCTTCAAGTTGCTCATTCCCGCCCTGACAGCGTAACGCCCCGTATGCATTTTCGATGGATAATGCATTAAGGACGCCAACTGCTTGAAACTACTAAGATGCCGACAGTGCGCCGTTGAATCCAGCTGCGCGCACAAAGCTGAAAAATCTTTTGCTTCATCCACATAAACATACACTGTCTTCTGAATTTTAAAGTTTGGAGCTAATGCTAACATAAACCCCCAACATACAGCAATAGCTATAAATAGTGCAACTGCAACAACTACAGCCAATAAACCTTTATGCTTAGTCATCATTTTCAATTCTTCAATTTGACGGCACAAAAATAATACCTTTTTTTGAAAAATCTCCACGAAAACCTTGCTTATTAAAAAAAACTAAACTATCTTTGCGGCGCATTTGAAAAACAGGTGTCAAAAAGACATAAGCTCAAGGACGAGTGGGTGAGTGGCTTAAACCAGCAGTTTGCTAAACTGCCGAGCGGGTAACTGCTCCGGGAGTTCGAATCTCCCCTCTTCCGCCAAAAAAGTTAAAAAAAATTCATGAATGCTTTAGTTTTAACGAACTAAAGCATTCTTATTATGTACTAACTTAAAATCCAACACTCCTTACGAACTGTTTATCAATTGACGCTATGAGTTATTCAACGACATGTATCTCATTATTAGATAGTAAAAGATTAAATGCCGGCACGTCACCAAACAGGATATTAAACGTTATAACATCAAAATACAGTAAATAATATTCTTCCAATTTCTCATAACCAGCAATTCTTATTTTATTCCACGTAAAGTTTCTGCAGCAACAGAAAAGGTGAGACTACATATTTCAACTACCACATTGACAAAAAGAGAAACACAAACCTTTGAATAATACGTCATCGATAATAAAATATTTATAATCAGTCTATTGTTATAAAATTTTGAAATTTGAGAGAAATAAAAGTATGTGACGATAGTAAGGCAATATATAACATTGCAAAATATTTATAGAAAAAAGCACCATACTTTGAATAAATCGACTATCTTTGTAAAAGAACTATTTTATATAACTGATTATATTATAGTCGTAAGATGAAAAAAGTTACATCCATATTTCTGCTATTCATAATGCTAGTTGTATCCGTACATCCAGTGTTGGCAGTGCACTTTTGTGGAGGCAAACTAAATTCATTTAGCATTCTGAATAATGATATGGAAAAGTCTTGCTGTGGCGAAAAGGAAATATCACCCCACTCAGATGTTGCTTTTCAGACATTGAACAAAAGTTCCAGATTAACCCTTTTATTATCTGATAATAAATGTTGCAAAACTCAAAAAATAAACATTTCTACCAACGATTATCAATATCATATTCAGAGATTTAACCTCAAAAACAATACATTGTCCGCATGGGTAAAATTATGGATCGTTCCGGGGCTGCTTTCAATATTCGAAAATAACAATGTGATAAAAACGAATTTCTACTTTCCACCAGGAACCCTTCATCTACAGAATACAGACCTGTTATCCTTTATTTGTATCTATCGAATTTGATTTGTGATTTTCACTGGTTATATAACCTCTAAAACATTTTTTTGTAGTGCATCTTTATATCTAATTTGCAGCGAAATGTTTGTACCATTTTTAGTCGATCATTTACGCAGTTTTTTTAAATCATTCAGAAATTAATAAACTCATTCTCTTTTTATATCGTTGTTCTTATTGACATTCTTTTTAATAACGTTTGCAAAAAGACAATTGTAATATCTGATATCGAAACAAAAAACGAGAGAATAGAAAAGATAGATAAACAAACTATGATTAACAGAATTATTAAGTTTTTTCTCGACAACAGGGTCGTAACAATGCTTTTGTTAATTACTATTGTTGTATGGGGGCTATCAACCGCTCCTTTCAATTGGCACGGAAACTTGTTGCCACGCGACCCTGTGGCGGTAGATGCTATTCCTGATATTGGCGCGAACCAACAAATTGTAGCTACCGAATGGATGGGGCGTTCACCAAAAGATATTCAAAATCAGATAACCTATCCATTGACAACATCATTGCTTGGAATTCCAGGTGTAAAAACCATTCGTAGTACATCTATGTTTGGAATGTCATTTATATACATTATTTTCGATGATAATGTCGAATTTTATTGGAGCCGATCGCGTGTACTCGAAAAATTAAACTCACTTCCGACAGGAACTTTGCCCAAAGGGGTACAACCAAGCTTAGGTCCTGATGCTACAGCTTTAGGACAAATATTCTGGTACACGCTCGAAGGTCGTAATCCAAAAACAGGTGAACCAACTGGCGGTTGGAATCCCGACGAATTGCGAACCATACAAGATTTTTACGTCAAATACTCCATTTCGGCGGCCGAAGGTGTTTCTGAAGTTTCCTCTATTGGCGGTTTTGTGAAAGAATATCAGGTAGAAGTAAATCCAAATGCAATGCGTGCTTTCAATGTTTCCATAATGGATGTGATGAACGCGGTGCAGAAGAGCAATCTGGATATCGGTGCAGAAACGGTTGAAATTAACAAAGTGGAATACATTGTCAGAGGACTAGGATATATCAAAAATATTTCCGACTTGGAAGAGGCGGTTGTGATTGTTCGTAATGGTGTACCAGTGAAAATAAAAGATGTGGCGTTTGTCAATTTAGGTCCAGCCACTCGTCGTGGCGGCTTGGATAAAGAAGGTGTTGAAGCTGTCGGAGGTGTTGTAGTTGCCCGTTATGGTTCCAATCCAATGCAGGTCATTGATAATGTAAAAGCCAAAACAAAAGAAATGGAAGCAGGATTGCCACAAAAAACTTTACCCGATGGCACGGTATCAAAAGTTACTGTAGTGCCTTTTTATGACCGTTCGGGTTTGATTCAGGAAACCATAGGTACGCTCGAAACGGCTCTTTCACACGAAATACTGATTTGTATTATCGTAGTTATCGTGCTGGTGTTCAATCTTCGGGCATCCATTGTCATTTCCTCTATGCTCCCAATAACGGTGTTAGCCACATTCATTGTTATGCGCTATACAGGTGTTGAGGCAAATATCGTCGCCCTTTCGGGAATTGCCATCGCCATCGGAGTGATGATTGATGTGGGAGTCGTCTTTGTAGAGAATATCATCCGACATATGGAGATGCCCGGTAACAAAGATATCTCTAAAGGAAAAGCTTTCAAGAACTTAATATTTAAAAGTGTCAGTGAGGTTTCGGGAGCTATTACCACGGCAATGCTTACTACCATCGTCAGCTTTTTGCCCGTTTTTGCCTTACAGGCACAAGAAGGGAAACTATTCCACCCATTGGCTTTCACAAAATCTTTCGCACTAATTTCAGCCTTATTACTAGGATTGACGCTACTGCCCACATTGGCCTATCTTGTTTTTTCCATCAAAATAACATCTCCAAAAATTCAGAAAAACGGGAATATCATTTTAATCGTAAGCGGTGTTTTGCTCTTTATTTTTACTGAAATAGCAGCATCATTAGCACTCACACTGTTTGGAATAAATAACTTATTGGCATACCGTTGGAAAAACAAGAAAACAACAACGTATATCAGCATTGGTATTGCTATTTTACTCGCGGTTTATTATCTGACAACCGAATGGTTGCCAATTGGTCCACAGGAAGGATTTTTCTTAAATTTGTTTTTTGTAGTCGTTGCTATCAGCACCATCCTAGCAATTTTATGGGTACTGGTTATTTATTATGAACGCATCCTGCACTGGTGTCTGGATCATCGTTGGAAATTTATGACTATTCCACTAATATGTATCTTGTTCGGGATAATTATTTGGTTTGGATTTAGCAAAACATTTGATTTTATTGCTAAAGGAGTCGAAAGTGTAGGATGGAAAAATTTCCGTGAAACAGGTTTCTGGCAAGCTTCAATCCAACGTTTTCCAGGTATCGGCGAAGAGTTCATGCCAAGTTTGAACGAAGGTTCTTTTCTGTTGATGCCGACTAGTATGCCACACACAGGCATCGAACAAAACTTACAATATATAAAAATGCTTGACAAACGGATTTCAAATATTCCGGAAGTGGAATCTACAGTCGGCAAATGGGGACGAGTCAACTCCGCGTTGGATCCGGCGCCAACGCAGATGTTCGAAAACACAATCAATTACCGGAGCGAATATATTTTGGATAAAAACGGGCATCGCCAACGCTTTAAGGTGAACCGAAAAGGGCTATATCTGCTAAAAAATGGTGATACATACAACCCGAAAGAAAAATTTCGCCTTTTATCACCCGACAGTCTTATTGTGGACAATCAGGGTGATTATTTCCGTCAATGGCGGCCAAACATCAAAAAAACGGACGATATCTGGCAGGAAATCGTCAACCAAACGCACCTACCAGGGCTAACCTCGTCGCCTAAACTGCAACCGATAGAAGCCCGTTTAGTGATGCTTTCAACCGGAATGCGCGCACCGATGGGCCTGAAAGTGTTAGGACCTGATTTGGAATCTATCGAACAGGGAGGAAAAGCATTGGAGACCGCTTTGAAAGATATTCCGTCAATATTGCCTTCAACGGTGTTTTACGACCGGGCAGTGGGTGCGCCTTATATCGAAATAAAACTAAACCGTCGCAATATGGCCCGTTACGGCATTACGGTGACCGATTTACAAGAAATTATTCGTTCGGCTGTTGGCGGAATGCCGCTGACCACTACCGTCGAAGGACGTGAACGATTTCCTGTACGCTTGCGTTATCCACGTGAGTTGCGTGAAAATCCCGAAGAGTTGGCAAAACTGATTGTCCCCACTGCTACAGGCATACAAATTCCGTTGCAAGAAATAGCCGATATTGAATATACTAAAGGAGCACAGATGATTCAGAGCGAAAACACCTTTCTACTAGGCTATGTCATTTTCGACAAGGTAGCCAACAAATCCGAAGTGGATGTTGTAAAAAAAACTGACAAAATATTAAAAGATAAAATAGCCTCCGGACAGTTGGTTTTACCCAAAGGAGTTACATATACATTTGCCGGAAATTACGAGCAACAGGCTCGGGCATCTGCGCGATTGCTTTTTCTTATTCCACTAAGTTTGCTGGCTATTTTGCTTATTCTCTACTTCAAATTCAAAAGTATAACGGCATCATTTATTCATTTTTCGGGCGTTATTGTAGCTTTTGCCGGCGGATTTATACTATTGTGGCTCTACGGCGAACCGTGGTTTCTGAATTTCTCCATTGGAGAAATGAATATGCGCGATCTGTTCCAAATGCACACGGTCAATCTGAGTATTGCCGTGTGGGTAGGATTTATCGCTTTATTTGGCATTTCGACCAACGACGGTGTACTAATGGGAACTTATATTCACGACACTTTTCTCGAACGCAACCCACGTACCAAAAATGAAATACGCGAAGCAGTGATTCACGCCGGACTGAGACGTGTACGCCCGGCAGCTATGACTACAGCTACTGCACTTATTGCTTTGCTTCCGGTACTTACATCCACCGGAAAAGGGTCTGACATAATGGTGCCGATGGCCATTCCTACATTTGGAGGAATGCTTATTCAATCAATGACAATGTTTGTTGTTCCCGTTTTGCAATGTTGGTGGCGCGAATCGACGATTAATAAACATGAAAATAAATTAACATCGTTATGAACAGATTGAAAATAAGATATATTACGACTTTACTTTTCACGATAACAATGTTTGGTGCGATTTATTCGCAGAATACCGACTCGCTGAAGCAGTATGTTGAAATTGCTGGGCTCAATAATCCTGGTGTAATAGCCGACTTTATGACTTATAAAGCAACTTTACAAAAAGTACCGCAAGCCGGGGCATATCAAGATCCAGAGTTTGAAATAGGTTTTTTTCTTGAACCAATGGAACTTATTGGAGGGAAACAGGTGGCACAGTTCAAATTGATGCAGATGTTCCCCTGGTTCGGAACAAAAAAATCGGCTCAAAACGAAGCTGTATATATGGCTAAAATAGCATTTGAAAAATTTAGAAACACACGCGACAATCTCTATTTACAAGTTTATACCCAATGGTATGTGCTTTGTAATTTACAACAACAATTAAATAACAATCGTGAAAACAAAATCTTACTTAATCAGTTAGAACAATTATCAATGCGAAAATTCTCGTCGTCTTCAACAGGTCAGACGACGACCTATTCGAGCTTTCCAATCACAAAGTCAACCTCTTCAAAAACAAGTTCATCGCGCAGTAGTAAAATGTCCGAAATGACTTCGATGGACAAAGAAAATACGCCGGCAAGCGTTCAAAGTTCGAAAACGACTTCAATGAGCAGTTCTAACAGTATGTCTGGTGAAATGAGTAACAAAACTTCCGGTGGAATGTCCAATGTGTTGCGTATCCAGCTAGAAATTGCCGAACTAGACAACAATATCGAAAGCATTATTTCTGAAATGAAAGCTGAAAAAGCAAAATTCAACGTGTTTCTTAATCGTTCCTCCGATAGCGAAATACAAATCCCCAATACATTCGCAGCAATCCCATTTCTGTTTGATACTGAAAAATTTATAACGGCTATTGAAGAACAAAATCCGATGTTGAGCATAATTAACGAGGAGAAAAATGCCTATAAAGCCAAAACGGAATTAGACAAAAAGATGAGCTATCCAATGTTCGGCATCGGACTGCAATATATGCTCAATAATAAAACGAATATGTCGGCATTCGCTATGGGGAATATGAATGGAAAAGACATGGTAATGCCGATGGTGTCGGTCAGTATACCTTTGTATCGCAACAAATATAAGGCACAACAACGCGAAAGTAAATTGTTGCAGCAAGCTAGCAAAGAAAAATATGCTGATACCTATAATCAACTGACAGCCGAATTGTACCAAAGCAAACATATGTTGGATGATGCTTCCCGCAAAATCATACTTTATAAAAAACAAACAGAACTTGCTAAAACAACCTACAATCTGATTGTACAAGAATTCGTTGCGGGAAAAAGCGACCTGACCAATGTAATTCAGGTGCAACGTCAATTACTCAATTATCAGCTCAAAGCATCGGAGGCAGTGGCAAATTATAATACGATGGTAGCATCTATTCAAAAATTGATTTCATTTAAGAACACAGAAAAGAACACAAACGCAATTTATTATGGAAACAAATAAAATAAAAAATATCATCAACAATACGTATGTCAAATACGGACTGATACTTCTCGCAGGTTTATTGCTTGGTTGGTTGATTTTTGGAGACTCATCCGGCAAATCGAACACGGAACAAACCAAAAACCAAACTAAAGTGCAAATATGGACCTGCGCTATGCACCCGCAAATTAAACAAAACAAACCCGGCAAATGTCCCATTTGCGGTATGGATTTAATTCCGCTAAAAACCTCCGGAAGCAGTAATGAATCCATTGATCCTAACACGATACAACTATCGAAAGAAGCAGTTGTGTTGGCCAACATCCAAACAATCGTGATTGGACATCAACAACCAGAGAAAGATATCCAACTCTACGGAACAATACAGCCAGATGAACGGTTGTCACAATCGCAGGCATCGCACGTCAGTGGACGAATTGAGAAATTATATGTCAATTTCACGGGTGAGATTGTAAAGCAAGGACAAATCATCGCTTCAGTTTATTCGCCTGACTTGCTCAATGCGCAACAGGAATTACTAGAAGCGATAAAAATGACGTCTGTTCAACCAGCTTTAATACAAGCCGCACACGAAAAACTGAGATTACTTAAAATGACCGATGACCAAATCATGAAGATAGAACAATCGGGCAAGGTGTCTCCCTACATTGACATAAATTCAGACGTCAGTGGAATTATAATTAATAAGCGTGTGAATCAGGGCGATTACATCAATCAGGGAACCATATTTTTTGATGTAGCTAATTTATCACGTGTGTGGGCTATGTTCGATGCTTACGAAGTGGATTTGCCTTTTCTGAACGTTGGCGATAAGATTGACTATACCTTGCAGGCTATTCCCGGAAAAACTTTTTCGGGCAGAATTACCTTTATCGACCCGGTATTGGACAAAGATACCCGTACAGCAAAAGTTCGCGTAGAAACGACCAACAACAATTTGCAATTGAAACCGGAAATGTATGCCAATGCTGTTGTAAAAGCAAATCTGAATCAATTCGGCAACGATCTGGTAATACCCAAATCTGCGGTATTATGGACGGGAAAACGTTCTATAGTCTATATCAAACAACCTCATATGGAAATACCAACTTTTCTCTTGCGCGAAGTAGAATTGGGACCTTCGCTGGGCGATGCCTACATTGTACTATCAGGATTAAAAAACGGCGAGGAGATTGTCTTTAATGGGGCATTTGCCATTGATGCCAGTGCTCAACTCGAAGGAAAACGCAGTATGATGAACAATGGAACCTCTAAACCGGTCAGCGATCACAAAGAACACAATATGTCAGATATGAATAAAAAACAAACAATTAATAATTAATATATTAAACAAAAAAGCAAAATGAAAAAAATTTTTATTGCAACAATGATTACAAGCGCGTTGTTTTTTACCGCTTGTGGAAGTAACAATTCAAAAAGTACAGAATCAGCATCCACTGCTATAGATTCTACAAAAACATCATCGGAACAACCGATGATGAGTGCTGGTACTAACGAACAACATGCAATGTTGGGCGTAAAAGGTAATTGTGACCAATGTAAAGAACGTATCGAAAAAGCTGCGAAAAGTGTTAACGGCGTTTCGATGGCAATATGGGACAACGAAAAACAAGAAATTCATCTAAATTTCGACCCTGCCAAAACCAATGTAGATGCTATCAGCAAAGTTATTGCCAAAGCCGGTTATGATACCGACAAAGACAAAGCAAACCAAACGGTCTATGATGCTCTGCCAAGTTGCTGCAAATACAAACGATAGTCATCATCAATTACTAATTATTTGAAAGGAGCTGTCCAAAAAGTGATAGCCCCTTTTATTATTATTTATTTCAATAAAAATCATTATTTTACCATCACAAAAAATAAAATAATCATTCCTTATTTCACTTCCAACATCTTACGCATCTTCATATACCGATACTGCCTGACGACCTGTTTATGACACTTTATAATCTGATAACGATATATCAGACAGGTTGTTATAAAATAAATACCCGTTTGCAACCAAAGTAAATGATATTGCTTCGCTACATCACTCAGCGATGCCCCACAAGTATTAAGACCTACGAATCCTTGGATTCCAGGAGTCGAAGGAATAAACAATCCCACGAACTTCCAAAATGGCGGAACAGCCGATTCAGGCCAGGATATACCGGAAATAAAAATCATAATGACTGATGAAAATACATAAATCATTGCGGCCTCACGTGTAGCAATAATACCCGACAAAGTCATAGCAAAGAATATACATGCACATAAGAAAGGCAACAGAAATATGACAACTGTCATAGGATCACCTACTTGTGGCAGCGAAAACATTCGCGGCACGATCCACAATACCCAAATACAATTAATCACGTAAAGCAACAAATAGGTTAATGCCTTACCCATAACCACCCGGAAAGTACCATTAAAGTGCTTGCTGATAGGCACCAACGTATGAAAACGATTTTTCTCACGCTCAGTTCCTCCCCGCAATCCTATCCCCAATACCAAAGTCTGCTGCAATATCAATATCAAAATACCGGGGACAAGAAAACTGGCAAAACCATTTTGCGAATTAAACAATGCGACCGAATCATATGGGATCGGTTCAACCATAATTTTATCCAATTGTGCAGAACCCGCCGACGAAGTATGCATCCTTAAATCATTGCCTATATCGAGTGAGACTTCCGTTGCCGACATCAAAAACGCCCTATAGTATAACAACGAACTCATATCCACATATAACGACACGGTAGCCTGTTTTCCCCGATGCAAGTCTTTATCAAAGTCAGAAGGGATATATAGAATACCGTAAGCTTTCTTCTTATCCAACATCGTTTTGGCTTCATTCATATTCGTACACGTAGAAACCACCTGAACATCAGCCGTTCCATTTACACGTCGGGTAAACTCACGGCTCCAGTACGAATCGGACTGATCAACAACGACCATCTTCGCCTCATGAATAACCTCATTATTATATATAAATGTATACAGTAACGGATACCCAAATGGCACTAAAAAGAAAAAAATACGCACCCCGTCATCCCTGAAAACCTTTTTCATCTCGTCCAGCCAAATGGTAAAGATATCCAAAAGACCATTCTTAATCATATATCGTAAACGACTTTCTCTCTTCATAGCTTATTATTTACGGAATATACTTTATATA
Organism: Parabacteroides sp.; assembly: GCA_028707405.1. Lineage (GTDB taxonomy): Bacteria > Bacteroidota > Bacteroidia > Bacteroidales > Tannerellaceae > Parabacteroides. The sequence continues at coordinate 16,420 of JAQWBH010000013.1, read as the reverse complement.
AAGTAAGGCATTTTTCAGATTTTTCCTTACCAACAATGGCAGAATCAAAAAGCCTAACAACCAAATATATTCAGACCACGTATAAATCATAGCTCTTCCATTCAACGCCTGATCGACATAAATCAAGAAGTAATGACGCAGCGGAAACAAATCTGCCAGAGATTGCAAAACAGGATTCATACCTGCAACGGGAAAAGAAAAACCAACTATTGAAAACGAAACCATTCCGAAAAGACAAGCAAAACTTAGCCCCAGTCGTAATGTCGGCAAAACACTGATCATAAATATTCCCACGGCCTGCGCCGCGATAACCAACAAAAACAGGGCCAAAAGCATCGGCCCCCAACCGCTATTCAGCGGAAATGAATTGTATCCATACAAAAATGCAGCAAACAAAAATGCCACAGCCGTAAACGCAATTGTCTGAGGCAACAGTTTCCCTAATAAGCTAATAAGCATCGATCCCTTCCCCATCTTCAACCACTCACGTGAAGATCCGTACTTTATTTCAGAACCAATAGCAAACACCGTTGAAAAGAAAATCATCACCTGCAAAATACCCGGAAGAATAGTATTATTGAGATATACAGAATAGTTCATCCAAGGATTTCCTATTGCATGTGTATCCACTTTTATCGGTTGTAGCGCTGCCGTAATTTGATCATCAGTATACCCTTTGGCCCTTCCGGTTTGCAGGCCTACTGAAGCCCCCGCCAACACAGAAATCGTTTTCATATCTCTAAATAGCAGCGAAGCGGCAACCAAATAACTGGCATTCGTATAAAATGACAGATGAGGCTGTTTCCCCAATGACGCATCTTTTCCAAAATCCTGAGGAATGAAAAAGATGGCATATACATTTCCTTTCTGCAATTCTTTTCGTGCTTCATAAAAAGAATTGGCATTAAAAGCCACGCGTGTCTGCTCAAAAGCATCCAGTTGACGAGTCAAGTTACGCGATAAAGCAGACTTATCCAAATCGACTACAGCTATCGGCATATCCTTAGGCAGCCCGCCTTTCATCAACGACAGAAAAAAGATAAGACATATTAACGGAGCACCAAAGATACAGATCATAAAGGTAGGCGTTTTAGTAAGCAAGTGTAGTTCCCGCTTAAAAATGGCTTCTATTGCATGTAATCCTTCTTTTAACGTCATAATATATCCGTCTTCTTTTTCTTCATGATTACCGACATCCCGGGACGCAAATAGGCTATTTTTACAAGCGGCCGTGCACGGACCTCAAATGTTTTCGAATCATATTCTCCTGTAGTCTTTGTTGCCTTCCATGCAGCATAGGTCCCCATATCTTTCATGTAGTACACTTTCAGCTTCACCTTTTTGTTATCCAGTGCCGGAATAAAAGCATTCAGTTCGCTTCCAATATGAATATCCTTCAACAGATCTTCACGCACACTAAAAGTGACCCACATATCATTCAAATCAATCAGGTTCATGATAGGGGCGCCTGTACCAACCAGTTCTCCTACTTCCGGATAACGATCGGAGACCTCACCAGTAATAGGCGAAATCAAAGCCGACTCATGCAGATACGATTCAACCTCAGCCACAGCGCCTCCTGCCTGTTGTACCAGTGCCGCCATTGTCGCCTTATCTTCCTTGCGTGCACCGGCTACAGCCATGTCGTATTGCGATTTGGCAGCCCTCTCCGTTGCCTGCATAGCTTTATAATTAGCGTCAGCCTCATCCCGTTTCTGTGCAGATACAACGCCTTTATTAAACAGATTCTGTACACGATCATATGACTTTTTGGCAATCTCTAGTCCGGCCTGTGCTTTCTGCCACATCTCGTAAGCACCTTGAATTTCTTGAACCCGTGCACCTTTTATAGCTTTTGTATTTTGTGCTTCAGCCGCTTTCTGAAGGGCTTCGACCTGTTGTAGTTTGGCCAATACCTCCGGCGTATCTAAAAATACAAGCGTATCACCGGCTTTCACTTTATCGCCCTCATCAGCACGATATGAGATGATTCGTCCCGGGACCTTCCCTGAAATACGAACCTGAGTAGCTTCTGCTTGCCCCATAATAATATCATCCGGAGGCGTCAAGAAATAGAAACCGGCTAAAGCGACTAATCCAACTACGATTATCATGACAATAAATGCCATAACCGCATTATTGACTGAAAACTTCTTATTCTCGTCCATTGTATATTTATATTTTTGCTTTTATTACTCTTTGTTTGCTACCGAAAGCTTACCCATTGCCTTTGTCAGATAGACGTTTGTCAACTTCACGTCAATCTGTGCATCAATTAAGCTTGATTTGGCCGACATCCACGCTGTCTGCGCCTGCATTAAGTTCAATGCAGGAATCACACCTTCTTCAAACCCCAAACTGGCATGACGCAAATTTTCTTCAGCGTTTTCCATATTTTTATTCGAAGCGATCAGGCGTTTATTGGCTTCATTCACCTTATATACAGACTGATTCACCTGCAGCTCTATTTTCTCGCGCGCATCCATGAGTTGCAATTGAGCAATATTCGTTTCTGCGCGGGCTGCATTCCGTTTATAAGTTCCTTCCCACCAGCCTGACAGCGGCACTTTAAGAACAAACCCCACATTAAACATTCCTGAGAAATCTTTCTTATATCCGTTATACAGATTCGGATTCGATATCAGATAGTTTGCTGTCAGTGCCAGGTTCGGCAACATATCAGCCAGAATAATATGTTCCTTTTTCTTATAAATCTTCGTTACCAAATCCAGACTCTTTAACTCGTTACGATTATTAAACGCCTCATTCACATCGGTATTTATTTCCGTATCGGCTGATTTCGAAGGGAAGTTGTTTAAATTCTCATCAACCAAAGCCAACGGCTTATTCAAGGGCAGTCCGCATATCTGTGCAAGCAACATTTTCGATAGAGCCAGTCCGTTATCAACCTTTGTCTGTGCTGTCTCGGCTTCATTCAGCTTCACTTTCACCGACAACCCGTCTGCTTCCGTAGCAACACCTTCGGCAATCATTACGCCTATATCATGGTCGGTTTTACGAAGCAAGTCTACGTATGCATCCGTCAGCTTCTTCTTGTTCACGAGCGAAATAACCTGCCAGTACGTTTCATCGGTTTTATAAATGACATCCTGTAACTGCTGGTTGTTCATCGAACTTGCCAGATCTTTGGCATACCGAGTAATCTGATTGTAGGTAACAATCTTTCCACCCATAAACACAGGCTGCACCAGTGAAACGCCTCCTACCCATACATTCTTGATATCGATATGCTGAATATCTTTCACATTCTGCATCACTTCCGAAACGACAGGCAGCTGAGACAACGATCCCAACGCCGCTCCCACAGACGACGAGATAGCATCCATATCCAACAAATTCAAATCTTTTGAATTTCGCAAATAAGCTCCTGTAGCAGAGACTTGAGGAAAATATTTAGTAAATGCGGCTTTCTGGTTACTGGTAGCGACATCCACTTTTGCTCCCGCCATTTGAAGCTCTTTGTTATTCTTTATAGCTAAATTACGACATTCATCCAACGTCAGCGCTTGCTCTTGTGCTCCAATATTAGCCGACACTACCAACAAAACTACCCCTATTACCAATCGTTTCATCATCTCTTATTTATGTTTTTATCCGATTAACCTTAATATATAACAAAATCAAGCTTATGCTTGTTTTTCTACAATCATGATAACCACCACAAAAGTACTCATAATAAACCAATTAGTTATTGAATTAATTCAATAATTCAAAATACGCTTTTTCAATTTACAGTACCAGGCATTACTAATCCCCATGTACAAAGCAATATATTTGTCAGGTACACGGTTAATAATCCACATATAATGGTTATACAAATAATGGATAAAATCTTCGGCAGTAGAAGCCTGCCGTATAGCAAACATCGAATATAACTTATAAATAATTGTAAGCATAATATTCTGATAATAAGAAGCAAAAAGCGGATATTGTGATGAAAGCTGTTCGATATGCTGGCGGGAAAGCTTCAATAGTTCGCCCGCCTCTATAGCTTTGATCTCAAAATCAGAGGGTTGCTCGGTAAAATATCCTATCGATGACAGAAAAGGATATTGCGTATCCGCCGAGAAACCGGTCACGCATTCATTGCCCTTTTCATTTATATATATATTGATAAAAAGCCCTTTATTAATAAAGTAAGCGTCCTGACATAATTCACCGCTACGCAGCAGGAAATCACCTTTCCTGACATACACTACTTTCGCATAGCTCTTCAGTTCCTTCACAAATGACACGTCTTGTGCGAGTGCTTTCGGAATATCGGCTAATAGTCGTGCAAAATGCAGGTCGGTTTCCATCAGTCTACTTCTCCAGCGCAAAACTCTTGCGACCGATCAAATTTCCATCTGCAAATATATCTACACGATAAGTTCCCGGAGAGAGGAACTCCTCTATATTCCAATACATCGTCACATCAACCTCTTCACCTGAATACTCAATAAGCTTCTTCATCGAATAATTAATTTCTTTGCCTTCAAAAGAGAATGTGTTCGCACGACTCTTCATCAGAACGTCGTCATCAGGCTTCATGATACGTACGAAAATAATTTTCTCACCTACTTGTGCAGTCACATTCTTTGCAATACGGAAAGAAACGACAAACTGTTCCATCTTCTTAATATTCTTGGCCAATTTTCCTCTCGAATTAACCGGAGTCACCGAGATTCCGGTTGCATCCAGACGGCTAGCCAGCGTGACGCGTTCAGTCAGCTTATCTTTTTCTTTTTGCAATGAAGACGCGGTCGACGATGCTTGCTGATATTTTTTTACGGCATCATTCTTTTCAACCGTCAGTTTTGCGTTTGCTCTATTCAACGAATCTATCTGTATCACAAAATTACGCATAATCTTGCGCAGCGTAGCCAACTCCTTTTTCAATCGATTGATTTCCTTCGTATTGGTCGCTTTTACCGTGCGTATCTCTTCTTGCAAACGTTGAACCTTGGCCTGCTCGGTTGAAAGAAGATTCAGCAATGAGTCATTGCTGACTTTAAATTTCACCCCTTCATACTGCAATGATATTTCATTCAAATCATCTTCCATGGATTCCTTATCCAACACATATGTCTGCTGCAATTCTTTCATCTGCTGTTTTTGATGAAATATATAATACAATGCGCCACCAATAAGCAGCAACAACACTACTACTGCCATAATCAGCAGTGCCATTTTGTTTATCTTCTTTTTTTCCACTTCTTCCGTATTCATAGACTTTTCTAAAATCAACGTGCAAATGTAATACATAATCGCTTTACATAAAAAGCTCATTTGGAATTTATATTTTTTTTGTTATTCGATTTTAACATCAGGATAACTCTTTGAGTCAAATTAACAATTTGAAAACGAACCTTTTCCGAAGATATCTGTTTTCTATAAAATGAATTTATCTATTTATCACATAAAAGTACCAAGCATATGAAAACTATCAAGATATTCATTCTCGCAGGACTTATTCTGGTTACCAGCGGGCAGATTCTTTCTGCACAAAGCAAAAAAGAGATAAACGAACAAAAATCAAAAGAAATAAAGGAGATGATCGAACAACGACGTTTCACGATCGATGTGGTTCGCGCCATGCCAATGAATGGAAGATCCATCAACCTGACGTCTCCATATTCATTCGAGATGCGCGGCGACTCGGCTATTTCTTATCTTCCTTATTATGGAAGAGCTTATTCGTTGCCTTATGGCGGAGGCGATGGAATGCGATTTACTAAAACGATCACAGACTACCAGTGCTCATTCGACAAAAAAGGCACAGCGCAGATCAAGTTTATGACACGCACGGACGACGATACTTACCGCTTCGACATCCGTATCTATTCGAACGGATCAGCCTCAATTCAGGTACTGCCCACCAATAAACAAACTATTTCGTACGATGGGAATCTGAATCCTAAGGATACGCCGTAAAAAGGCGTCCTTGCCAGGTATTACGCCCGGCAAAACGTTGAGCTATCCGCTCTGAAAACGCCTGACTTTTCAAGCCCCAGTCGGGTGCAATCAGTAATGACTTAGGCGACTGTGATACAAAGCGTTCTATTGCAATCGCCGGATTCAAACGTTCTATAAAATCAATCAAAAGGTCTATATACTCATCAATTGTAAACAAACTGAACGCCTCTTTCATCTCTTTAAATTCGCAGGCCATCCGAGTTCCGCGAATCACTTGCAACTGATGGATTTTCAACGTATCGACAGGCAACGTCGACAAAACATCAGCATGATGAAGCATCTCCTCCCTGCTCTCGCCCGGGAGTCCTAATATCAGATGCGCACCAACAAAAATACCACATTCGCCTGTCCGACGAATAGCCTCTTCAGTCTGTGCCTCCGTATGACAACGATTCACCCTCATCAGTGTGCGATCCAGTGTGCTTTCTATACCATATTCAATCAATACAAAACAACGTTTTCCCAACTGTTCGAAATAATGCAGCAAATCTTCATTCATGCAATCGGGACGTGTACTCACCACCAACCCTGCTACATCAGGGCAGGCCAATGCTTCTTCATACTTTTGTATCAATGACTCAACAGAGCCATACGTGTTTGTATAAGCCTGGAAATAAGCCAGATATTTCATGTGTGCATATTTGCGGGCAAAAAAACGGATACCGGCCTTCATCTGTTCGCTGACGGACTTTACGCGGCGACAATAATCGGGACTGAATGTCCGGTTATTACAGTAAGTACAGCCTCCCATTCCTTTTGTTCCATCCCGGTTTGGACAGCTGCAACCCGCGTCGATAGACACCTTTTGCACCTTCCCATCCGCGAAGAATTCTTGCAAAAAATCACTATAACTGCGATAAGGATGATTCGATGCCGAGAATTTAATCTGATGATGATCCATTGCCTGCTTCGTTTACTATTGTTGGGACGAAGATAGAAAAAACTATCCAATACGGGACAAATCATAAGGCATATCAATAGCGGGTCCCTGAGAATATTATGCATCGTCAATTTTACCCCTGGTCCTATTGAAAAACAGGATCGAATATATTTTCCATTTTTAACTGAATGTAAAAACACATACATTCGAATGCAGCAAGTGTTTCATCCGAATGAAAAAAAATTTCTTTCGAATATAATGGTTCACGCCTTCGAATGAATCTCGTGCACATAGCGGTTCACAAATTCTTAACCTACGGAATCACCGTATACTGCAAACAACAATATATCAACTTATTAATTGTGACGCTACGTTTAGTCCGTAAAACATTAGCGTCATCGACATTTTAGTAATTGATTTATTTTTAATCCATAAGCTCGGTGACGCTAAAATTGTCAGCATCACATACCCACTTATCTGCAAATATCATATTATTATTCTATATATCAATACATTAAGCTGAATATCTACGGTGACGCCGTATATATAAAAAGATTCGAGAGAACTAAAATGACTCAACACAAGGGATGCTTACGACGCCCTTCCAAAAAAGTATATACTCTTACTATACGAAAGTATATACTTTGAGAGTATGAAAGTATATACTTTTAACTTCAAAAGTATATACTATTAAATTCAAAATGATGTATACTGAATTTCGTTGACAGTATTGTTATTTAATACTATGTAGGTTGACAGTCCATCCGGCTTAGGGCGAAAAAAAGTTGTCATCCCGTTGTTAAGTGCAAAAATAATTACTTTTTTGTCATCTATCCAAAAATACTTATTCAACAAATTCAAAACATCTTCTTAATTTTATAAGAAAAATTTTGATAACATAAAAACAAGTACTATTTTTATGAATTTATAATACAGATAAAATAGAACTCTATTTTATTACGACCAAAGTTAAGAACTAAAATCTATTGTCATGATAATATCACATATAAAACATATTGAATCAGACAATAATACATGGAAGATACAGTCTGATGATGATCATAATAGAGGTGTTGCAGAACTTGCATCAAATTTTGCGTCTTCTTTTGGCTTCGCTGGATTTGGCTCTGTTTTAGGTCTATTACATGATAAAGGGAAAGAGCAAGTTGGATTTCAAAAATACATCAAGGGTATTACCGGTTATTGTCCTGAGTTAGTATCCTCACCAAGAACGCCTCATGCTTTTGTAGGCGCATTGTTAGCTCGCCGATTTTATCCTCAGTTATATCCATTGCTAAGTTATTGTATAATAGGGCACCATGCAGGATTACCCGACTATGGAGATTTTGAAGAAACAATGAAAAAGGCTATTCCTTCTGAAATAAAAATAGAATTTCCGGGTGTTAACCCGATTATCCCAGCTAATTTTAAACTGGGAAAAGAAGATTTTCATCATTTGATACGTTTGTTGTATTCCTGTTTGGTAGATGCAGATTTTTTGGATACGGAATCTTTTATGGATGAAAACAATGCAAGGTTACGGTTAAAAAAAGCATCTCTTAGTGATTTGAATTTTAAACTTGAATCCTTCTTATCAAATTTAAAACGGAATACTCAATCTTCAGAAGTTAATAATATTCGTAATGAGGTCAAGGAATTATGTATAAAATCAGCTGAAGATTCGCCTGGCTTCTATAGTTTAACAGTTCCAACAGGTGGAGGTAAAACAATATCTTCTATAGTTTGGGCTATTAAGCATGCCATCAAATATAGTAAGAAGCGGATAATTATTGCTATTCCCTACACGAGTATTATTACACAAACAGCTCATGTTCTAAGAAGTATATTTGGTGAAGAAAATGTATTGGAACATCACTCAAATTCAGATCTTCATCAGATACAAAATAAGCAGTTAGCACTTAAAATGAAACTTGCAACAGAAAATTGGGATTATCCGATAGTTGTTACTACAAATGTGCAGTTGTTTGAATCAATGTTTTCTAATAAACCGTCGTCATGTCGTAAACTTCATAATATATGTAATAGCGTTTTGATTCTTGATGAGGTTCAGACTCTGCCTTTACAATATATCCAACCTATAATAGACAGTTTAAAATCATATCAGCGAATATTTGGAACAACCGTTCTGTTTACCACAGCAAGTTTGCCTGCTTTACAAGGTGAGATTCGATATGGAAAAACACCAGATGCTTTATTGAAGGGCATTGCAGAAATTAAGGAGATAATGCCACCTTCGGCTAAACTGCATGAACGATTACGAAGAGTAAACATTCATTTTGATGAATTTCGAAGTAGCTATGATGAGATTGTAAGTCGCATACATAAGCATGATAGAGTTTTATGTATTGTAAATACTCGTAAGGATGCTCAAGAAATTTACACACGTTTACCTAAAGAAGGATTGACATTGCATCTATCTCGTATGATGTGCTCTGCGCATATTCTTAAAACCATCAATAAGCTAAAGGAATCTCTTGCGGATGATCGCAACAAAATAATTAGAGTTATATCTACTCAACTTATAGAAGCAGGTGTTGATATAGACTTTCCAATTGTTTTCAGACAAGAAGCAGGTCTGGATTCCATACTTCAAGCTGCTGGTCGTTGTAATCGTGAGGGGAAGCTTGGAATCAGTGATTCGTACGTATTCCGTTTGGAAAAGCCTTTGCCTAAAGGTTATATTTCGAATGCAGCAGATGCGCAAAAGACTTTAGATAAGGACTCTGATTGGTTTGACCCTAAAACAATGGTCAATTATTTTGTACAGTTATATAGTCGTACTTTGACTTTTGATAAAGCCAATATTAAAGATTACTTGTACAAACCGTTGAATTTTAGCTTTGAAACTGCTGCAAAAGAATTCAAATTAATAGAAGAAAATAGTCAAAGCGTTATTGTCAATTATGGTAACAGTGTTGATTTGATATCCAAGTTGCAAAAAGAGGGACCAAATTATAATCTAATGAAAGAGTTAGGTCAATATTCAGTGAATGTACGTGATGCAGATTTTATGTTGCTAAAAAAATTTGGTCTTGTTGAAACAGTTATTGAAGATGTTTATTTTGTATCAGAAAGGGAACAATACTCGGATGATATAGGACTGACAATAGGCAGTCATTGGTTAGAAGAAATATTAATAAAATAATAATATATGGAATACACTGATAAAGAATTTTGTTTGGAAGTGTGGGGTGACATGGCTTGCTTCACACGTCCAGAACTGAAAGTGGAACGAGTGAGTTATGATGTTATTACGCCATCTGCTGCCCGTGCTATATTCGATGCAATCTTTTGGAAACCGGCTATAAAATGGGAAGTTACAAAAATTGAGGTCCTTAATCCTATAAAATGGACGTCGATAAGGCGCAACGAAATTGGAGCAGTAGGAAGTATGCGTTCTTCCTCAATTTATATTGAAGAAAAACGTCAACAACGCAATAGTCTCTTATTAAAAGATGTTCGTTATCGGATTTATGCAAAACTTGTGTTTATTCCGTTTGATAAACGCCAAAATAATAAACACGAAAAAACTGTCGATGAAAATCCCGGTAAATACAATGCGATGTTTGAACGTAGAGCAAGTAAGGGGCAATGTTTTAATCAACCTTATTTAGGGACAAGAGAATTCTCTGCTTCTTTTAGGTTGATTACAGATGCCGATAAATTAATTCAGCCTATTCCAGAAGATAAAGATTTAGGGTTGATGCTCTATGATATGGATTTTAGTGATGAAAATAACACTACTGCCATGTTTTTTCGCGCGAATATGAAACAGGGAGTTATTACAGTGCCACCATTAAATAGTGAGGAGATATTACGATGATACTAAAAGCATTATATGATTATTACCATCGCTGTGGTAATTTAGCTTCTACAGGTTATGAAAAGAAAGAGATTCCTTTTGTAATCGTTATTGATAAAGAAGGCAATTTTGTCACTGTTGAAGATAGAAGAATTGATTCCAAAAACAGCCAAAAATTCTTGGTTATTAAGGATTCAAGGACAAGCGCTCCGAAGCCATATTTGTTTTATGATAACACAGAATATGTACTAAATTACACAAAAGATAGCGAGCCTCTAAATGAATCAGATAGCCAAGATGAAATGAAGGCATCAGCACGAAAGAAAAAGATTGAAAAATCTCAGGAGAAGCACGACTTGTTTGTTCATAAATGCCAAGAAGTATCATTGAAATATCCCGAGTCTGAAGAGTTTAAAGCGGTGACTTTATTCTACAAAAATCAGGGTGTAGAAAAAGTTAAAAACCATCCGCTATGGAGCGAGATAATAAAAAAAGATGGGACTAACCTGTCTTTTATGTTAAAGGGCAATTTACATATTGTAGCTGAAGACGATGAACTTCTAAATGAAATAGAGGGAGAGAAAGTCGATTCAGAGGCCTCTTTGCCTTATTGTTTGATAACCGGGGAAAAAGCTATTCCTGTTGAAACAACATCTGCAACGATGATACCGGGAAGCCAAGCGATGGCAAAGCTTGTGGCTTTTCAAGTTAATTCAGGATACGATTCTTATGGAAAATCCAAAGGACTTAACGCCCCAATATCGAAAGAAGCAGAATTTTCATATACGACTGCTTTAAACAAATTACTGGAGAAAGGCTCTCGAAATAAATTTTTAATTGGTAACAGAACCTTTTTGTTTTGGGCTTCATCAAACAGTGATGCATCAAGACAGGCAGAAGAAAGTCTATTTAATTTATTGGGTTATGTCGATGATGTGAAAGATGATCCGAATCGTAGAATTGAACAGGTCCGAAAGGTTTTTAATTCTATCTATTCTGGATCTATTCATACTAATACTGACGATAAATTTTATTTTCTCGGTTTAGCGCCAAATGCCGCTAGAATTGCTGTTGTCTATTGGAATGAAAGTTCGCTTAAAGAATTTGCAGGACGTATTCTTGCTCATTTTAAAGATATGGAAATCGTAGATACGCGGACTGACAAAAAACCTTATACAGGTCTTTTTCAAATAGTCAGTTCGGTCGCATTGCGTGGAAAGCAGTCTGATATACAACCGAATATACCCGAAGCCATTGTAAAAAGTATTATTCAAGATATTCCGTATCCTTATTCTTTATTCTCTGCCTGTATAGAAAGAATAAGGGCAGAACAGGAGATTAGGATTACGCGTGCAGCAATAATAAAAGCATATTTAAACAGGATAAATGATAATAATCAAAAAATTAAATTTATGATTGACAAAACAAACACAAATCAGGGATACGTTTGTGGAAGGCTTTTTGCCACATTGGAGTATCTTCAGGAACGAAGTAGTAATGGTTCGAATGCTTCTATTCGCAGTCGTTACATGAATGCAGCATCAGCTACTCCGGCAGCAGTTTTTGCTACAATTATTAATCTTTCTATTCATCATGAGGAAAAGTTAGACAAGGGGAGTCAAATATTCTTTGAACAGTTGAAATCGGAAATTTTGGATAAAATATCATCTAAGGGATTCCCTTCTCATCTTAGTTTGCAAGATCAAGGTCGTTTTATGGTTGGTTATTATCATCAACGGCAAGAGTTCTATACAAAAAAGGACAAAATAGAAGTAATTAATGTTGAACAATAAATATAATAGTTATGTCAGAATTAAAGAATCGTATTGATTTTGTATATCTGTTTGATGTACAAGATGGAAATCCAAATGGAGATCCTGATGCTGGCAATCTGCCACGTGTAGATGCTGAAACCGGTATGGGACTGGTTACAGACGTATGCCTAAAACGTAAAGTACGCAATTATGTACAAATTAGTAAGAAATTAGCTCCCGGCTTTGATATTTTCATTAAAGAAAAAGCTATCTTAAATAACTTGATAGACAAATCTTATGAAGAAGACACTGTCAAAAATGCTAAAAGCGATGGTGAAAAAAGAGAGGAAGCACGAAATATAATGTGTAATAAATATTATGACGTTCGAACATTTGGTGCTGTAATGACTACCGGGAAAAATGCAGGACAGGTTAGAGGACCAATACAACTAACATTTGCCCGTTCAGTTGAACCTATAATGAGTTCCGAGCATTCAATAACACGTGTTGCTGTAACAACAGATAAGGAATCACAAAGCCAATCGGGAGATAACCATACCATGGGCCGTAAGTCGACTGTCCCGTATGGATTATATGTTTGTCATGGCTTTATTTCAGCAAATTTAGCTTGTCAAACAGGTTTCTCTGAAGATGATTTACAATTGTTCTGGTCAGCGCTTATAAACATGTTTGATGCAGACCGTTCAGCTTCCAGAGGGTTAATGAGTGCACGTAAGTTGATAACCTTTAATCATAGTACGGAGTTAGGTAATGCTCCTGCAGATAAACTATTTGATTTGGTAAAGATTGAAAAAGTTGGAGAAAATGTAGCTCGCTCTTTTTCTGATTATAAAGTTATAATTGATAGGGATAATTTGCCTGAAAATATTACTATAAAAGAGTTTCTTTAATGGAATACGAAGAGGACAATATGCTCATGTTATCGGGGATACAACATTATATGTTTTGTCCCCGACAATGGGCCTTAGTTCATATTGAACAGCAGTGGCTTGACAATAAGCTCACAGTTGAAGGAGAACTTTTACATAAAAATGTTGATGATCCTTTTTATCGTCAGAAAAATGGAAATGCATTAACGCTACGATCTGTGCCCATAGCATCCAAAAAATTGGGTTTATATGGACTAACTGATGCAGTGGAACTTATACCGTCTATGGCGGCTGAAAATTCCATCACTCACACTAATTATCCTGGTTATTGGAAACCTTTCCCTATTGAGTATAAACGAGGCCATAGCAAGCCGGATAAATATGACGAAGTTCAGTTAGCGGCACAAGTAATATGTTTAGAAGAGATGTATCAAATAAAAATAGATTCTGCTGCATTATATTATAATGAGATTAGGCATAGAGAATACATTTTTATCACAAGTTTATTGCGTGATTTAACATATAAATGCGCCTCAGAAATGCATGAGATATATAAATCAGGTATTACGCCTAAAGCAATTAATAAACCATGTTGTAAAAATTGTTCTCTGGCTGATCTTTGCTTGCCAGAATTGAATAGCTGCCAACCGGCATCAATTTATCTTAATAAGAATTTGTATGAGAAAACTTCTTAATACCTTATATGTAACTACACCTGAATCTTATTTAAGTAAAGACGGGATGAATATAGTTATTTCGATAAATCAGAAAGAAGTTTTTCGAATTCCAATAATAAATCTTGAAGGAATTGTTACTTTTGGATATATGGGTTCCAGTCCGGGTGTGATGAAATTATGTGTAGACAATGGCGTATCGTTAACATTCCTATCTCCAAGTGGACGATTTGTCAGCCGGATTCAAGGTCCAACTAAAGGTAATGTTTTATTGAGAAAAAAACAATATACCCTTTCTGAAGATCCAAACTTCGTAATTCATTTAAGTAAATTATTTATTGCAGGTAAAATTCATAATTATCGAAATGTATTACAACGTTATAATCGCGATTATGAAATAAATAAAGATATAGAAAAAGCTGCCAATATTTTAGATACACATAAAAGTGATTCTATATTGGCAAAGGATCCAAATCAATTAAGAGGTATAGAAGGTGATGCCGCCAATGCTTATTTCAGTGTGTTTAATACATTGATACTAAATCAGAAGAATGATTTTGTTTTTAACAATAGAAGCAGACGTCCCCCAAAAGATGCAGTAAACGCAATGCTTTCGTTTGTATATACATTATTAACGAATGAAACAGCCTCTGCATTAGAAACAGTGGGATTGGATCCATACGTCGGTTTTTTTCATACTTTAAGACCAGGAAGAACTTCATTAGCATTAGATCTTATTGAAGAATTACGAGCGTATATGGGAGATAGACTAGTATTGTCACTTATTAATCGTAAACAAATAAACATTCGTGATTTTATATCTCAAGCAGAAGATGGTATCGCAATGACAGAATCTGGACGAAAAATCATACTAAGCGCTTGGCAAAATAGAAAAAAAGAGATAATATTACACCCTTTTTTAAACGAGAAAATTCCAATTGGACTTTTACCATATGTTCAATCTATGCTTTTAGCTAGATATTTACGTGGCGATATTGATGATTATCCTGTATTTTTAATTCGATAATTTTATGATGGTATTAATAACGTATGATGTAGAAACAGTATCTGAAACAGGAAAAAAACGTCTCAGAAAAGTCGCAAAAGAATGTATCAATTACGGTCAACGTGTCCAAAATTCTGTGTTTGAATGTGTTTTATCTGAAGCTCAGTTTATTCTTTTAAAGTCAAAGTTGAAAACAATAATTGATGGTGAATTAGACAGCATTCGTTTTTATTTTTTGGGTAATAATTGGCAAAGAAGAATTGAAACTATCGGAAAAGTTACATCATTTGATATTTCCTCTGATCTTATCATATAGCGCGAATGATAAGTGTTGCAAAAAATAGGGATTTATCGCAGATGCTGAGAATCAGTGATTTTTTATTTCATTTTATTGATAGAGTAAAAAATGGCTAGATAAAAGAAAGTACTTTCGCGATAGTGTACTCTCTGCATATTAAATATCAATATGAAATTGATAGCCAGTCGCACTCTTCGTGAGTGCGTGGATTGAAACCAGCTCGTGCTATCGATATTCAAATCATAACCCGGTCGCACTCTTCGTGAGTGCGTGGATTGAAACACAAAAACCTCACGACACTAGACACTTATATGATGTCGCACTCTTCGTGAGTGCGTGGATTGAAACGCCTCGGAAACGGCAAGAGTTGCTGCTGAAGCATGTCGCACTCTTCGTGAGTGCGTGGATTGAAACTAAAGTTATTATCAAAACTTTTACAACGATTTAACGTCGCACTCTTCGTGAGTGCGTGGATTGAAACCGGCATAAGGAGTTTTAACTCTGATTTATATAAAGTCGCACTCTTCGTGAGTGCGTGGATTGAAACCGGTGTATGCTTATGTGTCTGATAACACACTGCCGTCGCACTCTTCGTGAGTGCGTGGATTGAAACTTCTGAGGTTTCACAATTTTTAGCATTTTTTGCAGTCGCACTCTTCGTGAGTGCGTGGATTGAAACACATTTCCGTGTTGGCTGGAGTAGTCGTTTGCGTGTCGCACTCTTCGTGAGTGCGTGGATTGAAACCTCCCAAGATGGCGGAATAGACTCAGGATTTATGGTCGCACTCTTCGTGAGTGCGTGGATTGAAACTTCGATTGGGATAGAAGTCGGGCATGGTATATGGTCGCACTCTTCGTGAGTGCGTGGATTGAAACCATCAGGAGAGTTTGAATCATCAGAAATAACTTTGTCGCACTCTTCGTGAGTGCGTGGATTGAAACCATAAACAGGTTGTTGACAGACTTAAAGAGTCTGTCGTCGCACTCTTCGTGAGTGCGTGGATTGAAACGTCCATGCTTTGATCGAATAGTCGGGCTAACAGGAAGTCGCACTCTTCGTGAGTGCGTGGATTGAAACTACCCGGACGGGTGGGAGGACGATGAGTTTGACTTGTCGCC
>JAQWBH010000183.1 GCA_028707405.1 Parabacteroides sp. | reverse complement strand
ATAGTAATGCCCGCGCCATTTATGCATTGGGGTATTTTATTGCACAGACAGGAAAATTCCCTGATGTGTGGACTGAGGATGCTCTAGAATCTTTTGAACAAACTTTTGATATAGTAAGAGAAATGAAATCGCCCAGAAGTATGGCCTTCGCCATTAAAGGATTGTTCTATTTTCAGCAAACCTATCCTTCCAGTGAAACATTTGAACTTATTACACTTTTAGCAGATAAACTGGTCAACTGTTATCAGGCAAATCGTGAAGATGGCTGGAAATGGTTTGAAGCCTATCTGACATATGACAACAGTGTGCTTCCTGAAAGTTTGCTATACGCATACCAGATAAGTAATAACGATACTTATAAAGAAATAGCCGAAGAGTCTTTTCACTTTTTATTGGACAATACCTTTAAAGGAGAACAAATAAAAGTTGTCTCCAATCAGGGGTGGCGTCAAAAAGCGGTCAGTGGTAAAATCTATGGCGAGCAACCAATAGATATCGCAGGTACCGTAATTGCACTATCTACCTTTTATTCTGTATTGGGTAAAAATGAATACTATCAAAAACAGAAAATAGCTTTCAGTTGGTTTTTGGGAAACAATCATCTGGAACAGATTATTTATAATCCCTCGACCGGAGGATGTTATGATGGGCTGGAAGAGTACAACGTAAATTTGAATCAAGGGGCAGAATCAACCATATCTTATCTGATGGCAAGGCTTTGCATGGGCTCCTAATTAAGCTGGATAGTGATGATTAACTCTATTCGGCCTGTAAGTAGTTTAGGGTAAATGGTGCAAAGAAAAATCTAAATTCGGTTTGTGTTTACTAATTTTGCTTATCTTTGCACACGTATTATTTACATGTATAATCAATCAAATAGCTGCATTTTGAATACAATTCTTAAATTTGTAATTACAGCATAGTCAATCTCCGTTGAACCACAGATTGATGTTTCTTTTGTTTGGGATGACTTTTCCCGAACAGGTTTTATTTGTACTTTCTAAATAAATAAAATAGGCGAATAAATTCGCCGGGGAATGTTGTATTTACAATTATAAATCAATTTATGAATTCAAAAAATAAAAATCAGATTATTGGAATATTTTTGGCTATTTTAATGTTAATAGCCTTACTAAATAGTAGCTATTTCTTTTTAGTGGTTTTAAGGCTAAGCATCGGGCAATGGCTTGCTTTTAATGCATGTTCATTGGCGATCATTATTTACCTGATAAGCTTTGTCGTTTCACTGGTAAAGAAAAATTCTATATGGTTGTCGATTGCTTTACTGCCAATGTATTATTATGGCACCATGGGGCTATTTATTATGCCCTGGAATGGAGTTAACTTATTTGCTCACATAACACATCTCATTATAACCGGTAATATTATATGGGCTATTTTTTGCATTTATAAGGAACATAAATATGCAGAATCAGGAAAATACTTGTTGTTTAGCATGATCATTTTTGTTCCTGTATTTACCTTGATTCAGACTTATAATCAAACTCATTTAAATAAGTTTATGCAGATTCTTCAGAGCATGTAGTATTATAGTAAAAGTATATTTGGAAAGAGGATGCCGTGCTCAGGTATCCTCTTCCTTTTTTCTCTCGGAAAAAGCACTGGTAGAAAGTGCTCATGGCAAGTTTCTCCTTACCTTTTACCTTGATGGTATAGAGTTTCTTGATTTTGTGATTTTGCAATGGAATCTGCATAAATAAAAAGTCCGGCCACTTGCTTTGTTTCTTTAAAATTGACCGGGTGTTCGGCCAAATACTTATTTATCTGGTTCTTTTGTTTAGGATAAAGCTTCTGAAAATGTTTTATTGTTTCGAATTTCTTTTCTACTCCCTTTATCTTGATTTTATACACTTTATCCATGCTTCCTACCCATTCCTGTTCGGACGTATCAAGTGGGTGGACGGATGTTCCTCCTTTACCATAATCGAGCACACTATTATAAGTCCGTACTGCCCCGGCGCTCACTTTAATGCCATAACCAATATCTTTCTTTCCCTCGAATATTTTCGGCTTATATACAACGAGAAGTTCCGGATCAGGTCGTAGGATCTCTGTAAGCCCGAAGCGCGTAGCTTGAAAAGTCCGGGTAGCTGTTCTTACACAGCCGATCTGATCCTGTTCACCAAACCACTTCAACCGGTTGTTATCCTGTTTATCGATAAAAACAAACGAGCCGTCCATTAAATCATAGTTGCCGGCAACTATGAATGTTCTGCCATCCTTGTAGTAAACCGTCATAGGTTGAAAATCTTTGAAGAAATAACGATTTTGTTTTTCCTGGCCAAAAGAAATGACTGATCCCAAAATCAAACTGATCAGAATTAAACATATCATTCTTTTCATAATACTATAATTTATAATTAACCTTTTATCTCAGTTACAAATATATGATTTTTTATTATATCATCTCTATTTTGTACTATCTTTTTGATATACAATATAAACACGTTGTTTTTCGAAGATCCGATGCTTTTCTGTAAGCCTTCGATTCTGCTTGCTATTAAGGTTCATTGGATAATGACTTACGCTACGTGAAAACTGAAAATAAAAAAAGACAGAGCCTTCAAGCCCTGTCTTTTTTATATATAATTTAAAAATAAATTATTTCATCCCCGGATTCTGTACCAATTTGGTGTTACGATTGATTTCGTCACGTTTGATAGGTGCAAAATACATCTTGTTATCCCACTTACGTGCTTCACGGTATGACAGACTCTGTACGTAATAATGATAATCCCACGTATTTTCATTATGTACATATGGAGCGGCGGCTGTTTTACCCGGTTTCAGGCGAGCTAATATCAATATGCCGGTCAATTCCTTGTTGTTTGTTGTCGGAGCGATCATCCAGCGACGTACATCGTAGTAGCGTGAATCTTCATAAGCCAACTCTGAACGACGTTCGTGACGTACGAATTCGCGCATGTCAGCCTGTGTAAATGACTGTCCGCGTTTAGCCAATGTAGTCTTTGTGTCAGGCATACTGATACGGGCACGAAGAGCATCCAGATAAGTAGCCGCATCGTCCAGCTGTCCCAGTTCAACTGAAGCCTCAGCTGCAATCAGATACATATCGCTCAAACGGAAATATGGATACGGACAGACTTGGTAATTGTTAGCGGCATCAATTGTAGTATTGATAAGTTTTTTCTCGTAATATCCTGTAAAGGAACCATTCCAGTCTTCAATCGGGCCTTTGCGCGTGTCACATCCATATGTCCCATTAAAAGTGGTTTTTGTTCCGTCGGGGAGAATAACCTCAACTTCTTTACCTCCTGAAGAAAGTTCATAGGTACCGGTCTGAAGGTTCCCTTTGGGAGTTGGATCAAGTGCATAACCATCGGCAGCACGTTTACGTCCCCAAACAGAACCATCAAAACCAAGGTCAGCATAGAAACGCGGTTCGCGACCCAGATACGGATTGCTGTCCACATGTTCACCTACTTTGGTCAAACCTGAACTTAAAGAACCGTCAGCCATTTCAAACGACATTACGAAATCTTCTGTAGGTGTTGTACCGGACCAGTTGTGATAACCGTTAGGTCCATGTTGCTGACCTACATTCTGAGTGACACGGGTCAAATCGAACTGCTTTGCCCAGATGGTTTCGCTGTTGTGCGTGATAGCAATATCATGATACTTTTCAGCTACAGCTTCAACCGTGGCACCCCTACAATCAAACAGTGAAAAGTTTCCACTGGCAATAACAGCCTTGGCTGCATCGAGCGCCTTCTGATACAAAACTTTGCGATCGCCATTGTACTGGTTTACAGCTAATGTATTGACCGTACGGTCGGCATAGAGCGGACTGGCTATCTGCAAATAGATACGTGCTTCGAGCGCTTTGGCCGCCCATTTGGTAGCACGACCGGCAAGCGCTGTTGACGGGAGAGTAGCAAAAGCATCTTCGCAATCTTTTATAATGAAATCAAGACAAGTTGCTATATCGCTTCTGCCAATCTGCATCTGATCTTGATCCTTAAGTGTAAATGCCTTTGTAACAATAGGAACACCACCAAATCCACGAACCAAATCTGTATAGAGGTAAGCACGTAAAAATTCTGTTTCACCTTTCATAGCGGCCAAGTTATAATCACCCTTAGCCGGAACGTTATCTATATTATTTAATACCAGATTGGCATAATAAATGCCCTTATAAGCATTAGTCCACTGGAAAGGACAGTTACCATCGTTATACCACTGCAAATCGCTTTCAGAAACCGTGGCTTGATTGACAGCAATTTGTCCATAGTTATGGGTGAAATAGGCATCATCGGTCAAACCGGTGGTGGTATGTTCACGTGCTCCGTCAACTGCATAATCGTAGATATTGTTGATCAGCAACTGCGTAGATGCGGGATCACTAAATACCTGCTCTTGTGTATATTCTGTAGTAGGCGTCAAATCCATAAAATCGGACGAGCATGAGCCAAAGCCCATCATACTGCCTACAGCAGCTGTCATTAAAATATATTTGAATTTTGTATTCATATCAATTAATTTTTAAAAAGTTGCTGAAACACCAAAGTTATAATACTTTCTCAAAGGAAAGGCGTTATAATCCTTGTCCGTATTTTCAGGATCACCCGGTACATTGTCTATTGTAAAGAGATTTTGCCCGGTAGCGAAGAAACGCAGTTTCTGAATGCCATAAGGTTTTAAATCAACCGGCAGAGTATAACCAATTTCCAGGTTCTTCAGACGCAGATAATCAGTGTTGCGAAGGAAGTATGTATTTCTGTTGCTGATCCAATATTGATTCTCACGTTCGTATGTGCGTGGATTCTCTGATGTTGCATTTTGCGGAGTCCAACGTTTATCATAATATTCTTGCAGGAAGTTACCTACTGTACCTGACCATGTCATACAATACGTTTCAGCACCTAAGCCCGACTGGAAAAGAGCCATTATATCAAATCCCTTGTAATCTAAACCTAATGTAAAGCCAAGTACGGCACGTGGAACTTCGTTTTTCTTTGAACGGATACGGTCGTCGGCATCGATTTTGCCATCACCGTTTACATCAACGAACTTGATATCACCTAATTGGGCACCACTCCAGTGTGGATATCCATCCAATTCAGCCTGTGTATTGAATACACCGTCAGCCTTGTAATATAAACCGCTACCGTTTGACAATGCAGTATAAGAACCATTAGTAGGTATCGGGTTACCGGTAGCTTTCTGATATTCAGGAATACCCGGCGTTTCATCCCAGAACAGGATCTTATTACGAGCATAAGAAATGTTTAATGCCAGATTGTAGCCTACTTCTCCAACTTTATCATTCCAACTGATCAAACCATCAAAACCTTCGTTTTTCATCTTGCCTAAGTTTTCACGAGGCAATGTAAAACCAGCAAGTTCCGGCAGTGATGCATTACGAGAAATCAACATCTTGGTACGTTTATGGTAGAAGTAGTCGCCTTCAATACTCAAACGGTTGTTTAAGAATTTCATTTCAGCGCCGATATCATACGTTCTGCCACGCTCCCATGTAATATTGGCGTTCGGGTAACGAGTCGGATAAATCTGTTGGTTTTCTGTTCCGCCGAAAATTACACCCTTATCCTGAAAACTAAATGTATTCAAGTACTGAATACTACGATCATAATTACCATCATTATCAGTCAATGCATCATTGCCGGTCTCGGAAATAGAAGCACGCAGTTTCAAGTAATCCATAAAGTGAACATGTTCTTTCCACCAACCTTCTTCAGATACACGCCATGCAGCCATGATGCCGGGGAAGAATCCGTAACGGTTGTCTTTCGGGAAACGATATGAACCGTCTTCACGCCAAACGAACTCGAACAAATAACGCTCCTTGTAATTGTAAGATACACGGCCGAAGTAGTTTCTACGAGTCTCTTTCCATGAATAACCTGCATTTTCCAACCCGGCTACCGGACCTACGTTAAGTTCTTCCAGGATATCGGATGCAAAATAACGACGCATAGCATAGAGGTAATCCATTTCCTTGCTCTGTCCTTCAATACCGGCTGTGATACCAACGGTATGGTCACCGAATGTACGATCATAGCTCAATACGGCATTCGCCATCCAGTCGGTATAATCGTTGTCGTAGCGATACACACGCGGATCGCCGATCCATGCAGTGTAAGGAGTCAATCCTTTTGCACTTTGAGTTGCACCGTCCCATGAATAAAGGGTAACCGGTTTTTGGAAATTCTTACGATTGAAAAAATGTTTATCATAAGAAGCTGTTCCCGTGAATTTCAACCCTTTGACCCAAGGAATATCGATATTCAAAGTCATATTGTTTTGTATGTAGTAGTTTTTTTGATGGTCATAGCCTGCTGCATCGGTAGAGATAGCTGCTGGGTTATTACCATATTCGATATCCGGACCAAACTGACCGGTTGGCCAGTATGCCGGCAAAGTCGGTTTGCTACGACGAATGCCGGAGAAGATATCACTAGCGCTCTTAGCCGGATATTGAGTATATTCGTAACGAGAGGTCTGTCCCCATGTCAAACTGATATACTTGCTCAACTTGAAGTCTAAATTGCTACGCAAGTTATATTGATCGTAACGGTTGGCAGAATTTTTGTAAATACCGGCTTCACCATTAGCACCAAAGTTTACATAGTATTTAACCTTATCCGTACCTCCGCTGATACTCAAGTCGCCGCGATACATTGGAGCGGTCTGAAGGACAGCTTTATACCAATCTGTATTCGGATGTCCCCATGGGTCACTTCCATCCTGGAATTGTGCTATATCCTTATCTGAATAAGAACCCGGATTAATTTCATTAATCATAGTGGCATATTCATATGCATTGGCCATCTTTGGTAACTGTGTTGCCTGAGAAAAGCCGTAGCTGCCTGTGAACTGAACGGTTGCTTTACCCTCTTTACCTTTCTTGGTGGTGATCAGGATAACGCCGTTAGCTGCACGCGAACCGTAGATGGCTGCTGCTGCGTCTTTCAATACAGACATGCTCTCAATATCATTAGGGTCGATACGGTTCATACCGCCTGAACGGTCGGGTACACCATCGACTACGATCAACGGGTCTTTACTACCTAATGAGTTTGTACCACGGATACGGATGGTTGTTGCGCCGCCGCCGGGTTCATCTGAACGTTGGAAACCGATGACACCGGGCATACGACCTACCATACCGTTGGACAGGTTGGTTGTCGGGGAGGCCTTCAACTGCTCACCGCTTACGCTGGCTACAGCGCCGGTAACAGTTACTTTTTTCTGTGTACCGTAACCTACGACTACGACTTCTTCAAGGTTCTGTGTGTCTTCTTTTAAGGTTACATTTACGGTTGACTGATTTCCTACAGCGATATTCTGAGATACATAACCGATGTAAGAAACAGCAAGGGTTGAATTGTTCGGTACTTGCAGCGTGTACTTGCCGTCAATGTCTGTAATAATACCGATGGTTGTACCTTTAACAGATACGTTTGCGCCGATGATCGGCTGGCCTGATGCATCAACGACCGTACCTTTAATAGTCTTCTGTTGTGCAAAGGCAGTGGCTGTGCAAAGCACAAAAAGCAGCATGGTCAGCATTGTTTTGAACAAGCTGCTCACTACGCCACGTCGTTTTGAATGTGTTAATGGAGATTCTTCCATACTCTTCTTTTTATTTAAATGAATATAAGATTAAATTAATAGCATACTTTCAGGATACGAGGGTATCCACCAATAGATTGAATTTCATGATACATTGTGCATAGGCATTAAAATGTTATTAGTTAGACAATATGTTAAATTTAAAAATTCTTACTTCTGATTAACACGTGTTTTCCATGAATACTTTTTAACGTTCATCGACTTTTACATTCATGGTAATGATGTTTCCGATGCAAATATAAACATAGTTGTAAAAAATACAATCTTTTTTTGAGTTATTTTTTTTAACGGCATTATATTTATTTGCATTCGAAATGTTAAAAACCGTTTGTCATAAGGCTTCTGCGTAATATTTACATCTATTTTTTTTAGTCTGATATGTATCTTTTTTTGATTAAGGCTATTACCGTTTGTCATATCATCGGTCGTCGTATAAAAACAACTTATCAGTTTTTCTTTCAAAAAATTTGCAGAGGAAGAAGAAAACTGTATCTTTGCAGCCGCTAATACAAATAGCTTATTATTAAAATTCAAACATTTCAAAAATGGCAACAAAAATCAGATTGCAAAGATTCGGTCGTAAAGGCTATGCCTATTATCAGATCGTAATCGCAGACAGCAGGGCTCCACGTGATGGAAAATTTATTGAAAGGATAGGTTCTTATAATCCGAACACTAATCCTGCTACAGTAGATTTGAACTTCGAAAGAGCTTTGTATTGGTTACAGACAGGTGCACAACCTACGGACACAACTCGTAATCTTCTCTCACGCGAAGGTGTATGCATGAAAAAGCATTTATTGGAAGGTGTGAAGAAGGGTGCGTTCGACGAGGCTAAGGCTGAAGAAAAATTCGAGGCATGGAAAGCAAGCAAGAATGCTTCACTGCAGGCTATTAAAGAAAGTGGCCGTGAAGCAGTAAAAGCTGCAGCAAAAGCACGTTTGGCTGCTGAAGAGGCTGAGAACAAGGCTAAGGCTGAAATCGTAGCAAAGAAGAAAGCTGAAAAGGCTGCTGCTGAAGCTGCAAAACAGGCAGAAGCTGCTGCTGCTGCAAAAGCCGCTGAGGCTCCTGTTGAAGCTGCTCCTACTGAAGCTGCTCCCGCTATAGAAGCTCCGGCTAACGACGCTCAATAAATATTGTGCAAGGAATAAAAAAGGAAGAGGGTTTCTCCAAGAGAAATCCTCTTCCTTTTTATTATCCATAGAGACATAATAAAATGTCTCTATCAGTC
>JAQWBH010000182.1 GCA_028707405.1 Parabacteroides sp. | reverse complement strand
CTGGATGGATGAAATTTTCAGAAGCGCCTTCTATCAACGCCACAATTTTTCAATAAATGGAGGTACCGAAAACTTTACAAACCGAGTATCATTCAATTATAATGATGACGAAGGCGCACTGCTGGGCACATATAACAAAACGATAAGTACCCGCTACAATGGATCATACAAAATAGACAAATATATAACCATCAGCGAAGATGCTACTTATAAGGAAACAAAAAAACGTGGGACAAACACTGACAGCGGCTATTCGGGCGTCATCCTTTCGGCTTTATACATGCCAAGAAGTGCCGTTCCATATTACGAAGATGGTTCATTTGGTGGGGTCTGTAGCTTGAATAGTCAATTTGCCAACATTCATGGAGACGTAATTAACCCACTGCGGACCCTTTTAGCCAACACGCTGAGAGATCGCACAAAAGAATATTCTACTTCTACCCAGTTGAAGATAGAAAACATCATCACGGGCATGAAATTCATTAGCCGTTTTACCTATCGAAATTCGAACTGGTTCTACAAAAATTTCACACCGAAAGCCACCGAACCGGGTAAGCCGAACGGAGTTAATGAACTATCATATAATACAAGTACGTACAACTATTGGGAAACAGAAAACACATTGACATACGACAATACATTTGATAAACATTCCATTGGTGCATTGATTTCGACAACAGCCGACAGGTCAAGAACGAGAGGCTTTACAGCCGGTGGGCGAAACTTTGATAATGAAGATGAAATTTATCAATATCTAAACTATGCTACAACAGCAGTTGCTTCGACAGACTACTATTCGGATCCAGATAATAACGTGGCTGTTATTGGCCGACTGTCCTACAGTTATGACAACCGTTACTTCCTTACCGGATCATGGCGTCGTGACTGGGCCGGCCGTTTACCGGACGGTCATAAGAGTGGTGACTTTCCTGCTGTGACTGCCGGATGGAAACTCTCTGAAGAAAAGTTCTTTTCAAAAAGTGATGCACTGTCACTAATTAAACTTCGTGCAAGTTGGGGACGCATTGGTAATCTGGGATCAATTTCTACCGCCTATGGAAGTCCGACACTTTCAAAAGACGGTAACAACGATGGCAAGCAGGTAGGTAAAGATGCAACCATCACAAAAAACTTACTGTACCTGGGTACAGCTTTCAACAAAAATCTGACTTGGGAAACTTCTGAACAAACTGACTTGGGTATTGATTTTAATATGTTTAAAGAACGTCTGATTGTTTCAGCCGACTTCTTTTTAAAAAGGACCAAAGACTTGATCCAAGAACAGACTTACGGATGGCCAAACTACATAGGTATGAGCCCAATGTTGATTAATTCGGGTGAGATCCGCAACCGTGGTTTCGAATTTCTGGTAAACTGGAACGACCGCATTAACAAAGATTTCTCATACAACTTTGGAGCAAATCTGTCGATTATCAAGAACTGGGTTTATGATATCGGGGTCACCGACGAAAGCGGCAAAAAATCAGTCTGGTCGCATAATGATAACTTCCGTGGAACCCTGTATCCATATCGCAGTGCTGAAGGAGAGCCGTTGTATTCATACTATCTGATTAAAACTGACGGGATCTTTCAGAGCAATGCCGAAGCTGCAGCTTATGTAAAAGATGGAAAACGTATCCAACCGAATGCCGTTGCAGGCGATCTGAAGTTTGTCGATGCCAACAACGACGGTAAGATCGATGACAACGACCGTCAATATATGGGCAGCTACATGCCACGACTCACCTTCTCTTTAATGGGTGGATTCAATTACAAGAAATTATCGTTCAACATGATGTTGCAAGGTGTTGCCAAAACAAAAGCCTTCAACGCCTCAAAGTTTATCCTGCTCAATGAGACACAGGGCGAATTCAATCGCTGGAATAAGATTCTCGACGCATGGTCGACTTCCAACACCGGGAGCGATATTCCACGTATTACAAAACAGGATTCGAACGGAAACTTCGAGACTATCTCCGATTACTATTTAGAGAATGCTTCCTATCTGCGTCTAAAAAACGTAACCATTGGCTATGATCTAACCGACCTCATTCGTACGTCATCTTATCTTGGTGATCGAAAGAGCGCATTATCACTTTATGTCAGCGCCGAGAATCTGTTTACGATTACCGGTTACTCCGGTATCGACCCTGAAGTTGGTGGAAAGGGTCTGGATGGATGCAAGTATCCCGTTTCGAGAGTGTTATCATTAGGTATTAAATTAACTTATTAAGGAGGATGCTAATATGAAAAGATATTTATTATCCATATATATTTTGCTAATTGGGACATTGCTGACTTCATGCAGTGATTTTCTAGACGTGACACCCGAAGGCACGCCAAGTCAAAACACATTCTTTAGAACTGATAAAGATGCTACCGATGCTATTGATGCCCTATATTGGATTATGGGACAGGAAACCACCTTCGGACGAAACTTATTCTACGAACAGGCAGGTGGCGGCGACGATTTTATTTGGGGTCGTTCACGTGGATTCAACACATTGGCAAATTTTCACTTCACTGGTGATGAAAGTCCGCTACGTGAAAACTGGGAAATATTCAACCAGTATATCGCTCGTGCAAACTGGATCATCTCTTCACTGCTGAAAAAAGGCACAGGTAATCTCTCAGCTATCGAAACAAGAAGCCTCGGCGAAGCCTATTTCATGCGCGGATGGTGTCATTTCATTTTGGCTTACCGCTATGGGCGCGCCGATCAAGGTATTCCATTCACACGCTACGAAGATTATGGGGATGGATATGACTACTCTATTCCCGAACAACAGGCTTCAGTCATGAAAAACTATGAAATGGTTGTTTCCGATCTTGATAATGCAATCAAATGCCTACCCTATTTCTCTGAATATGCCGAGTCGAACTGGGGTCGGGCTCATAAAGCGGCAGCAATCGCTCTAAAGGTTAAAGTGCTTGCTTATTGGGCACAATATGACAATTCAAAATGGGCATTGATTCCAGAGCTAGTCAATACGCTAGAAACCGACTGCGGACGAGGGTTACTTCCTCATTTTGCCGATGTATTTAAAATTGAGAACAACTGGTCGAAAGAGTATATCTGGTCAGTCACATCCAAAGGTTCAAGCGAAGCCGGGAGTGAATTTCCTGGCGTTGTTCTCGAAAATAAAGGATGGGGTAAATACAACGGTTGGGGGTATATGAAACCGACTCTCGGTCTATATGAAGAGTTCAAAGATGGTGATGAGCGTCGCGCTGTCACTTTACTTGAGTACGGGCAGAAGTTCACTTTCTTGGGCGAAGAACGCAGCTACTATTCAGCTTCCGACTTTGAATCAGGATTCATGCTAAACAAATATATGGAGCCCTTCTCTTATGGTTCAAATGGAGATCTAACAACCAATCCGCATATCTCACAAAATGGTGATGATCCAACAACTGATTTAAACTTGCCACTAATTCGTTTTGCTGAAATGGTACTCTTCAAAGCTGAAGCGCTGATTCAACTAGGACGAGGTGCCGAAGCAGCAACCGAGCTAAACCGTCTGACTTCAAGAGCTGGGTTAGGTAATGTATATACCATTGCTACCATGAACGATCTAATGCACGAACGTCGTTGCGAATTGGCGGGCGAATTCACCGATCGCTTTGCAGATTTAAAGCGCTGGAAGCAATACGACAAACTGAATGCGCCAAAATACGGACGCCATTATGCCGATCGTACAAATCCGAACAGCACTTGGACGAAAGTTCAAATTTGGCCTTTAGGATCTGAGACCCGCGCATTCGAACCAGACTACGACATGGTATTTCCTTATCCGACACAAGAAGTGGCTAAAGCCGGTGGCAAACTGAAACAAAACCCAATAGGTAATTAAGTAACCAAACAAATTGTATTCTTCTAATATATGTATAAACGCGGATCAATCCATATCAATCCGCGTTTATTATTATATATAGATGCAGCTTCGTTATGATAATCACTTCGAAAAATCTCTAGGCGCTGGAATAGGAGGCAACGGCTTGCGGTTTTGCAATTCCTTCATCACTTCCTCTATAGCACAATTGAGCTGCTGATCTTCGCCACTATATTCCTTGATCGGATCATTATCAATCAGGATATCCGGATCCACACCATGGTTCTCTATAATCCACTGACCGGTTTTTACATCATAACTGGTAAAACAAGGGACGCGAATATCGGTTCCATCCATATAAGGTAATGAACCTGAAATACCAATAATACCACCCCATGTACGCGTACCAATCAGTTTACCCAGTCCCAATGCACGGAATCCCCAAGGAAATAGATCGCCATCAGAAGCCGAATATTTATTGATGAGGCACACTTTTGGACCAACCTGCGTAGCATCAGGTATGGTAAAAATATGTGAAGAAAAACGACCCATTGTGAGACGGTACGGCTCACGTGCCAGACGTTCAAGAATCATTGGAGATACATTTCCCCCACCATTTGCACGATCGTCAATGATGAGACCTTCTTTATCCAACTGCGGATAAAAATAACGTGCGAATTCATTCAACCCTTCAGAACCCATATCCGGAATGTAGATATAACCGACTTTACCGTTTGTTGCCTTGTCTACCTTCTTCATATTCTCCTGAACCCATGCATAATGATAAAGAGGATATTCATCATCAATCGGACTAATGATCACCTTGCGGGCACCAGTCAATTCAGGTTTGGCATTAATTGAAAGTTCGGTCGGAACGCCAGCCTTACCTACCAGCAATGCGTAAATATCTTTAACTGTCGTCGTTGCCACACCGTCAATAGCTACAATATATTCACCGGCTTTCACATTGATCCCCGGGTCAGTCAGTGGCGATCGAAGACTTTTATTCCATGCTACGCCTTCTAATATTTTGTCTAGGCGGAAAAATCCACTTTTGTCACGCGAAAGTTCGGCACCCAATAATCCGGTACTAATTCTTACCGCATTTTTTGCCTCGCCCATAGCTACGTAAGCATGACCGGATACCAATTCGCCAATCATCTCGCCAATTACATAATTAAGATCAGTACGATTCTTTACATAAGGGACAAGGACAGCATACTTATCGTGCATAGCTTTCCAATTAATGCCATGCATCGTCGGTTGATAAAAACCGTCACGATAAACGCGCCAAGCCTCATTAAATATCTGTGCCCATTCCTGTGGATAATCAACGGTTATCTTCATATTCGAAAGGTTGATAGGTTTGCTCAGATCAGCCTTTCCTGAAGGAATATCCATTGCATATAACTGATCCCCTTTTATGAACAACGCTTTCTTGCTGCCATAAGTTACATTCATGGATGCACCCTCGGCCACTGTTTCCTCCTTCTGATCATTTAAATCATACACTTTTGTAGTACCTTTGTTCCAATAATATACTTTTTTACCATCAGAATAGAAATGGCCGTAATAAGAACCACTCAAAGGAAGCTTGAGAACTCGATCTACAAGGCCATCAACATCTATTTTTACAGCTGTCACAGTATCTTTCTTGTTTGCCTTAATGTCTTTCTTATCAGAATTGGCACCCTTCTTTGAAATACTACTTATTAGAGCATCATCCTTCTTTTCTCTATTTACCTGTGCATCTTTCTCAAGAAAAGGTGAAGGTGTATCTTTAGAGAGCAATACCAGATATACCCCATACATATTATTGTAAACATGATTCCACTCCATTGAACCATAATTAGGGTTGAAATCGCGGGCAGAAGAGAAAATCAGGTACTTCCCGTCTGTGCTGAAAATCGGAGAGCCAGAATTATACCATTTGTCGGTAACTGCATATTCTTTCTTTTCCGTCAGATTATAAATATAAATGATACTGAAATCATTATTTGCTTTCCGAGTATAGGCAATCCATTTGCTATCAGGTGAAAAAGAAAGATCTTCAGGCCATCCCAAAGAATCCTGCATCAGCGTTGTCATCTGTTTCGAAGCAACATCAACCACTCTCAAACGATTCTTTCTATCTGCGTAAACGATCATCTTGGAGTCCGGACTCAATTTAAACGCCTCTATATAAGTATCATTCTCTTTTGTCAACTGCACAGGCTCACCACCATTAGCCTCCTGCATGAACAGTTCTGTCTCACCGGTCTGATCAGACACGTAGACAATAAACTTCCCATCGGAAGACCATACAGCATCACGTTCATGAACGCCCGGCGTACGAGTAATATTTTTTGTTACGCCTTTATCCGTAGGCAAATTAAGAACTTCACCTCTGGCAGAAACCGTTACACGTTCACCATCTGGTGAAAGGCTGGCATTGGTAATATAATCAGCTCCATTCTTGATTTCACTGCGGGCATAAATATTATCTGAGTTCAATATAATATTTACCCTTTCTGTCTTTTTGTTTGTAGCATCCAGCTTATAAATATATCCCGCATTTTCAAAAACAATGGTAGTTCCAAAGACGCTTGGAAACTTTACATCATAGTCAGTAAAATTAGTAACCTTCTCAGTGACTTTGGTTTTTGTATTATAAACAAAGACGTTCATAATCCGATCTCTGTCTGAAAGAAAATAAATTTCATCTCCGACCCACATCGGAAAAATATCCTGAGCTGGATTGTTTGTTACGTTCTCGACTGTCTTTTTTTCCGGATTATAAATCCAAACGTCATCAGCCATGCCTCCTTTATAATGCTTCCAAGTACGAAATTCCCGCATCACACGATTGTATGCCAATTGTTTTCCATCAGGCGAATAACTACAAAAACCACCCTCAGGCAATGGAATAGCATCCGAAAGACCACCCTCCTTATTGACCTTATACAATCTCCCTGCAAAACCATCATTAATGCGGTTGCGGTATACAATCTGCTTGCCATCAGGGGTCCAAGTCATAACAATATTATTAGGCCCCATTCGGTCTCCCAAATCATCACGATTATTTGTAGCTGTATAGGTAACACGCACCGGTTCTCCACCAGAAGACGACATAGTATACACTTCCGTATTGCCGTCATACTGCCCTGTAAAAGCTATCGTCTTTCCATCCGGCGAAAAACGAGGAAACATTTCATAGCCCACATGCGAAGTCAAACGTTGCGCTTCACCTCCGGCAACCGGGACCTTATACAAATCGCCTGCATAAGAGAAAACGATCTCATTTCCATTGGTGGCTGGAAAACGCAATAAGCGTGCCTCTCCATTGGCCATCAGTAATGCAGGCAAAAAAGATGATGCTAATAAAGCACTCAAAATAATTTTCTTCATACTAACTCAACTATTACTTTTTCTCAAAATCATTCAAAAACAACTTACTTATTTAAAAAGAACAAAAGAAAGAAACCAGAAACGGAACAGAAAAGTCCATTAGCATTCCGTGAAAGATGGAAACAAAAACCAAGTCTTTACCTGAACAACGAGTAATTATAGGTAGTGTTGTATCCATCGTTGTCGCAGCACCTGCGCAAATCGGAGCTAAACGTCCAAAATATTTCACAAAAAGCGGTGAGCCAAGCAAAGTCATAATTTCCCTTATCAAATTTGCTATTAGCGCTATGATACCCAACTCTGTGGCTATCGGCAGTCCTAAGGTCGGCGTCTTTAATTGCGTAATCAAAATGGATGACAATGAATAATAAGCGAAACCGCTCCCAACAGCCAAACATTCTGATATGCTCCATTTTGGAAGGAGTAAGCTCACTAAAGCGACAGCCGAAAAAGTACCGATCATGGTCGCCAAAGGAATAAGTAAAAGCTTTGGATGAATACTTCTCAAAATATCCTTAAGCTTCTTATCACTTCCGATACTGATTCCAACCTGAAACATCAAAAGATAGAGAATATACATAGAAATATCTCCTTTAAGCAATACCTCCGGAAAAAAATCCGACCATCCAATTAGGCAACCTAAAGCAAAAAAAAACACTACCAATAAACTTCCCTTCATGGTTTTCCCCTCTCCCTAAAAAATCTATTATATACAATCTTTGCCATTATAACGCTTCCTAAAGTTCCAGCGGCAGCAATTAGCAATGCCTGCCATCCTAAAGTAGTCAGATTACTCATAATAGTTTTATTTGCTCCGACCGAAAGGCCTAACATAAAAAGAAGAAAAAGGATTGTATAAAATATCAGGTTATTTATCTTCTGAAAAAGCTGAACCCTTCGCAAAAGATAACCGATCACAATTCCTCCAAACATTATTCCGATCACAATAAACATAACGCTTCCTTTAATCACTAATTAGCTTCAAAGATAAATATAATCGATAATAAAGCAATACCAGAAAAAGAATAATAGTACACAATCTTAATTCAATAGAAATTATTACCTTTGGCAAAACTCAAAAAATTAAATTATGCTTTTAACAACAACAAACGTCCTTGAAGGGAAAGAAATTATTCAGTACTTTGGAATTGTCTCAGGTGAAACAATTATTGGAGCAAATGTATTTAAAGACCTTTTTGCTGGCATACGCGATATAGTTGGGGGTAGAGCTGGTGCTTACGAAAGTGTTCTACGCAAAGCTAAAGAGACTGCACTAAAAGAAATGTCTGAACAAGCAGCTCGCTTAGGAGCTAATGCAGTCATTGGAATAGATTTAGATTATGAAACTGTAGGTGCAAACAGCAGTATGTTAATGGTTACAGCTGCCGGCACCGCCATTCTTTACAAATAAAACAGGCTTCACACAAAAAGGATCACTATTCTTTTACAGACTACTTTATATTACCATCTCACAAACGCATTCACCTTCTCCATTAAAAATCAAGGAAGCATCAACAGAAGCCGTGTCGGCTTGCCTTGCTGTTGCCATAAAAAACAAAGGGAGCGATCATCTGATCGTTCCCTCTTGTCTCTGTCTTAAAGACGGCGGCTATCTACTCTTCCACTGTTACGCAGTACCATCGACGCTGTCGGGCTTAACTTC
>JAQWBH010000181.1 GCA_028707405.1 Parabacteroides sp. | reverse complement strand
GGTTTAAAAAGACGAAAGGATGGGCAAAAGATCATCCGGTTTACTTTCATGCTAAATTCTCAAAACCGTTTGATGCTAAATTATTTATTAATGATGAGCCGACAGATGACATTAAGGCAGAGGGGCGTGATATAAAAGCCTTATTGAAGTTCGATACCAAAGAAAAAGAACAGGTCCTAGCAAAGGTAGCGCTATCCGCAGTCGATTACCAGGGTGCAAAAAACAACCTTGAGGCAGAAATTCCTCATTGGGACTTTGATAAAATTAGAAAAGATGCAAAAAAAGCCTGGAATAGTCAGCTATCAAAAATAAAAATAGAAACAAAGGATCTCGAAAAAAAGAGAATATTTTATTCCGGACTTTATCATGCAATGATTAGTCCCAGTATATATATGGATAGCGATGGCCGTTATGTGGGACAAAACCGTCAAATTATGCAAAGTAACGGAGAGAACTACTACACAGTATATTCTTTATGGGATACATACCGTGGACTGAATCCATTACTCACCATAATTAATCCAACACTTAATAATGAATTTGCTGCGAATCTCTTGCAAAAGTATCGGGAGGGTGGATGTCTTCCCATGTGGGATTTAGCTTCTAATTATACCGGAACTATGATTGGATATCATGCCGTATCTGTTATTGCTGAGGCATATCTTAAAGGTGCAAGAAATTTTAATGCTGAGGAAGCACTTGAGGCATGCATCCACTCATCGGAATTTAATGATGTGAAGATTCCATACGACAAGGATAACATGATCTTGCAAAAACTTATGCCAGTTGCCAAACTATATAAAGATTCATTGGGATTTATCCCTGGCGACAAAGATATAGAATCGGTCGCAAAAGGATTGGAATATGCCTACAACGATTGGTGCATTGCACAGTTTGCCAAATCATTGGGCAAGATGGAAGAATATGAATTATTTACTAAAAAATCCCGGAATTATAGAAATTACTTCGATGCAAGTACAGGTTTTATGAGAGGGAAAATGAGTGATGGAACCTGGCGTGAACCGTTCAATCCACAAGCCTCCAATCACCGTAAAGATGACTATTGTGAAGGAAATGCGTGGCAATGGTCTTGGTATGTTCCCCATAATGTACCTGACCTTGTTTCAATGTATGGAGGGATTGACTCCTTTTCAGTAAAATTGGATTCACTATTCAGCATGACTTCTGAAATAGTCGGAGAGAGAGTCTCTGGGGATATATCTGGTCTTATAGGTCAGTATGCACATGGAAATGAGCCCAGTCACCATATTCCTCATTTGTATAACTATATTGGAGAGTCTTATAAAACACAGGAATTAGTAGACCGCATTCTCACTACACTTTACTTTGATGCCCCTGACGGATTGTCGGGAAATGAAGATTGCGGACAAATGTCTGCATGGTACATATTGAATTCAATGGGTTTTTATCCGGTGTCACCTGCCAGTTGCGAATATTCATGGGGACGTCCACTGTTCGATGAAGTAAAAATTGCTTTGGAGGATAATAAGCAAATACATCTTGTTATAAAAAATAATTCGCCAGAAAATAAATATATACAAAGCATGAAAATCAACGGTATTGAAAATAATAATCCTTTTATATCGCACGTATTATTAATGTCCGGACCTGAGATTGAAATAATAATGGGAAACAAACCAAATATGCTATTTAATACTATAAAACAAAATGGGTAACTTAAATTCAAGTATAATGAATAAATTACTTTTAATCTTCCTTGCTTCACTGTGTGTTCACAGTGCAGCATTTTCACAGAGGTATTCTATTAAAGGCAAGGTGACGGATGAAGAAGGTATAGGAATACCCGGAGTTACCATCGTTGTAAAAGGGACTCAGATAGGTACGAGTACCGATATCGATGGAAATTACAATGTCAATATTCCTGAATCATCGCAAATTCTGGTTTTTTCTTTTATAGGGATGGGAACAGAAGAAAGAACGATCGGAAACCAGAGAGTCATCAATGTGATCATGAGAACGGAAAGTCTGAGTATTGATGAAATTATTGTTGTTGGTTATGGCCAACAAAAGAAATTGTCATCTGTAGCATCAATCTCACAAGTGAAAGGGGACGATCTGAAAGAAATTTCCGGTGTAACAAATCTTTCAGAACAAATGCAGGGAATCATGCCGGGTGTAACAGTTATTAATACTTCTTCAAAGCCGGGTGATACTTTTAATACGGATGTCTTTATCAGAGGTAAAGCGAGCTGGCGCTCATCTTCCATTCTTACTCTCGTCGATGGGGTAGAACGCGATTTCAATGACGTGGATCCAAATGAGATTGAAACAATTTCGGTATTAAAAGACGCATCAGCAACTGCTGTTTACGGAGTGAAAGGTGCAAACGGTGTCATTCTTGTAACGACCAAACGCGGATCACTGAAAGCTCCTGAAATATCTTTTGAGGCTAATTTTGGAATGAAACAGCCAACGACGAAGCCTGAATTTACAGATTATGTGACCTCAATGAATAAATGGAATGAAGCTGTCACAAATGATATGCAGTGGGATAAGTTAATTCCGCAATCTACAATAGATGCATGGAACAGTGCTTTATCCAGTGGAAGTTATGGGCCTTATAATGTCTATTTTCCTCAAATAGACTGGTGGGATGAAATCGTGAAAAATGGCACGTCACAAAAATATAATATAAGTGTGCGAGGTGGAACTAATTTTGTTAAATATTTTACATCGCTGGGTTATCTGGATGACGGTGATATTTTTAAAACGCAAAAGAATGATTTATTTGATCCTTCGTTTGGTTACAAGAGATATAACTGGAGAACAAATTTTGATTTCAACCTAAGTAAAACCACAGAATTGACAATTAATCTTTCGGGACACTATGGATATCGTAGTCAAATGGGATATCATGCAAATCCTCAGGAAAATTTAAGTACCGGCGAAAGAGGTTTTTTTAATTCAATTTATTTAAGTCCGCGAAATATTTTCCCGATTAAATACGAAGATGGTACTTTCGGACTGAATTATGTCGGTGAGGGTAATCTTATTGCAAATTTTGATTTAGGACAAAGGTTGTTTAAAACAAATCAAAACTTTATAGATGTAATCTTAAAACAGGAACTCGATTTTCTGATAAAAGGTTTAAAGTCTCATGTGAAATTATCATATAATACTGAATCGGGAACATTGTCTGAGATTTCAAGATATGCGACCGGGAGTAACGATTATGATACCAGAAATGTTATCGGTTATCATCGTACTTACGATTATTCAAATCCTTTACCTGAAGGGGGGTATGCGATGATAACAAACAAGAGATGGCCTGAAATTTTTCAGGGCGATAATCCGTCGGCCAGCTATGACGGTGTGATGAATGGAGGTTATCAGAAAAATCTGTACTATGAAATAGGACTTGATTACGCAAAAAATATAAATGGCCACAATATTACAGCAATGGCTGTGATGAATCGTTACGAATATTCCGGTTTGAAAAAAAATAGTTCAACAGGGATTCGCTTTCCATTGAGAAACGAAGCATGGGTTAGCCGTATTACCTATAACTGGAGAGAAAGATATCTTGCAGAAATAAATGGTGCTTATACCGGATCTCAAAAATTTGCCAGAGGTAAGCGGTTTGGATTTTTTCCATCTTATGCATTGGGATGGAGAATATCAGAAGAACCTTTTGTGAAAAATCTGATCGGAACAGAGATCGTATCAAATTTGAAGGTTCGTTATTCTTCCGGTGAAATAGGGTACGATCAGTCGGCACCGGAGTATGCATATATTCAGGTTTACAGTAATATAGGAGGTGGCATTTCATTCGGAGATTATTCGAAATATACTTATAGCCCTTTATACAGAGAAGGAGTTTCAGCCAACGAAAGTGCGACATGGGAAAAAGCAAAAAAGCAAAACCTTGGATTTGATATCGGCATTATTAATAAACTGGATGTCACCCTGGATTTATTTAAGGAAAAACGAGAAGGAATTTTAATGACAGTGGCTACTCCGGGCTGGGTAGGTATAGCAGAACCCACTGGAAATATAGGTGAAACTAAAAATCGTGGTTATGAAATTGAAACGACATGGAGAGATCGAATTAACAAAAATTTAGATTATTGGATTAAGGCCAATTATGCTTTCAGCGAAAACCGAGTTGTATATAGAAATGATCCGTACAAAATGGATGATTATCTTAAAAATGCTGGTAAACCAATTGATGTGAATAGGGCACTGATTGTAACGGGATATTATGACTCCCTCGATGACATTTTTAATGGACCGACCGCTAATAATACAGCTACTCAGAACAAATTGATACCCGGCGATTTTTTGTACATGGATTACAACGGAGACGGCGTAGTTCAGGATAATTATGATATGGTTCCGATGAAGAATTTGTCGTATCCTCTTTCGACCTATGGATTTTCAGGTGGGCTGAACTATAAAAGATTTGGCATTTCGTTTAATTTTTATGGCGTTTCGAATATTACTAAACAAGTCGACGGAAATCTCTACTGGGACCTAAGAGATGGGAATGAAGGAATTTATAGTGCTGGCCCGGATGTGATGTATACATGGACTCCGGAAAATGCTGACATTGCTACAAAACCAGTTCTACATTCTGATCACCGAGGTTATAGTATGCGCGCCAATACGACATACTTGTACCAGGATGCCTCTTATTTAAGACTCAAAAACCTGGAATTAAATTACTATATTTCAAATGAACTGATTAAAGATTTGGGAATAAGTAAATTACAAGTATACGCCAATGGAAATAACTTATTTACATTTACCAATTATTTCAAGAATATAGATCCTGAACAAAGCGGCGCTTTTGTATATCCAATTATTAAGAGATATAATTTGGGCATTCGATTATCATTTTGACTTATTAAAAAATATATACTATGAGGGAAAAAAAATTAACGTTTATAATACTAATGATCGCTTTTATTACTTCTTGCGAGAAGTATCTTGATAAAGCTCCTGACCTCGGGTTAAGTGATACTGATGTATTCAATAATTTTTCAACTGTGAGAGGATATCTGGATCAGGCATATAATTGTATTAAAGATTTTTCGAAAGCAGATGCAATGGGAATTGGGAATGATCATTGCAGTCAAATAGGAGATGAAGCTGTCAATCCGCGTCCTCAAGGGTCAATGACAGGAGTTGTAAATGCTGGAACATGGTTTGGTGCCGGCAATGCTACTGAAGTTGGGTGGGGTACTGAAGATGTCGGAAATAATAAAGGAAACGTGATACCCAACGCCTTCTATGGTCTGCGAATAGCAAACAGAGTGATCGAAAAGGCTCCATTAATGGGCTCATTGACTGAAGAAGAAAGGAGCGGCCTTTTGGGACAAGCTTATTTTTTTAGAGCATGGTTTTATTTCGAAGTGATCAGGCGAGTGGGGGGGATGCCCTTAATGGATAAAGTTTTTCCTACAGATTATGAATTCGATGAAGAGCGATTAACTTATCAGCAATCGTCCGATTGGGCCATCGAACAACTTGATGAAGCCATTCAACTCTTGCCGGACGAATGGCCTGCAGCTGAGACAGGACGTGTGAATAAAGCGGCAGCCTATGCATTGAGATCAATGATGGAGCTTTATGCTGCAAGCCCCTTGATGCGTAATCCTGTTGACAGGATTGAAAATAATGGTTATGATATTGAATATTGTAAAAAAGCTGCTGAATATGCAAAACAAACGCTCGAATATATCAATACGGTAGTACCACAGCACAACATGATGCCAGGCGATGAATATAAACATATTTTTTATCATTCACCAAATTTTGTAAGCACTGAATCGCTCTTCTACATTAATTCTACCGGACAAAATCGTAATTCCGGAGGAGCTGACCTGGCAACATTATGGCAGAATATTGAATTCTCAAACCGAAAAGGAAATAAGGGTGTATCTCATGTGGATCCTACGCAAAACATGATAGACAAGTACGAAACTATCAATGGTTATCCCGTTAAATTGGTCGGAAACGTATGGGAAACTAGTGATCCTGAATTTGACCAGAACAATCCTTTTCAAAACCGCGATCCACGATTGGGAATGACGATTATATTACCGGGAGAAGCTTTTGGTTCCATACAAAATAATATAAATTACTTATGCACCTGGGCGGGCGGGCGTGACGTTGCTCCTGCCCAAGAGCCGATAGCAGAAAATCTTACTGGTTATTCAGTGAAAAAATGGCAATGGCCTTCCAGTGTACATACCCGTCTACCGGGTGGTGACGCAGGTTATGGAGATTATTTTTACAATTGTATAATTATCCGTACTACGCAGGTGTGGCTTGATTATGCCGAAGCAATGAATGAAGCGTATGGACCACATGAGAAAAATGGTTATCCCTGGTCAGCTGTCGACGCAATCAACATGGTTCGTGAACGTGTAGGCATGAGTCAGGTCAGAAATGAATTTACCACAAGTAAAGAAATATTTCGTGAACGGATAAGAAACGAAAGAGCTGTGGAGCTGATGTTTGAAAATCATCGCTGGTTTGATATACGTCGATGGATGATTGCCAAAGACATTTTCAATCCATCGGGTGATCCATATCCACTAAAAGGGGTTCAAGTGACTGCAACTGCCGTAGGTAAATACAAAAAGAACAGTGCTTTTACTGATAAGGTATTGCCTGGAAATGTATTTAAGTATAAGCTGAAAGATCTTACCACCGAAACCACGGTAAGAGTTTTTCAAACAGAACATTACTGGTATCCAATTGGGAAGGACGAAATCTACAGATTTTCAAAATTAAAACAAAATCCTGGCTGGTAAATTTTATAAAAAAATAAATTTGTTATTTATATGAAAAAAAATCATATCTATAAATATTTTGTTTTCTCTTTTTTATGGTCATTCATATCTTTATGCCTGACGGTTCATGCTCAAGAGAATACAAAAACCAATAAATCCGTAACGGTACATTCGGTAATTGTTGATGAAGGAGGAAAACCTTTGAAAAATGTAGTCGTTACAGATGCCAAAGAAACTGTAACTGCTTATACTACTGATGATGGCAAGTTTGAAATCTATGTGAAGAATAATTCACTATTATTTATTGAAACTTTGGGATATGAAGAGAAAATTATTTCTGTTCAGGATAACACGATACCTGAATCTATCACTTTGAAAAAAATACCTTTTTATCAAGGTGAAAAAGAGGGTATTTTGTTTCCTGCCGGAATCAGTGAAACAAAAAGAAATACAATCGGTGCTGTTGGTGTTATCAAAGGGGAAGCACTTCATTCATACCCCGATGTTTTACTATCCAACATGCTTCAGGGTAAATTATCAGGTTTGAATGTTTCCATGAATGCCGGCGGGCTTGCAAGCAATCCCTCGAGTCTTTCAGTCAGAGGAAATCAACGTGGTGGAAGTAATCCGATCATAACTATCGTAGACGGCATGGAACGTCCAATTGACAATCTTTTACCTGAAGAAATTGAAAGTATTGAAGTACTAAAAGATGCGACTGCTAAAATTACATACGGTGCAAGAGCAGCAAATGGTGTGTTGTTAATTACCACGAAGAGAGGCGAAAAGTTAAAACAAATCATTAATATTGGACTAGAGTATGGTTACGGTCAGGCTACCCGAACACCTGAATATATTAACTCTTATGATTATGCTCTCCTCTATAACCAGGCCCGAAAGAAAGATAATTTGGCCCCTATTTACTCCACAGCCGATATCGAAGGTTACCAAAATAGTATCGGGGCAAATGATTTCAGATATCCTAATGTAGATTTTAATGATTACTTTCTTAATAATTCCAATAATTATCATAAACTGTCACTGCTGTTTTCAGGCGGAGATGAACGTACACAATATGCCTTGATCACCGGATATTCCGGAACGGACGGTCTTGAGAAAATAGGAACAAAACCTGAATACAACCGTCTGAATATGAGAGGAAATCTTAATGTGAAGATCAATGATTTAATTTCAGGTTTTATAGGACTTGCTCTCCAATATGACCGGACCAGTAGAAGCAGCCTCGATCATAATTCAGTTTATCAGGCCATAAGCAGTACACGTCCCAACGAATATCCTCTGATTATTGACGAAGGAATTATTAGAAGCGATACAACCGGGCTTCCCGCCTTGGGCGCAAGCTTTACAAATCCAGATAATTTATATGGATCCCTTCAATATGGAGGATATTCAAGAAATCAAAATTTAAACGGACAAACCAATTTTGGACTGGAGTTTAATTTAAGTAAGTATTTAAAAGGATTATCGGCCAAAGCCTATCTCTCTTTTGATAATTCATTTTTTGGCGTAGAATCATTGAGTACTTCTGCAGCGACTTACGCGCAACGTTATATCAAAAAAACGGATGGAACAGACTCACTTCTTCTTACGCAACTCAAAAAAACCAATTTAACCGATGATGTAAGATTAAGTAATACATTCAATCAAAGAACTTCCGGTTGGTTCGCAAACATTAATTATAATTATGGATCAGAAAATCATACATTGAAATTCGATTTATCTAATATTCGCCTGCAACATGAGTTTACAGGTTCTTCCCAGGACATTAAATCAGTCAATTATATCTTAAGAGGAAATTATGTATATGGTAACAAATATATAGTTGAAGGTGATTTGTCATACATGGGAAGCAGTAAGTTTACCGGAGACAACAAATATCAGTTATTTTATGCCGGAGGTTTGGGTTGGATATTATCGGAAGAAGATTTTTTTAAAACATTGGCCCAAGAGAAAATTAATTATTTCAAAATAAAAACATCTCTCGGTTTATTAGGTTATGATGCCTCGACTATTTATCATCTTTTTCAAAATAGATGGTTGAATCACGGCACTTTCCAGTTTAACAATGGAAACAACACCAATAAGATCAGGCTTGATGTGGTAGGGAATCCTGCCCTGAGATGGGAAAAATCACGCCAGTTA
>JAQWBH010000180.1 GCA_028707405.1 Parabacteroides sp. | reverse complement strand
ATTAAGAATAATAAGCACGAACCATTTCATTCCATACCAAAGAGAATGGCCTTTCCTTTGCAGAAAAGAGGCTACTTACTACAAAAAAGCGAAGACCGGCTGTAACCGGGCAAAACTTTTAAGCGAAATTGAAGATTCTCCGCGCGGTTTACATTATCTTTGCAATAAATTTGAAAATAGATTTTAGAACAGATATGAAACATTACGGATTTGCATGTATGCTTTCTTTTCTGCTTATGGGCAATATGTTTGCTCAGAACGGAAACAAGCCTATAAATTTGAAAGAAATTACCGACGGACAGTTCCGCCAGGTTACAGCTATCGGCGAGATGCGCTCGCTGCCTGATGGCGAACATTATACGGCAATAAACAAAGAACGGACGATGATTATCAAATATGCTTATCGCACCGGACATGCCGTCGACACACTGTTTAACACGAAAACGGCTCGCGAATGCCCTTTCAAGGATTTCGACGACTACACGATCAGTAGCAACGGACATCATATACTGATCTCACGAGAGACGGAGCATATCTACCGACGCTCAAGCAAAGCGTTTGTCTACGACTACGACGTGAGACGAAACTACGTCAAACCGATCAGCGATTCTAAAGAGAAAGTGATGATACCGACGCTGTCGCCCGACGGACGTATGTGCGCATATGTATTGAACAATAATATCTGGATAAGGAAATTCGATTACGATACGGAGATTCAAATCACCAAAGACGGAGAAGCGAACAAGATTCTCAATGGGATCACCGACTGGGTATACGAGGAAGAGTTCGCTGTGACAAATCTTATGGCCTGGGCTCCGGGAAGCGACTGTCTTGCATTTGTCAGATTCGACGAGACCGACGTTCCCGAGTATTCAATGCAGACGTATGGAGAAGGACTCTATCCGACAATCTATAAATACAAGTATCCGAAAGCAGGCGAAAATAATTCGAAGATCACGCTCTTGTCGTACGACCTGTTGACTAAAGATACTAAAACGCTGAAAGTGCCGCTGAACGAGGAATATTATATTCCACGAATAGATTTCACCCATAACACCGACCAACTGGCGGTTATGACCCTGAACCGCGAACAGAACCGCTTCAATATGTACTACGTTAATGCCAAAAGCGGCGTGTTCAAACTTGTACTGAAAGAAGAAAACAAAGCGTATATCGATTCGGACTGGCTGACGTCAATCCATTTCTACAACGACTGCTTCAGCTACGTAAGCGAACAGGATGGCTACGCGCATATCTATCTCTACTCGCCAACAGGCGTGATGCTGAGGCAGGTAACGAAAGGTAATTGGGATGTGACAAAGTTTCTGGGCTATGACGAACTGACAAAAACGACATACTATGAGTCGGCCGAAGAGAGTCCGCTGCGAAGAACCGTATACAAGATTGACGCCAAAGGAGTAAAAACGAAAATTTCAAATGAGGAGGGAACAAACAACGCTACCTTTAGCAGCAACTTCGCATACTACGTGAACAGCTATCAGAATGCCAACACGCCGGTGACAATCACCGTCAGAGAAGTGAAGAAAAACATGGTGCTGCGTACTCTGGTAGACAATGTAGCCCTCAAAAACAAGCTGGCGGGCTATTCGTTCACAAAAAAAGAGTTTTTCAAGGTACATACAGCTTCAGACTATGAACTGAATGCCTGGATGGTGAAACCGGCCAACTTCGACGAATCGAAGAAATATCCGGTACTGATGATTCAATATAGCGGACCGAACTCACAACAGGTGCTGGACAGCTACGGATTCGATTGGGAGCATTACCTCGCAGCCAAAGGAATATTGG
Organism: Parabacteroides sp.; assembly: GCA_028707405.1. GTDB lineage: Bacteria > Bacteroidota > Bacteroidia > Bacteroidales > Tannerellaceae > Parabacteroides. The sequence continues at coordinate 7,164 of JAQWBH010000180.1, read as the reverse complement.
TGGTATGTGTTGATGGACGTGCAACAGGCGCACGGGGCGAAGCTTTCCGCAAATGCGACTACTTGAAAATGGGGATTGTCGAATCGCACGATCAGGTCGAAGCGGCACAGGCTCTGGGAAAACTTCCGTATGTCGACAAAAACAGAATTGCAATCTGGGGTTGGAGCTTCGGAGGTTATAATACGCTAATGGCTATGAGTGTAGGAAATGGCACCTTCAAAGCAGGTATTGCTGTTGCACCGCCAACGGACTGGAAATTCTACGACTCGGTATATACCGAACGCTACATGCGTACGCCGAAAGAGAATCCGCAAGGTTATGCCGAGACCTCACCACTGCGACAGGCCGGTAAGCTGCAAGGAAAGCTGCTGATCGTTCATGGAACGGCCGACGACAACGTGCATTTCCAGCAGACGATGGATTATGTGGAAGAACTGGTACAGGCAAACAAACAGTTTGAGATGCAGGTTTACAAAGACCGCAATCACAGCATCTACGGAGGAAACACACGTTTCCATCTCTATACGCGAATGGCTGAATTCCTGTTCAACAACTTATAATCGCGAACAAGAGATGACAGAACACTTGAGAAAACCGGAATGGTTGAAAATAAGACTGGGTGGCAACGAACAGTTCACCCGCACAAAGAGCATCGTCGAACAACATTGTCTACATACGATATGTACCAGCGGCAAATGCCCGAATATGGGCGAATGCTGGAGTCGCGGAACAGCAACCTTTATGATTGCAGGGGATACTTGCACCCGCTCGTGCCGGTTCTGCAACACACTGACAGGCAAGCCTCTGCCGCTGGATTTGAATGAACCTGCGAACGTAGCCGAAAGCATCCGCCTGATGAAACTCAAACATGCTGTGATTACATCGGTAGACCGCGACGACCTGCCTGATCTGGGTGCACAACACTGGGTGAACACGATCAGAGCCATCAAAGAGAAAAACCCCGATACAACCATCGAAGTTCTTATCCCCGACTTCCAGGGACGACCGGAATTAGTGGACATGGTCGTTGACGCCGCTCCCGAAATCATCTCCCATAATATGGAGACGATAAGAAGACTGACGCCCGAAGTGAGAAGCGCCGCCAAATATGATATCAGCCTTGAAGTGCTTGCGCATATTGCCGGACGGGGCGTTACAGCGAAAACAGGAATCATGGTAGGTTTAGGCGAAACAACAGCCGAAGTGGAAGAACTGATGGATGATGTATTGAAAGCAAAAGTGTCCATTCTTACTATAGGACAATATCTGCAACCAAGCAGAAAGAACATCGAAGTAAAAGAATATGTCACGCCCGAGCAGTTCGAATCGTACAGACAGACGGCACTAAAAAAAGGATTCAGAATGGTAGAAAGCGCTCCATTGGTTCGTTCATCCTATCACGCTGAAAAACATATATGAAGCAAAACATTTCAATCAGCGGATTGTTATGTATAAAAATGAATGAAGAGAAGATATGAATGCAATAAAGAAACATTTCGATAACCAAGCGATTGGGCTGTTACCTTTATTGCTTTTTATGCTGTTGGACAATTTCTTCTCATACTTGTTCTCATTCATCATAGGTGTTGCTTTTTGCTTCGCAAACCTAATCCTTTTTCACATTCTTAAGAAAGACAAGATATACCAGTTTCTGCTCTTGCCGGCGTCGGCGACATTGGTATTTTACTCCGTTTTTCTTTGTCTGAGGATTGAACCGGTTTTATATATCTATTCGCCTCTTATCACGGAAGTACTACTTGTCGTTGTCCTTGCCATCATTGGGTTCGCAAGACGCAGCATACTTCTAAAGATCCGCACATCACCTCATCCCAATTATGAACGGACGATGATGCGTACCACAATCAATGAGTTTTTCTTCGTGGCGCAGTTGGTACAGAACGCTTTCACCCTGCACCTGTTTGCCATACTCATATACAGTATCCTGCCCATAGAGATGAAAAATCTGCGTTTTGAAAGATTCCTCTATCGCGAACTGGGTATAATCATCGGTCTGAGTATCATACTCTACGAACAGATACGCATTGTCATGATGAGAGGAAGCCTGCGTAAAGAAATGTGGCTTCCGGTACTCAACGAAAAAGGAAAAGTTGTAGGCTGTATTGCACGCTCTGTAAGTCGTTCGTTACCTAAAAAATATTATCATCCGATCGTACGTATCGCTGTCATCTATGACGGAATGCTTTATCTCATCAAACGCAATGGAGATTCCTTTGTATCACCCGGAAAATATGATTATCCCCTATCGAAATATGTGCTTTTCCATCATGGCATAGAAAATACAGCACGCGAGATGGTGAACTTCATCAACGGCAAAAACCCGTCGACACCACGATTGCTCATCCGCTATACCTTCGAGAACGACAAGGTCAAACATTTGGTGAGCCTCTTTGTCATCAATATACGATCAGAAGAAGAAATGAATGAAATAAAACAATCCAGAGGCAAACTGTGGACAACCAAACAGATCGAAGAAAACTTGAACTCGGGTATATTCAGCGAATATTTTAATGAAGAGTTTGCCTATCTGCAAAACACGGTCTTGCTGGCAGAGAATTACTGCCAACAAAATTGTCAGCCGTCAACGGTGCCCTAATTCAATCACCTCCAAATCTTTAATATCGGCTCCATCAATAACGAACCGCAGCAAGGTGCGGACCTGATGGAATCCGTAACGTCCGGCAGCTCCCGGATTCATATACAGACAACGCAGATTGTGATCAAAACAAACTTTCAAAATATGTGAATGCCCGGCGATGAAAAGATGGGGATGCGAAGTGTATAACTCCGAGCGTATTGCCGGATTATAACGCCCCGGATATCCACCGATATGCGTCATCATCACATTTACTTTCTCTATCGTGAAATGAGCAATTTCAGGATATTGCAAACGAAGTGATTGTCCGTCGACATTTCCGTAAACGGCACGAAACGGTTTGATAGCCGACAAGCGAGCGGCAACATCATCCGAACCGATATCACCGGCATGCCAGATTTCATCGCATTCCTCAAAATATTGGAGATATTTCTCATCCCACCAGGCATGCGTATCCGACAAAAGTCCAATTTTAGTCATAATACTTTTATTATTCGACAAAAGTACCTAATTTTACGCTTCGAAGAAATGTATGCCATGGACAATTCATACAAATATTTCAAACGCGATATTAGTTGGCTCTCGTTTAATTATCGTGTTCTTATGGAAGCGGAAGACGAAACGCTCCCTATATACGGACGTATTAAGTTTTTATCGATATACTCATCAAATCTTGAAGAATTTTATGAGATCCGGGTTGCCGACCACCGTGGCGTGATCATGAAAAAGAATTACACGGAAGAAAGTTCGGCCGAAGCCGAAGCCACTCTGGCAGAAATAACTCAGGAAGTAAACAGGCAGCAACGCGAGTATTACCGCATTTTTTACAAAATGATCCTGCCTGAACTCGAACGACAAAATATCATTCTATATCAGAGTTGTGACCCCGAACCGTTTCATGAAGAATTCGTACGCAACTTCTTCAATGAAGAGGTGTTCCCTTTTCTCGCGCCGGTGATGATTCAGGCCGGAGATATCCGGACATTCATCCGCGACCGGCGTTTGTATCTGGTTATACGGATGGTAAAAAAAAGCAAGAAGATTTTGAAACTCGACTATACGCCTGAATATCACTATGCACTGATGAAAATTCCATTCTCAAAAGTGCCCCGATTTATCGAACTACCCCGACACGATGGAAAGTTCTACATCATGTTCATCGACGATATCATTCGTGCGAACCTGGCAAGCATCTTCCCGGGATATGTCGTGGAGAGTTCTTACAGCATAAAGATCTCGCGCGATGCCGATATCTATATCGACGATGAAAAAGAGGGCAACCTGATCGAGAAACTTCGAAAGAACCTGAAAAAGCGTAAGATCGGCGCGTTAAGCCGTTTCATGTACGACAGTTCAATGCCCGCCGATTTTCTGGCATTCATATGTAATGCGTTCAATATTCAAAAAGACGATCTGGTGCTGGGCGGACGTTACAGCAATCTGCAGGATCTGAGCAAACTGCCTAATCCGCGGGGAAAAGAACTGGAACAGTCGGTTCCTCCTCCAATGCGTATACCGTTTCTGGACGAGATCGGCTCCATGTTCCGCGCCATCAAGAAAAAGGATATTCTGCTTCATTTTCCTTACCAATCGTTCGACTATCTGCTGCGATTTCTTATGGAAGCAGCTTTAGATCCGAAAACGGAAGAGATTAAAATCACACAATACCGTGTGGCAGAAAATTCGGCTGTCATCAATACGCTGATCAGCGCAGCAAAGAACGGAAAGAAAGTGACCGTATTCGTTGAACTGAAAGCGCGTTTTGACGAAGAAAACAATATGAGTACGGCAGCATTGATGGAACAGGCCGGAATACGTATCATTTACAGCATTCCGGGACTGAAAGTGCATGCCAAAGTAGCTGTCATCCTCCGCAAAAACACCGATGAAGGGAAAAAACGGCGCGACTTTGCCTACCTGAGTACAGGCAATTTCAATGAGAAAACAGCCAAAATATATTCGGATATGGCTTTACTAACATCGAACGCTGAAATCATAACTGATATCAACCAAGTATTTGCTATATTGGAAGAAAGACAGCAAATCAAAACGATATTCAGACATCTGCTTGTGGCCCGCTTCAATATGGTACCCGAACTGATTAACATGATCCATCGCGAGATAGCCCACGTAAAAGAAGGAGGCTTCGGACGGATCATTCTTAAAATGAACGGACTGCATGACCAGAACATGATTAACGAACTCTACAGCGCCAGCGAGAATGGAGTGAAAATAGATCTGATCGTTCGAGGAATCTGCTGTCTGGTTCCCAATCAAACCTATAGTGCCAACATTCGGATCACGCGTATCGTCGATATGTTTCTGGAACATGCGCGTATCTGGTATTTTTATAATGATGGCAAAGAAGACCTCTATCTGAGTTCGGCCGACTGGATGAGACGCAATCTGAGCAGGCGCATCGAAACGGCGTTTCCTATTCTAGATCCTGATATTAAACAAGATATCATCAACATTCTGAATATTCAACTGCAAGACAACGTGAAAGCCTGTTATATAGACGAGCATCTTCACAATCATTTCAAGCATGATGACAGTCCGACAAAAGTACGCTCGCAAAGGGCCATATATGAATACTTAAAAGAAAAGAAATAGTCTGAATTTCTTGCAATCTGTTATTATATAGGATGTATTTTATGTAGATTTGCAAATCTTTAGACGATTGAAACTAAAGAAAACATCGAACAATTATAAACGAATAAATATTTAATGGAAAAGCATTTGTTTTTAGGAGATGAAGCCATAGCACAAGCAGCTATCGATGCCGGCTTGTCAGGTGTTTATGCCTATCCTGGTACTCCTTCTACCGAAATAACCGAATACATCCAGAATTCGGCAATAGCAAAAGAAAGGAACATCCACAGTCGCTGGAGTGCAAATGAGAAAACGGCTATGGAAGCTGCCTTAGGCATGAGTTATGCCGGCAAACGTTCGCTATGCTGTATGAAACATGTGGGACTAAATGTGGCAGCCGATTGCTTTATGAATGCAGCAATGAGTGGAATCAATGGTGGCATGATCATTGTTTCGGCCGACGATCCGTCAATGCACTCGTCGCAGAACGAACAGGATAACCGTATGTTTGCACATTTTGCCATGCTTCCGGTTTTAGAACCCTCCAATCAGCAAGAGGCTTATGACATGGTGTACGAAGGGTTCGAACTCTCAGAGAAACTTGGTTATCCGATACTTCTTCGTATCACTACACGTATGGCTCACTCGCGTTCGGGTGTCGTTACGCGCGAAAGCAAAAGTCAGAATCCCATGCATACGCCTGAAGACGGGCGCCAGCGTTACATCCTGCTTCCGGCTTTGGCCCGGAAACGTTTTAAGGCGCTTATCGCAGCACAAGACAATTTCAACGAAGCTTCAGAAGAATCCATATATAATCAATATTTCGAGGGCGCCGACAAATCATTAGGTATTATCACTACAGGTATCGCATTCAATTATCTGTCAGAAAATTATCCGGAAGGTTTTGCTCACCCGGTACTCAAAATAACACAATACCCGTTGCCCAGGAAGAAAGTAGAAAAACTGGTTGACGAATGTAAAGAGATTCTGGTTCTGGAAGAAGGCTATCCGGTTGTTGAAGAACAATTGAAAGGCTTCCTCAACAGAACGGTCAAGGTACACGGTCGCCTGGACGGCACACTGCAACGCGACGGCGAACTGACGCCTGATGCTGTTGGAAAAGCTATCGGTAAGGAGATAAAGAATTACTTTGCCATACCGGAAGTTGTTGAACAACGTCCGCCGGCACTCTGTCAGGGTTGTGGTCACCGCGACATGTATGAGGCGCTGAACGAAACACTGGCCGAATATAAATCGGCCAAAGTATTTGGAGATATAGGTTGCTACACTTTGGGGGCGCTGCCTCCTTTTCGTGCCATAGATTCCTGTATCGATATGGGTGCTTCCATCACGATGGCCAAAGGTGCTTCCGACGCAGGTGTATTCCCTGCCGTATCGGTTATCGGCGATTCAACATTCACCCATTCGGGAATGACCGGACTACTGGATTGCGTCAATGAGAATACAAACATCACGATTGTAATCTCCGACAATGAAACCACAGCAATGACCGGCGGACAAGATTCGGCGGGAACAGGACGACTGGAGTCGATATGCACAGGCATAGGTGTAGATCCAAAACACATCCGTGTGATGATCCCGCTAAAAAAGAATTACGAAGAGATGAAGGCTATTATCCGTGAAGAAATTGAATACAAAGGTGTATCGGTATTGATTCCGCGCCGTGAGTGTATCCAGACATTAACAAGGAAGAAAAAAGCAAACAAAAAATGAAAACAGATATCATATTATGCGGTGTGGGAGGACAAGGCATACTCTCAATCGCAGCCGTTATAGGTGAAGCAGCCCTGAAAGAAGGATTGTTTATGAAGCAGGCTGAAGTACACGGGATGAGTCAGCGCGGCGGCGATGTACAATCGAACCTCCGGCTTTCCGACAGTCCTATTGCGTCTGACCTGATTCCCAAAGGTCATGCCGACCTGATTATCTCGCTCGAA
>JAQWBH010000179.1 GCA_028707405.1 Parabacteroides sp. | reverse complement strand
AAACAGCGAATAAAATGAAAGAAAAGTATTATAAACCAAATAATAAGTATAAATTTGTATGAAGATATTTATCTTAACGCACTTAATAAAGTGATAATACCTGTCCTACAACTGGGGAGTAGTGTAGGTGACAATCCACCTATCGGACTAATCCTTTGTGGTAGTAAAGGCGAGGCTTTAGCAAAATACGCCACGTAAGGAATAGATAATCAACCGCTTGTTTCTAAATACTTAGTTCAGTTACCCAATAAGAAAGTCTTGGAAAATTTCATCAAAAAGGAGATTGGGGTGTAGCCTTTTAGAACAAGGTAAGGTTATAGTTTTGTTTATTCGTTTTGCTTTGATAAGAAATATTTTTAAATTTACATCTTTAATGAAAGATAGAGAAAAAATAAGTCCTTTTGAAGTAAACTCTGCAACAAACTTCGGATCGTTTTATAATATATATTATAAGCGTTTTAACCGCTATGCATTCTATTATGTAAACGATCTACAAACGGCTGAAGACATTACCCACGATGCCATTTTATACTATTGGGAAAACAAAGACAAAATCCCACCCGAAACAGATATGCTGGGGTATATCTTGCTGACTGTAAAAAACAAATGCCTCAACTATTTGAAACACTTACAAATAGAAGTAGAGTACAACAAAAAGGCTATCGAGCTGTACGAGTGGGAAATAAACGCCCGCATCATGACGCTGGAAGACGAAAACTATGCAAATATCTTTACCAATGAGATTATAGAAATCATTACCCAATCGCTATCCAAACTCCCTGAACAAACCCGAAATATTTTTATAAAGAATCGCCTTAATTATCAATCGCGAAAAGAAATAGCAGCAGAGATGGGAGTTTCTCTGCAAAAAATAGACTATCACATCAAAAAGGCTAACAGCCGCTTACACAAAGACTTAAAAGATTACCTGGCGATTCTTTTGATTTTTCTTCAAAAAATTTGCTGATTCTTTTTAGGATTATCAGAACGTCAGTTGCTCTTATTATAGATACCACCTGAAAAAATTATACAATGGATCGAAATACACTTGTTCGTTATTTTGAGGGAGCCTCTTCCGAAAAGGAGAAAGAAGCTATCCGTCAATGGTTGGAAGAGGATAGTTCTCATAAAAAAATGTTTATCAACGAACGTATCCGCTTCGATGCTTCCCTCGTTATTGAAGAAGAGAGAATCAGGGTTCCTCATACTCCCGGAAAGAGTATTATCCGGAGTCTGATAAAAGTAGCCGCCGCTATCCTTATATTGATAGGAAGCTCCTATTTATTCAATTTATATCAAGCGCAGAAATACCCTCTTATCACGCAAGAGGTTTATGTACCGCCGGGAAATAGAACGTCTATCACCTTGCCCGACGGCACATTGGTCTGGCTCAATTCGAATACGAAACTTCAATATCCTACTCTTTTTACAGGCAACCAGCGCATTGTAAATTTGGATGGAGAAGCCTATTTCGAAGTGACAAAAGATAAGAAAAAAAGATTCATCGTTCAAACCAACACGTATAATGTAGAAGTGCTGGGAACCTCATTCAATGTAGAAGCATACACGGACAAAGAGACTTTTTCGACAGCTTTGTTTACCGGAAAAGTAAAGTTATACAAACCCGGCCAAACAGATGAGACTTTACTCGCCCAGGGAGAAACGGCCGAACTGATTGATAACGAACTGCGTATTTCATCTTTGAAATCGGAAACATACAGATGGTACGACGGATTAATCGTAATAGAAGATAAATCGTTTGAAGAAATCATGCAACTCTTTGAAAAATATTTCGGACAAAAAATCATCATCCAAAACAAGAAAGTTAAAGAATTAGGATATCACGGTAAGCTTCGTATATCAGACGGTGTGGACCATGCACTCAGGGTATTGCAAAACGACTTCCGTTTTACCTATAAACGAGACGAAGACAGTAACAGAATTTATATTTATTAACCTCCTAAAATCATATTGCCTATGACGAAACATCCCTAAAAAACGAATCGGTAAATGCGCTAACATCTACCGATTCTAAACAAGTACATTTTAAAAAGTATACTTATTCATTAAAATCATTACAAAGATATGAAAATATTATTCTCATCAGGAAAATTGTTGTTGAAAGACAACAAGTACCTCCATATTTTTAGAATTAGGAGATCAACAACATTTCTATTGCTCATATTTACCTGTTTTGCATTCACCGAAAACACGAACTCACAGAATGCAAGAGTAAACCTGAATATCAGCAATACCATGCTCAAGGAAGTCTTAGACGAGATAGAACAACAAACAGATTACCTTTTCATCTCCAACAGAGATATCAATCTGGAAGTCAGGGTATCTGTCAAGGCTAAAGACAAGCCGGTAAAAGAAGTACTCGATACACTTCTTGATAATAGCGATATATCCTATGCCATGGAAGGATTAAATATTATTCTCAGCAAAAGGCAATCCTTTCCCGTTATTACACAACAAGATAAAAAACAAATTACCGGTACCATTCTCGACGAACGAGGCGAACCAATCATCGGAGCCAATGTCAAAGAGAAAGGAACACTGAATGGAGTGATAACGGATCTGGATGGGAAGTTTATGCTTTCTGTCGCGGATAATGCGACGTTACAGATAACTTATATCGGATATATAGCTCAAGAGGTTCAAGTCGCGAATCAAACACAATTAAATATCGTGTTGAGAGAAGACATACAAACACTGGAAGAAGTAGTGGTGGTAGGTTTCGGCACACAGAAAAAAGTAAACTTAACCGGGGCTGTTGGTCTTACTACTTCGAAAGATTTGGAAAACCGTCCGGTAATGCTTGCTTCCCAAGCATTACAAGGCTTAGTACCCGGACTAAGCGTAATGCAAAACAATGGTAGTTTGGAGAGCCGGGCTAATATTAAAGTCAGAGGCCGGGGAACGATCGATGGGGATGTAAGTAGTAATCCGTTGGTCTTGATTGATGGCATAGAAGGAGATATTAATGTCCTTAATCCGCAGGATATAGAATCCATCTCCGTATTGAAAGATGCCGCAGCATCTTCCATTTATGGTTCCAAAGCTCCTTTTGGTGTAATCCTGATTACAACAAAGAAGGGAGTTGCAGGTAAAACTAGGGTGAATTATAATAATAGCCTGCGTTGGAATAGTCCTTTGTTGATGCCTGAAACAATGGATTCCCATACTTTTGCCTTGTATATTGACGATGCTTTGAGTCAAACACCGGGGAATAGTATTCGTTTCAATACAGATTGGTTGGGTTACCTGAGAGATTATCAGGATGGTAAAATCAAAGATGCCGCAAGTGCGGACTACCGGAATAACACATGGAATGAAGGATACAGCGCTTATACCGATATTCCGGGATCGACGAACCGGATAGGCGGAATCGACAACCGGAATTATTATAAAGAGTTTTATCGCTCGAGTGCGTTTGCCCATGAACATAATCTTAGTTTAAGTGGCGGAAGCGATAAAATAACATTCTATGGTTCGTTTAATTATCTTGACCAAGATGGGCTTATGCAACTCAATCAGGACTCTTATAACAGGTATTCGACGAATGTGAAAGTGAACTATAAAGTGGCGGACTGGTTAGACTTAACATATACAAACCGTTTTGTTCGGACCGAATATGAACGCCCGTCCGCATTGACGAATGACTTTTTCTCTAATATAGGAAAGCAAGGGTGGCCTACGTTACCCATGTACGATCCGAACGGAAATCTGTTTATGCGCTGGGCAGTAAAATTACGTGACGGAGGCAATGACAAAACTATTACCGACAATATATATCAACAAATACAGTTGGCCGTAGAGCCTGTCAAAAACTGGAAAACGCATATTGATGTAAACTATTCTACTCAGAATCATAACCGGCATTACCATAATTTAATCGGGTATATTTACGACCGGGATAATAATCCACAGGCTGGTGCCAGTAATATGCCTACAACATCTAATATTTTTGAAGAAGATCTGAAAAATGATCTGTTTGGCTGGAATATATATTCCGAGTATAGTTTGACACTTGCCAAAAACCACAATCTCAAAGCAATGGTCGGTTTGCAACAGCAGGAAATGAGACAAAAAGCTTTTAATCTACTCCGCCAAGGGGTGCAATTTCCTGATCTTCCGGTTGTCGATCTGGCAACAGGAAAAGATTATAATGGGAATGATGTTGTCCCTACGGTAAACGGGCGAAATAACAACTGGGCTGTATTCGGTTTGTTTAGCCGATTGAATTATGATTACAAAGGCAAATACATGGCCGAAGTAAATATGCGTTACGATGAATCTTCACGATACCGAAAAGGACATCGCAGGGTTTGGTCGCCTTCTTTCTCATTAGGTTGGAATGTTGCAAGAGAAGAATTTATGAGTTCTTTGAATGATTATATAACGACCCTAAAACCGCGCGTTTCTTATGGACAGTTGGCTAATCAAAACACGTTGAACTGGTATCCGTCTTATTCAAACATGCAGTTATATACCGCGTCGGGAGCCTGGTTACAGAATGGGAGCAGGCCGAATACCGCAGCTCCTCCAGGCACGCTTGAAAACCGTTATTTGACATGGGAGAAGGTGAATACAATAAATATAGGGCTTGATTATGGCTTTTTGCAAAACCGGTTGACAGGTTCGTTCGACTATTTCATTCGTACCACTTCCGATATGCTTGGTCCGGCTCCTGAACTTCCGGCTATTTTGGGAGTAAATCCGGCAAAGGTGAATGATACGGAATTGCGTGATTATGGTTTTGAACTGGAGATAGGCTGGCGAGATCGCCTGTCTAATGGATTAGGTTATGGCACAAGATTCTTACTGGCTGACTATCGCACGAAAGTGTTAAAATACCCCAGCAATACGACTGGCAACATAAACACCTATTATGATAATAAAATCGTAGGTGAGATTTGGGGATATGAAACTATTGGCATTGCAAAGACACAAGCGGAAATGGATGCTCATTTGGCGACATTGCCCAATGGAGGACAAAATGCGATTGCTTCTACATGGGGAGCTGGTGATATTATGTATAAAGACATTAATGGAGATGGTGGGATAGACAACGGAAGTCAGACTTTAGGAGATCATGGCGACCTCAAAGTAATCGGTAATAATACGCCCCGTTATCAATTCGGTATTGATTTAACCGCGGACTGGAAAGGTTTTGACTTGCGTCTGTTCTTCCAGGGAGTGATGAAACGGGATTATTGGCAAGGTTCTTACTTTTTCTGGGGCGCTCAAGGCAATGCCTATAGTTCTGCAGGCTTTACTTCTCATCTGGATTATTTCCGCGATTCCCAATCATTCTCTGTTGTGAACGGTTTTTGGGAAGAAAACTTAGATTCCTATTATCCGAAAATGAATTACCAGAACAATCGGAATATGCAGACTCAAAGTCGCTACTTGCAGGATGCTTCTTATATCCGCTTAAAGAATCTGCAGGTGGGATATACTGTTCCTACCGTATGGACTTCTAAAATCAGAATAGAGAAAGCCCGCATTTTCTTCTCCGGAGAAAACCTATGGACCGGAACTAAAATGGCAGAAATGTTTGATCCTGAAACAATCGATGGCGGATGGAACGGAAGTGTATATCCGCTTTCAAGAGTTTATGCAATTGGTTTAAATATTCACTTTTAATATGTTATGATCATGATACAAAAGAATATAAAAAAACTATTCACTTTAATTACTTGCAGCCTGGTCATGATGGCGTGTGTTGAGTTAGATCAGGAACCTTTATCCTCTGTTTCACCGGAGTCTTACTTTAACACAGATGCACAGCTACAGGCTTATGTGAATAATCTATACGACGGAAGTTTTGAAGTATATCTTGGAAATGCGGCCTATACAGGTTTTAATGACCGGATTACCGATAACCTGGCAGGCAAAGGAGATGGAAATACAATATGGATCCCGGCAAATTACAAAGTAGCCCAAAATGATGGCGATTGGTCATTCAATTATATCTACAAATGCAACTTTTTTTTCCATAAAGTATTACCTAAATATGAAAAGGGAGAGATTGCCGGGAATCAGAACCTTGTTCGCCATTCAATTGGTGAAGCCTATTTCTTCCGTGCATTCGAATATTTTAAGAAACTACAGGCACTCGGTGATTTCCCTATCGTTACAGAGATTTTAGAAAGCAATATGGAAAGCCTGACGGAAGCAAGCAAAAGGGCTCCGCGTACGGATGTAGCTCACTTTATTCTGGAAGATCTGGACAAAGCCATTGAATTGATGGAGGGAGATGCGGGTACGATAAAAACACGAGTGACTCAAAAGGCTGCACTTCTATTCAAATCCAGAGTTGCGCTGTATGAAGGTACCTGGCTTAAATACTTCAACGGTACGGCATTTGTCCCGAATGGAACCGGATGGCCCGGAGAAACCAAAGAATATAACAATGGCTATCAATTCCCCAAAGGATCTATTCAGGCGGAAATTAATTTCTTCTTGGATGAAGCAATAGATGCGGCGAAAAAAGTGGCATCAACAACAGAACTAACCGTAAATAACGGCATATTGCCACAATCGACATCAGATCCAGATAATCCTTATCTGAAGATGTATGGAGATGTCAGTTTAAACGAATATACGGAAGTGGTGCTTTGGAAACAATACGACCGAGGATTGGGGATCGTTCATAATATTCCTATTCAGGCCCAAACTGTAAACGGTCAAACAGGGCTTACTCGTGGTTACGTCGACAACTTCCTGATGGCTGATGGAAAACCTATTTATGCAGCAACAGAAAATGAATACAAAGGAGATGATTATCTGACTGATGTGGTAGAAAACAGGGATGGGCGTCTACAACTGTTTATGAAAATCCCAGGTCAATTAAATTATTTTGCGGAAGGTCCCACTCCACAGGGCGCCACTCGGGTAGAGCCTTATCCTGATCTTCTTATCTTACAGAATGCTACCGGATATGGTTATCGTAAAGGGATTAGCTTTGATGCTGACCAACTGTCTGAATACTGGAATTGCTATACCGGCCTTATTATTTTTCGTGCGGCTGAGGCTTACTTGAATTACATAGAAGCCGTTTATGAAAGACATGGTTCGTTGGATGGGGATGCTAAGATTTATTGGGAGAGTATACGAAGCCGGGCAAACAATGGACAATCGGTTACTTTTAGTGATATTGAAACTAACACTATCCAAAATACCCGAATAGAAATGGAAACTCCAAATGATTGGGGTGCCTATTCTGCAGGTGTTCCTTTATCTGATAATACACTTTACAATATCCGCCGGGAGCGTCGTATGGAACTTTTGGGAGAGGGCTTACGTCTAATGGATCTGAAACGCTGGAGGGCACTGGATCAGATGATTCAGACGCCTTATCGTATTGAAGGATTTAAAGTTTGGGGACCTATGAGGGAATGGTATGCACCGGAACAGCAGGCGCAGTTCTCCCCGGAAAGTAAGAGTAAATATTACTTGCCTTATGAGTTGGCAGATAATACAAATGTGGCCATACAGGGAGGATACAAATGGAAAATGGCTCATTATCTTTCTCCCATTGCTGCTGAACATTTTCTTATTACAGCAGGAAAAAGTGGAGACCCAAGCACTTCTCCAATCTATCAAAATCCATATTGGCCTTTCCGTGCAAACGAAACAGCATCCGAATAAATATGAAATATTCAAGACGTAATTTCATTAAAACAGCAAGTGTTGTAACCCTTGGAACTCTTATTCCCAAGGAATCTATAGACGCATTAAATACCATTTCTGATGTGCTGAATTGGAAACTGGGTACTTCTCTAAGCCTTACGACTCCCAATATAGAGGAAACAATGCGAATCTTAAAGAGAGCCGGGATAGACTATGTTGAAGCCGTAATGCATTCAAGTAAAGATATGGAACTGGCCGAAGTTGTAACTTTGGTCAATAATTATAAAAAAGCAGCCGATGCTGTCGGTATTACTATTTGGTCTATCCATATTCCTTACGGTTGGGATTTCGATATCTCACTGCCTGATCCGATCTTAAGAGAAAGAAGCAGGCAATCGATTCTGTTAACATTAAGATTGGCGAAAGGCTTTGGGTCTTATCAAAAAGCCATTCTGCATCCCAGTTTCGAACCTATTGATGAAACATTACGACTGGCACATATCGCGTCGTTTCGTACGTGTTTGAAAGAACTTGGTCCTTTAGTTGAAGATAAATACAAAGTTCGTTTAGCCATTGAATGCCTGCCTCGTACATGCTTGGGGAATAGAGCCGCGGAGATGATTGCACTTGTCGGAGATATTCCTTCGGTAGATGTTTGCATGGACACAAACCATTTGTTAGGTGAGAAAACTGAATATTTTGCAGAACAACTAAATAGTCGTATCCAAACAATTCATGTTTCGGATTATGATGAGGTTAACGAACGCCATTGGTTGCCGGGGAAAGGGGTAATTAATTTCCCGGCTGTTATTGATGCCTTGGTGAAATCAGGTTATAAAGGTCCTTTTATGTTCGAAGTATCCCGTGAAGGATATGAAGACGATATGCAAAAGTATGCTAATGATTTGGTCTTAGCATGGACAAAACTTATTTCCCAGTTACGGCGATAAAATGCAGGATAATACCATTATCTGTCTTAAAGTAGAATTAAAATGAACGAACTCGCAATTTGGTAGGGTAGGAAAAATAAGTGAAACGAACAAAAAGAATGGCGGTAATTTAATAGTTACTGCCATTCTTATGTGATAACGGTAGCAAGAAAGCTTGCAGACCCACACTCGCTGATGCCATTCTTGACCGTATCGTTCACTCGGCGCATCAAATTGAACTTACGGTGAGAGTGCGAAAAATGAAGGTAGGTGAAAACAAATAAACCAAAATGAAAATGAGCCTGTCGGCATTAGGGATAATATTAGTCTGGTCTTGCAAACTTAATTGAGACAAAAAGTTAAGCGACATTTTTAATTGATTCTTTTTTAAGATTATACTGATTCCAAAATTCATCAATGGTTAAGTTACCCAATGCTGAGAATCTCCTTTTA
>JAQWBH010000178.1 GCA_028707405.1 Parabacteroides sp. | reverse complement strand
TTCAAAGACTTTAATGCCGTTGAATGGGTTTTGCACATCACTAACACTAGCAAGCAAAACACACCAGAAATCAGCAATATACACGAATCGAATATTAACTTCAAATATTCTACAGGCGGAAACTTCACCCTTCACTATGCCGAAGGCAGCACCGCAAAGGCTACAGACTTTCAACCGCTGGGGAAAAAACTGTCGGCAGGTGAATTTTTCAGTATGGAACCTACCGGAGGGCGTTCGTCGCAATCCGCTTTTCCTTTTTTTAATATCGAGTCGCCGGCCAAACAAGGAATAATGGTGGCTATTGGCTGGAGCGGGACCTGGAAAGCCGAATTAAAATGCACCTCAAATAAAAATATAACGCTAACGACCGGTATTCGTGATCTGAAATCTTATCTACTCCCCAATGAAAAAATCAGAACGGCAAGCATTTGTATGCTTTTCTGGAACGGAGAAGACAGGATGATCGGGCATAACAAATTTCGCCAGTTTGTATTAGCACATCATACAAGACAAATCAATGGTAGGCGAACTATATATCCCGAATCGTTGGGTTTCAATTGGAACGACCCGCGTCCATGTAATGAATACTCGTGTCTTACAGCCGACTATGCAATCTCCATGATTAAGAGATATAAACAGTTCGGACTCATTTCGGAAGTATTCTGGTTGGATGCCGGCTGGTACACAGGCGCTGACGATTATGCAAATAATAAGAACTGGGCGAATACCGTGGGTAACTGGACAGTAAACAAAGAACATTTTCCGAACGGACTAAAGCCTGTTTCGGATGAAGTACATCGTCAAGGCTGCAAATTCATGGTTTGGTTTGAACCTGAACGCGTTTACAAAAAGACTATCTGGGCGCAACAACACCCGGAATGGTTGCTGCAAAATGACCCAAACCCGGAACAATATCTATTCAATCTTGGGAACCCTGATGCATGCAAATGGCTTGGTGAAACCATTACCAAACTAATGAAAGATAATGGGATTGACTATTACCGGCAGGACTTCAATATTGAACCCGATACTTACTGGAAATCCAACGACAAGCCCGGCAGACAGGGAATGACTGAGGTTAAATACATTTCCGGACTGTATGACTACTGGGATTACATTTTGCAACAGTTCCCTTCTGCTTTGATTGACAATTGTGCCAGCGGAGGCAGACGTCTTGATCTGGAAACAATATCCCGCAGTGCCCCTATGTGGCGGACAGATTATGATTATGGTGAACCTATAGGCTATCAAAGCCACACTTACGGTTTGAACTTTTATTTACCGCTATCGGGAACCGGAACAATGAGAACAGATAAGTTCGGGTTCCGTTCAAGCCTGAGCTCATCGATCGTTTACAGCTGGAAAATATCAGATCCTTCCTATTCATATCTTGAGATGCAGGATTGCCAGAAGGAATTTCGTGAAGTCCGCCCTTATTTTTATGAAGATTTTTATCCGCTGACAGGGACAGAAAATGTTGCCGCTAAAAATCGTTGGCTAGCATATCAACTGAATCGCAAGTCGGATGATAGTGGTTTTATCATAGCATTCCGCCGTGATGAAAACAAAGAGAAAGAAATCACTGTAAAACTATCGGGATTATCCGCAGGAAAGATGTATCAGATTGAAAACAGGGATACAAAAGAAGTCATTACAAAAAGTGCCAAAGAGCTAACGACCGGCCTTACCATCGTCCTTGAAAAACCTCGTTCCTCTTTACTTCTTTTCTACAAAGGGAAATAAAAAAGAGACGGATTCACATTTACGGGCAAATGCTCGCGTACCTGTGAATCCGTATTTACTTAATTTATAATAATGACGTCCTATTCTTTATTCACTGCACTCAGAAGATCATCAAACAAATCCTCTACGAAAAAGAAAGTAGCATTACAAAACAACTTTGGATCTTTGACAATAGCAACAGTATTGCCCTTTCCATTATTGGCAATTATACTTTCTGCCGAATAATTCTTATATTTCTTTTCGTTGTTCGGATCATACTGATAAGATATTTTAGAAACTTCTGCCGTATAACTATTATCATGGCAAAATATCTGCATCTTGTACTTAATGATTGTCTTATCGGTATCATTCAGCAATAGCTCAACTTTGGAAGTAAGCGAAACAATTCCTTTCGACTGATATGCATTAACATTCGACATAAACACATCTTTGCCATAATTCTTTTTAGCCCAGGCATTGATCAGTTTAAATACTTCCAGCTGTTTCATATCATGAACCTGTACCGTATCACGATAGCACACCTTTCCATCTTTCATCGGGGCGCATTCAGCAACATCTCCTTTATGACCTTGTGCTACCATCAAAAACGGCAGTAAGAACAATAACCCTATTATAATTCTTTTCATAAATATCTTATTTTACAAATATTTTCAATATCTCACCCGCAATTGCTTTTTGATCGCCTTCAATGGTCTCACCCACCTTTTGGCATTCAATAATCATCCATGCCTCATCGGCCTTATCTTTTACAAAGAAAGAAATGCTATAGTTATCGTTATTTCCAATTTGTTTAAACGTCTCACTTCCCGGATTCATTGCTACAGAAGCAATAAACTTTCCGAACATATTACCAATACCTTTCCAGGATACGGCGTTATCCTTCAACTCATTATTCCTTTCGGAAGATACCTGAAGAGTGCTCTCTGCCATAAGGCTCGTTTGAGATGCCGTCAAATTAGCGGCTTCAATCGTTTTATAACCTTTCTTTGTTATCATTTGACTTTTTTCAACAACGTTATGTTCTTTCTTAGCCGCCGGAGCAGCTACGTTCTCATTTTGCGCTGAAGGGACCTCTTCTACAGCTGCTGTTCCCAAAGCAGAAATCGCCTCTTTAAATATATCATTCACAAAATCGACAGTCTTTATCCGGAATTTTTTACTGCCACGATATAACTTCGTTTTATCCTTATTCAAAGAGAAATTATCTGTTATCCATTCTTCAGCAACATATTTTTCCGGTTCGCGCTTATAAGAAACTACATATTCATACCTAATGCCATACACTTTTAACGTGCAATTATTATCGGCACACTTAATCATAACACGATAGTTCATCAATGAACGATCAAGAGACAGAGCATTATTTTGAAATACAATATATTCCCTTCCAACAGCCGCAATATCACCCGCATTTTTATCAGAATAGACCACACGAGTAACATCACCTTTAAAGCGATCTTGTGCCCACTTCAACATAATATCAAAAACCTGATCTTTCGAAAAAGAATTCACTTTTATTTCTTTCGAAAAAACCACTTTACCATTTTCTTCAGGAACAGCACCTGCCAAATACTTTGAATCGTCCTGAGCCCAAAGTAGCGTCGGAATTAAAAAAGCCCAAAATAATAGAAGTCGTCTCATATACATCTTTTCTTTTTTATGAGCAAAGATAGACATTTGTGTCCGAAATAAACTAAAAGTGTGACAAATAAATTATCTAATTACTGTTTGACAAAGAAAAAAAAGGCTATATTTGCACCCTGTGAAAAAACGAATAATAACATAAATATAAGATTCAAATGCAAAACAAAGGATTTGTGAAGGTCTTCGCGGTATTACTGACGCTGGTTTGTTTGTTCTATCTGTCGTTTTCGTTTGTGACGCGACATTATAACAGCATGGCAGCTACGTATGCTAATGGAGATCCGTTAAAAGAGAGTTCTTATTTAGACTCATTATCTACTCAGAAGGTATGGTTGGGCTATACACTCAAGCAATGCCGGGAAATGGAGATCAGCTTAGGTCTTGACTTGAAAGGTGGTATGAACGTCATTTTGGAATTGAATGTACCTGATGTCATCCGTTCACTTTCAAACAATAATCAAGATGAGAATTTCAACAAAGCGTTGGATTTAGCTTATCAAAATCAAGGCAAAAGTCAATTAGACTTCATTGATTTGTTTGCAGAAGAGTATAAAAAACTAGATAACGGAGCCCGCTTATCTGCTATCTTCAGTACATTCGAATTGAAGGATAAAATAACTCCAAAAAGTTCGGATGCGCAAGTAATAGCCGTATTAAAAAGCGAGTTAAAGAGCGCTATCGATAATTCATTTAACGTATTGCGTACCCGTATCGACCGTTTTGGTGTTGTAGCTCCAAACATTCAACGCCTCGAAACTGCAGGACGTATCTTGGTTGAACTTCCTGGTGTAAAAGAACCTGAACGTGTTCGTAAATTATTGCAGGGAAGTGCAAATCTGGAGTTCTGGGAAACCTACAACCTGCAAGAGATCTACCAGCAGCTGATTGCTGCCGATAATGCTTTAGCACTTGCGCTTAAAGACAGTACAATCACAACAGCAGTAGACAGTACGGCAGCAACAGACAGTACGGCGTTGGCTTCAACCACTACAGCGAAAAAAGATACAGCCGCTTCTGCCGATTCTTTGTTAGCTAAAATCGATAAAGGCAAAACTCAAAATGCGCAAGCAAATCAAAATATGGAAGAATTTGCAAAACAACATCCTTTGTTCGCTCTTTTGCAAATAAACCAATATAATGGACAGCTTGTTCCGGGACCGGTTGTAGGTATTGCCGACACGAAGAATATTGCAAAAATCAATGAATACCTGAACATGAAACAGATTAAAGAAATTCTTCCACGTAACTTATCACTAAAATGGGGTGTTAAGGCTATTGATGAGAAGGAACGTTTCTTCAATTTGTATGCAATAAAGGTAACCAACCGTGACGGCTCACCTGCTTTAGGTGGTGACGTTGTAACCGATGCGAATGCAGATTTCGCTCAGCAAGCCGGTCGTTCAGAACAGGAAGTCAGTATGACAATGAATGCTGAAGGAGCTAAGGAATGGGCTCGTCTGACAAAAGAAAATATTGGTCGCTCAGTAGCTATCGTATTGGATGGAATGGTTTATTCAGCACCAACAGTACAAGTAGAGATCACGGGCGGTCGTTCACAAATCACCGGGCACTTCACTCCGGAAGAAGCAAAAGATTTGGCAAACGTATTAAAATCCGGTAAAATGGCAGCTTCAGTACATATTGTACAAGAAGACGTCGTAGGTCCTTCTTTAGGACAGGAAGCTATCAACTCGGGTATCATCTCATTTATTATCGCTTTAGTATTGTTAATGATTTATATGTGCGGTTTCTATGGCATCATCCCCGGATTAATCGCTGATGGAGCCTTGGTTGCCAACATCTTCTTTACGATGGGAGTTTTGGCATCCTTCCAGGCTGTACTAACCTTACCAGGTATTGCCGGTATGGTATTGACCCTGGGTATGGCCGTCGATGCAAACGTATTAATATATGAACGAACCAAGGAAGAGTTACGAGCCGGAAAGTCTTTGGGCAAAGCCATTTCCGATGGTTACAGCAACGCCTTTTCAGCCATCTTCGACTCCAACTTGACAACCGTCATAACAGGTGTTGTCCTGTTCTATTTCGGTACAGGTCCAATCCGCGGTTTTGCTACTACATTGATTATCGGTTTGATCGCTTCATTCCTTACTGCTGTATTCTTGACACGTATTGTTTACGAAGCACTGCTTGCAAAAGATAAAGTAAAGAATATTACATTCGTTACATCTCTGACAAAAGATTTATTGACAAACCCGAAGGTCGACTTCCTTTCAATACGTAAAGTCGGTTATCTGATTCCGGCTAGTATCATTGTATTAGGTGCTATTTCTATGGCTACAATCGGATTAAACAATGGTATCGACTTCACCGGTGGACGTAACTATATCGTTCGTTTCAATCATGATGTAAAGACAGACCAGATTCGTAGCATGGTCGAAAAGCAAATCGGAGGAACTGTCAACGTTATCCAAATTGGTACTCCGGATCAGGTTCGTATTTCTACCAACTTCCGTATCGAAGATACCGCTCCTACGGTTGACCAAGAAATCGAAACAAGATTGTTTGAAAGTTTGAAGAGCCAATTACCTGAAGGGACAACAGAACAACAGTTTACAACAGACTTCATTCGAAGTTCGCAGAAAGTGGGTCCGAGTATGGCGGATGATATAAAGAAGGGTGCCATTTTGGCTGTTGTCTTCTCAATGATCTGTATGGCTATTTACATTTTGCTCCGCTTTAGGGATGTTTCCTTCTCTATTGGAGCATTTGCTTCTGTTACTTCGACAACGTTATGTATCATTGCCTTCTATACATTACTTTGGAAAATACTTCCATTTTCAATGGAGGTCGACCAGACGTTTATAGCGGCAATACTAACAATTATTGGTTACTCTATTAATGATACAGTTGTTGTATTCGATCGTATTCGAGAAACAATCGGATTGTATCCGAAGCGTGACAGATATCAAGTTATTAACGACGCATTGAACTCAACCCTATGCCGTACCTTAAATACATCTTCCACAACATTGGTTGTAGTATTATGTATTTTCATTTTAGGTGGTAGTTCAATACGAAGCTTTACATTTGCTATCTTATTAGGTATCGTCATCGGTACTTATTCTACATTATTTGTTGCAACACCAATTGCATACGAATTGCAGAAGAAAAAGATTAATAAGAAAGCGGCATTAGCAGCTGCTAACGCAAAAACAGTTCAACCAACTGCAGAAAGTAAAAGCGAAAGCAAGGGATAACACTCTTTTTTTGATTAATTATACAGCGGGAGACTTTTTATGAAAGCCTCCCGCTTTTTTATGACATTATGCTCTTAAACATACAAAAATAAATTGCTTTTTATTCATAAAAAGTCTATCTTTGAGACAAAGATTAATAGTTTTGTTTACATAATGTAAACATCAACCTAATAGAATTGTACCATGGAAATCTGCCTAAGTAATCAATTACCGGCTTATCCATTATTTGCAGCCGGAATCCGTCGTGCTCCAGACCGGGGTTATACACTTACGCCGGCACAAACAGAAATAGCATTAAAAAATGCTTTACGCTACATACCTAAAGACCTCCACGAAACTTTAGCACCAGAATTTATGAATGAACTACTCACCCGCGGCCGAATCTATGGATATCGTTATCGCCCCGAAGGTGACTTAAAAGCGAAGCCTGTCGATCAATATAAAGGGAAAAGCATCGAAGGAAAAGCTTTTCAAGTCATGATTGACAACAATTTGTGCTTTGACATCGCACTATATCCATACGAACTTGTAACGTATGGGGAGACTGGACAAGTATGTCAAAACTGGATGCAATATCAGTTAATAAAGAAATATCTTGAAATACTCACTCAAGATCAAACATTGGTTATAGAATCCGGTCATCCACTCGGACTCTTCAAATCACGTCCGGATGCTCCACGCGTCATCATCACCAATTCCATGATGATTGGATTATATGATAATCTGAAGGACTGGCACGTGGCAGCTCAGATGGGTGTTGCCAATTATGGACAAATGACTGCCGGCGGGTGGATGTATATTGGTCCGCAAGGTATCGTTCACGGTACTTATAATACTTTACTTAATGCAGGACGCAAAAAACTGGGTATTCCTCAAGGCAAGAATCTACATGGTCGTCTTTTTGTATCTTCAGGATTAGGAGGTATGAGCGGTGCGCAACCTAAAGCCGCAGTTATTGCAGGAGCAGCAAGTATCATTGCAGAAGTCGATGCTTCACGTATTGAAACACGCCATAAGCAAGGCTGGGTTCAACACATGACCAGCGATAGAGCGAAAGCTTTCGCTATGGCAGCAGAAGCAATAAAAGCGAACGAAGCTATATCCATCGCCTATCTTGGTAATATAATCAACTTACTGGAATATGCAGAGACCCAAAACATACGCATCGATCTACTAAGTGATCAAACATCCTGCCATGCCGTATACGAAGGCGGATATTGTCCTGCAGATATTACATTTGAAGAACGTACGCAACTACTTTCTGACGATCCCGACAAATTCTGTCATCTGGTAGACCAATCATTGAAACGTCACTTCGAAGTAATCAAAAAACTGGTAAATAAAGGTACTTATTTCTTCGACTATGGCAATTCCTTTATGAAAGCGATCTATGATTCCGGAGTAAAAGAAATTTCAAAAAATGGGATCGACGAAAAAGATGGCTTTATTTGGCCGTCGTATGTGGAAGATATCATGGGGCCGGAATTATTTGATTATGGCTATGGTCCGTTCCGTTGGATTTGCTTGAGCGGCAGACACGAAGATCTGGTAAAAACCGACCATGCAGCCATGGAATGTATCAACCCAAACCGGCGCGGACAAGACCTGGATAATTACAATTGGATTCGTGATGCAGAAAAAAATAAACTGGTTGTGGGTACGCAGGCGCGCATTCTCTATCAGGATGCTTATGGGAGACGGGATATTGCATTGCGATTTAATGAGATGGTACGTAGAGGTGAAGTAGGTCCAATCATGATTGGGCGTGATCATCACGATGTCAGCGGAACCGATTCGCCTTTCCGGGAAACATCAAACATTAAAGACGGAAGTAACGTAATGGCCGATATGGCTGTCCAATGCTATGCAGGCAATGCAGCAAGAGGCATGAGTCTGGTTGCGCTCCACAATGGAGGCGGCGTTGGAATTGGAAAAGCCATTAATGGAGGATTTGCCCTGGTATTGGACGGAAGTCTTCGCATTGATGAAATCATACGCTCAGCAATCATTTGGGATGTCATGAGCGGAGTAGCCCGACGTTCGTGGGCAAGGAATGAGCATGCTATGGAAACAAGTGCAACATTCAATAAAGATGCTGCAGCATATTATCACATCACAATGCCAAATATTGCAGATGAAAATTTAATACAAAAAACAGTTAAAACATCACTAGAGAATAGGCTATGAGCAGTTGGAACAAAATAATGGAATGTGTACCTAACTTCAGTGAAGGCAGAGATCATTTCAAAATAGAAAAGATAATAGATGTATTCCGTAAAAAAGACGGAATCAGGTTACTAGATTACAGCAACGATGGAGATCATAACCGGATGGTCGTAACAGTCATTGGCGAACCGGAACATTTGAAGGCAGCTATACTTGACTCGGTTGGTTTAGCTGTCGGACTTATTGATTTAAACAAACATCAAGGTCAACATCCGCGGATGGGTGCAGTAGATGTTATTCCATTTATTCCTATCAAAGGATGTACGATGGATGAAGC
>JAQWBH010000177.1 GCA_028707405.1 Parabacteroides sp. | reverse complement strand
TGCTTGTGCTACTGCTGCAGAATATTGAGTAGGATCAATTTGGAATAGGGCTTGTCCTTTATGTACAGTGGCGCCTTCATCTACACAAAGCTTTACAATAAAACCGGCAACTTGCGGGCGGACTTCGATGTCTTGAAACCCTTTGATTGTTGCAGGGTATGAGGTTGTCTGGTCGCTTGATCCGGAACTTAAAGTAATAACCGTATACTCATCGTCGCCTAATTTCATACCACTTTGGCCGCCGCCACCGCATGCAGTCAATAGAGAAATACCCAATGCAAATAATGTGATTTGTTTGGTTGAATTCAATTTGATTTTCAGCATTTGTTTATTCATATTTGAAATTTATATATTTTGACAAACTATGTCATATCTTACCTTTACCGAGGTGATTTTTGCTCATATTTTTTTTGACCTGCAAATATATGCTGTTTCCAAATAAGTGTTTTCTAACTAATCGAATATATATTCGTCTAATTTATTATATTTGGATACAGCAAAATCCCTAATGCGAAATTATTATTGACATGTTGTTATCTCCGATGCAAATATAAAAAAGTACGTGCATATACGCAACTCGTTTTTGATAAAAGCGGATAATTTTTTATAAAAACGAAAATATCAAGATCCAAAAGGAACTTAAGTCTTTCCTATGAAAGACAATGAGTATAAGAAATAATCATTGAAGGCTGATCAGAAAGTCCGGAAGAAAAGACAACTGTTTATTTAATCCTAACGGAATGATCTGTTTATATAGATTTTACATATTTAGAATTTAAATGTCTTACTTCATATATCCGGGCGTATAGGATATGAATTCGAGATATTTGTAAAGACGCTTCAAAACAAATTTACTTATAATATTATGTTGAAGTACTATTTTTTTATTCTTTTTTCATTGTATTTGTTCTTTCTTGAAATTTTGTCTTATTTTGTATCGTATTTAAAACAAAAAAAGAGATGAATATGAAGAAATTTTGGAATTTAATATTGATTGTAGCGATGATTCTGTCGGTATCGCCGGTTTGTTCGCAGGTTAGGTTGGGTATTAAGGGCGGTCTAAATGTTTCAACTATTCATATGTCTGATTTACCCGCTAATTGGAGTAATGATAATTTGGCTGGATATCAAATCGGTGCAATGATTGAAGCCACGGTGCCTGTAACCGGTTTTGGTATAGAGGCTGATATTCTTTATTCACAGAGAGGAACCAAAGCCAACAGTTCGGATGCTTTAACTAAAGATGTGAATGTGAAAAATAGCTATATTGATATTCCGGTTAATTTGAAGTGGAAGATTGGATCTGTCGGTACTGCTTTTTATTTGCAAGGCGGACCGTATATCAGTTTGCGTGCCGGGGGGCATAAAAACTGGGAGGCCTACAGTTCGCAGTTGAAGTCTAAGTCATTCGGCGCTGGAATAGACTTGGGTGCAGGTGTTCAACTGATAAAGCATTTGCAGATAGGAATTACTTATTATATAAGCATGACTGATAATTATAGCGTACAGAAAGCTAGTATATCTAATTCATCAAATTCAAACGCCAAGGATCGTGGCTGGTCGGTTACGGCAGCATACTTGTTCTAAATGAAATATGCCGATGTAATACTCCCGCTTCCGCTGGAGAACAGTTATACGTACAGTATTCCTGCTGACTTGGAAAAGCAGGTGGTACCGGGATGTCGTGTGATTGTGCATTTTGGAAAGAAGCGTTATTATACCGCTATTGTTCTTGCTGTACATGAACAACGTCCATTGGTTGAGGTGAAAGAAATTTTTGCTGTATTAGACGTTGTTCCTATACTTCTGCGTCCGCAATTGAAATTCTGGGAATGGATTGCTTCTTATTATATATGTAAACTAGGCGATGTTTATAAGGCCGCTCTTCCTTCAGGATTGAAATTGGAGAGTGAGACGACGGTTGTTTATAATGATGATTTTGAAGCAAATGGTCCGCTTCGCCCTGCTGAACAATCGGTTTTGGATGCATTCAACGGGATGCAGAAATTAACGGTTTCGGAGTTGGAAAAGAAAACCGGATTAAGGAATGTTGTTCCTGTCGTTTCTTCTTTGATGAATCGGGGAGCTGTTGAAGTAAGGGAAGTTCTAAAACAAGGTTATGTGCCTAAATTGCAGTCATTCATCCGGCTAGCTAAAGACTATAGTGATACGGATAATCTGCAATCAGTATTTGATTCATTGAAGCGGGCTAAACAACAAGAGCATCTGCTTCTCTGTTTCTTGGATTTGAGTCATGCGTTGAATAAAACTTTACGACAAGAGCTGTCGCGTAAAGAATTGCTTGAACGCAGTGGATGTTCACCGGCTATCTTGGATAGCTTGTTGAAGAAAGGTGTTCTTGAAAGTTATGATAAGGAAGTAGGAAGGTTGGATATGCATTTTTGCAGGCTTCATTCTCCGGTTTCACTAACTGAGGCTCAACATAAAGTATTTGATGATATTCATGAAACATTTCGAACGAAAGAAGTATGTTTACTTCATGGTATTACATCAAGTGGAAAAACGGAAATATATATCCATTTGATAAAAGAAGTTTTAGGATGGGGAAAACAGGTGCTTTTTTTGCTTCCTGAAATTGCGATTACAGTACAGATCACCGAACGCCTGGCAAAGATATTTGGGGGTCAATTGTTTGTATATCATTCGAAATTTTCAGATAATGAACGCGTAGAAGTTTGGAATCACATGCTGAAAGAACGAAATCCGGTTGTTGTATTAGGCGTTCGTTCATCCTTGTTTTTACCATTTACAAATTTAGGATTGGTGATTATCGATGAAGAGCATGAAACTTCTTATAAGCAGCAGGATCCGGCGCCTCGCTATAATGCCCGTAATGCAGCGATTGTATTGGCAAGTATGCACGGTGCAAAAACATTACTTGGTTCGGCAACTCCATCGGTCGATTCTTATTTCAATGCTTTAGTAGGGAAGTTTGGCTTGGTTGAGTTGAATGAACGTTTTGGTGATTGTATGATGCCTGAGATTATTCCCGTCGATATTAAAGAGTTGAAGCGGAAAAAAGTGATGAAGGATACTCTTTTTTCGCCTCTTCTTGTTGAGAAAATGAGTAATGCTTTGGCTAATAATGAACAAGTCATCTTATTCCAAAATCGTCGTGGTTTTGCACCTATGGTAGAATGCAGAAGTTGTGCGTGGGTACCACGTTGTGCCAATTGTGATGTGAGTCTGACTTATCACAAGCGGACAGATGAGTTAGTTTGCCATTATTGTGGTTATCGGATTCGCATGCTTCGGGAATGTCCCGAATGTCATAGCGCGGATATACGATTGGTGGGTTTCGGGACGGAAAAAGTGGAAGAAGAAATTTCATCTCTGTTTCCGAATGCAAAAGTGGGCCGTTTGGATTTGGATACAGCACGAACACGTATGGCTTATGAACATATTCTTGAAGATTTTGCGAAACAGAGGATGCAGATTCTGATAGGGACTCAGATGATTTCTAAGGGGCTGGATTTTGCTAATGTGACGGTTGTTGGTATATTGAATGCCGATGGAATGATGAATATACCTGATTTCCGAGCCCATGAGAGAGCCTTCCAACTGATGGTGCAGGTTAGTGGCAGAGCCGGGAGGCGTGATAGACGAGGAACGGTTATTCTACAAACATCTCAACCAGAACATCCTTTGATACAGATGGTTAAAGGCTACGATTATAAAGCGATGATGAATCTGCAACTTAGTGAGCGTCGCTTATTCCGATATCCGCCTTACTACAGACTGATAGAATTGATATTGCGGAGCCGCAACGAGGCGGTTTTGGATCTGATGGCTAATCTATATGCGGAACGATTACGCAAACCTTTGGGTGAAAGGGTGCTGGGCCCTGTTACACCGCCTGTTTCGTTTGTCCAGATGCTTCATATACGAAAGATTGTGATTAAAATAGAAATTACTGCAGCAGTGGCTCCGGTACGCGATATGCTGGCGGAGGTGTATACTGAAATGCAAAACGATGCGCGTTTTAAGCAGCTTATCGTTCATTACGATGTCGATCCGGTCTAGAAATCTAATCTGTTTTTATATCAGGATAACTTATACGCGTGTGGTACATGGTTTTCAGCTTGTCAACGAAGATTTCTTTAATTTTTTCAACATCCTTGAAGGTCAATGGAGCGTTCTTCATCAGTCCGTCGGCAATCTGTCCGTCAATAATTTTGTCGACTAACGATTGAATGCTCTCTTCCGTATGTTCCTCAAGACTTCTGGAAGCAGCTTCTACCGCATCGGCCATCATTAAGATTGCTGTTTCTTTTGTGAAAGGATTTGGACCCGGATAGGTAAAGGCTTCTTCATCAATAATGCGATCAGGATATTTGTTTTTGAATGAATTATAAAAATATTTGGCTTTGCCACAGCCATGATGTGTACGGATGAAGCTTATTATTTCTTTGGGTAACATCGCTTTTTCTGCAATCTTGACTCCTTCGGCAACATGACCGATGATGATCTTAGCGCTTTGGTCGAATGTTAATTGACTATGCGGATTGATTCCGCTTTGGTTCTCTGTAAAAAAGACAGGGTTGACCATTTTACCGATATCATGATACATAGCACCTGTACGTACTAGTTGCGCATCGGCTCCAATTTTTTCTGCACCTTCGGATGCTAAAATGGATACTTGTACGGAATGTTGAAATGTGCCGGGAGCAGTTTCCGACAGTTTTTTTAATATTGGTGTATTGATATTGGATAGTTCAACCAGTGAAATACTTGAAACATACCCGAAAGCTTTTTCCATGATGTATACCAAGATGTAGCTGAAGGTCAACAGGATAAAATTGATACCAAAGTAAAGCATCATGATCCAGTTGATTTTTTTAAGATCCGCCTCTTGATAAATATAAAGGCTTATATAACATAATGCATAGGAGGTGAAGATAAAGAATGCACAACGAATTAGCTGGGATCGTTCATATAATTCTCTTAAACTGAAGGTGACAACCATACCTGCGATGACCTGGAGCAGTAAAAATTCATGCGGAAAAGGGACCATTAACGAACAAATCAAAACAACAATCAGATGAGTAAATAATGCAGTGCGCGAATCAAAGAAGGTTCGCACAACGATAGGTACGATAGCATATGGAAGAATGTATATGTTAAATAGCTTGTAGGTGACACATAATTCAGTGGTTATGCAACTTACAAAAACACATAAGATGAGGAAAAGGGCGTTGCGCCTGTTTTGCAATATCTTCTTTCGGAAAGACCACAAGTATAACCAAAAGCAAAAAATTAAACCTGCTACCAATATGAACTGTCCTGCAAGAATGATACTTTGACGTTGTGATCCGCCTGATTTGGTTTCGTGGACGATTTTTAATGAACGAAGTTCATTGTAAGTATGATTATCGATGATTTGTCCACGGTCAACAATGCGTTCTCCTGCTTGCACCATGTCGTTCGCCAATGGAATGCTGTTCAGAATGTTCTCTTTGACTTTTTCAGACATTATTTTATCGTAGCTGACGTTCTCAACTAAGTAATTGTTTAAGTCACATGATTGTAGGATTGTTTTGTTCAACCTGCCCGGACAATTATTGATAATAAATTCGTATGCTGTTTTGATTGTAAACAGATCGCTGCTGTAATAAGATTGTGCTATATTATTCTCAATTATGTTGATTTGCGGAAATCCTTTTTTCTGAAATGATTCCTGATCAGTAATGGAGACAATGCCGTTTTTATATAGTTTTTGAAGAATGTTTATAATGTATAGAGAGTAAGCAGCCGGAATGCGACTTCTGAGATTATTCTGATAATCATTCCGGAATTTGGCTATCTGCTCGGATTCGACATTCGTATTAAACCGATAGTAAGGCTGGAATTTGGTAAGCGCACTATCGCGTTCGGTTTTAATCTGCTCGTCAGTTTTGTAGATTGGAAAATCACTGGGAGCAGTAAGAAGTCCATAACGCCAAGGTTTCCCTTCGTAAAATTGGTAGCGAAACTTTCCTTCTCTTGGAAAGAAGTACGCTATAAATATTGCGGCCAAAATGAAATATATACTGGGATGAATATTGTAATTCTTTGGTTTCATAACTTCAACTTTTCTTTTAAAAGGCGAAATGTACATAAAAAAGTTTATTAGGAGAAAAAAAAAGCCTACTTTTGCCACATTATTTTAGAAAGGCATAGTTATGAAAGAAAGAAAAGTAAGAGTACGTTTTGCGCCGAGTCCTACGGGAGCATTGCATATTGGCGGCGTTCGTACGGCATTATATAATTATTTGTTCGCCAAACAGCATGGCGGAGAAATGATTCTTCGTATTGAAGATACCGACTCACAGCGTTTCGTGCAGGGAGCTGAAGAATATATTATTGAAGCGCTTACTTGGCTTGGCATTAAATTCGATGAAGGGGTTGGTTTCGGTGGCAATTACGGACCTTATCGTCAAAGTGAACGTCGGGATATTTATAAAAAATATGTCAGGCAGCTTCTAGATAAAGGGCACGCATATATAGCTTTTGATACTCCCGAAGAATTGGAAGTTAAGCGAAATGAGATTGCTAATTTTCAATATGATGCTTCTACCCGCATGCAGATGCGTAACTCTTTGACTTTATCTGCTTCGGAGGTACAAGCTTTGCTTGATGCGAATACTCAATATGTTGTTCGGATTAAGATTGAACCCAATGAAGATGTGCATGTACAAGATTTAATCCGTGGTGATGTTGTCATCAATTCATCGGTCTTGGATGATAAAGTTTTGTACAAATCGGCCGATGAGTTGCCTACTTACCATTTGGCAAATATTGTAGATGACCATCTGATGGAAATAACGCATGTGATTCGTGGAGAAGAATGGTTGCCGAGTGCTCCATTACATGTTTTGCTCTATCGATATTTCGGTTGGGAAGATTCAATGCCACGTTTTGCTCATTTGGCATTATTATTAAAACCTGATGGCAAAGGCAAGTTAAGCAAGAGAGATGGTGATCGTCTGGGATTCCCTGTTTTTCCATTAGAATGGCATGATCCTAAGAGTGGTGAAGTGTTTTCCGGTTATCGCGAAAGCGGTTATCTACCTGAGGCTGTAATTAATTTTTTGGCTTTATTGGGATGGAATCCCGGCAATGATCAGGAAGTAATGAGCATGGAAGAACTAATCCAGGAGTTCGATCTGAGCCGTTGCAGCAAAAGTGGAGCAAAGTTTGATTTCGAGAAATGCAAGTGGTTTAATCATCATTATATTCAGATGATGGATAATAAGAAAGCCGCGGAGTTATTCATGCCTGTACTTGCAGAACATCAGATCCATGCTGATGCGGCGTATGTTGAAAAGGTGGTAGGCATGATGAAAGAACGTGTTACATTCATTAAGGATTTGTGGGAGACCTGTTCGTTCTTTTTTGTTGCACCGACAGAATATGATGAAAAGACTTGCAAGAAACGCTGGAAAGAAAATAGTGCAGCTCAGTTGACGGAGCTCGTTGACGTTTTGAGAGATCGTGAGCCTTTTGATATAGAAGGGACTGAAGAGGCCGTAAAATCTTGGATAGATAGTAAAGGTTACAAGTTGGGTGATGTGATGAATGCAACTCGTTTGGCGTTAGTGGGCGAGGGTAAAGGACCACATATTTTTGACATCACAGAAGCTATAGGTAAAGAAGAATCAATCAGACGTATACAACGCGCTGTTGAGGTCCTGAAATAAAATTATCGGTATAAGATTCGCATGTATAGTTTGTTAATACATTTCTATGCTTTTATAATTGCATTAATTTCGCCTTTTCATAAGAAAGCGCGGGCAATGCGCTGGGGGCAATGGAAAACTAATGATATTTTGCGTAAACAGATTGACAGAAATGCCAAATATATCTGGTTTCATGCTTCGTCGCTGGGAGAGTTTGAGCAGGGTCGGCCATTAATGGAACGAATCAAGGCTGAGCATCCTGAATATAAGATTTTACTTACGTTCTTTTCGCCATCAGGTTATGAGGTGCGTAAGAATTATAAGGGTGCAGATGTGATTTGTTATCTTCCTTTTGATACTCCTTTTCGTGTAAAGAAGTTTCTGGATCTGGCAAATCCTTCGATGGCTATATTTATCAAGTATGAATTTTGGGGTAATTATTTATATGAGCTAAAGAAACGTCATATCCCTTTATTCATCATTTCAGCCATTTTTCGTCGAGATCAATTGTTTTTTCAGTGGTTTGGTTATCCATATCGGAAAATGCTATATTGCTTCGATCATCTGTTTGTTCAGGATGAGCGTTCTGCAGACTTACTTCGTTCGTTTCATATAAATAATGTAACCGTTGCAGGAGATACCCGTTTTGACAGGGTGCTGAATGTTTGCAAGCAAGCTCATGACCTGTCTTTTATTCAACGCTTTGTTCAAGGAAAAGAAGAGAAGCATCCGTTTGTTTTTATTGCTGGAAGTTCATGGCCTCAGGATGAAGAAATATTAATTCCATATTTCAATAAACATCCTGAAATGAAACTTATCATAGCGCCTCATGAAATTCATCATGAGCATCTGCATTATATTGAGTCTCTTTTAGAACGACCGTCGGTTCTTCTTTCTCAGGCGACAAAGGATGAATCGTGTGTTGACCAAGCTGATTGTTTCATCGTAGATGGTTTCGGCTTGTTGTCTTCCATTTACCGATATGGGAATGTGGCTTATATAGGAGGCGGTTTTGGAGCAGGCATTCATAATACTTTAGAAGCTGCTGTTTATGGTATTCCTGTTCTTTTTGGATCGCGGTATCATAAGTTTCAAGAAGCGAAAGATCTGATTAAGGTAGGTGGAGGTTTCACCGTTTCAAATAAAAAAGAATTTTGTATAAAGATGGACGAGTTATTAACTCGCCCAGATATTCTTAAAGCGGCAGGTGATAGTGCAGGTCATTTTGTTCAAAGTAAGGCAGGAACAACAGATACTATTTATAGAGCTTTACCTTTTTAGAGTTGACAATTTTGTATTCAATAAACGCGGATCGATTATATGTATGATGGTCGGTTCGCGTTTATCATTAATCATTAATGAGGATAGTCCTGTTTATTCTTCTTCCGCAAACATTGGATCCCAGGCCGGAAGTTGAATAGGTTTCATCTTCATCACCTCTTTTACTTTGTCGGTGATGTATTTTTTGTCGACAACCAGACGGAA
>JAQWBH010000176.1 GCA_028707405.1 Parabacteroides sp. | reverse complement strand
TGCCACGGTATAATCAAACGCCTTGATAAACATAAGCGCCGCGCTTGGGTAAGTTTTCGGTTCGCCGGTGAAGAACGCACTGTCAGTCTTGGTGTTGAACTTCTTGGATAGAATATTCCGCGTGCTTGGTTTATTAAAATCAAAACAATTATATGATAGTTATAGTTTTATCAGCCTTGCCATATTTGCTGTCAGCATGAATTTTTACTTGCGAATCATAAGGCTTAATAATCGCTAATGCTTCGCCATAATACGTATCTGACCAATCATGTAAATAACCATCTTCATTGTAGGGACAGGCATGTCCAAAAGCCAATAACTCGCCACCTTTAACTTCAATTTTTACTATGTCTCTAGCCAGAGGTTTGAGAACACCGTTTTTATCTGTAAATTGACAGCGTAAATAGATGAGTTCATTAGTTCGTACCACTTCTGCTTCAGGTGTTATAGCTAAAATTGTTTGATCTTCAGCTGTTCTAAGTACTTCTGATGCTAACTCTTGACCAGATTTGTCGTAAGAGACCGCTTTTATTTCACCTGGCATGTATTTAACTTTGAAATATGTACGCAATGATTTATTAACTCTCTTCCGGCCGACTTTCTGTGAATTTATGTATAGGACTACTTCATAAGCTTGCGCGTAAACTTCGACCCTGGTTTTGTGATTTTCAAATCCGTTCCACGACCAGCTACATATGGCATTTGTCATTTTCCACGCTGAAGGTGAATGTTTCCTGCCATAATTATTGACTGGCGCAACAGCGATGTGGATTGGATCAATACCAAACGCAACCTTGGTATAGGCCGCTTCCGCCAGTTCTTTTCCGGTAAGATCTATACGACCGCTGCCTGCGCTTATCCAACCTAAGCCTGGCGTAAATGTTTTTGCGTAATCAGCATATTCATGGGCGCCTATGGCTACTTCTCCCAGATAATCCTGACCAGCCCAAACAAAATCGCCAATAATAGCGGGATGCTTCTTAGCCAAATCCATAAATGCCGCAGCATCCTTGCAGAATGTTTCCGTTCCTAAAATTACTCTGTTCGGATATTTTTTTATATCTTTACGATAACGCATAATGCCGTAGTTATAACCCGCGATATCCATATTGGCAAAAGCGCCTCGCGTCTTGATGTCACATGCGAAAATAGTTGCGCCTAATTTCATAACTTTGTCGCCAAGAAGTCCGGCCAGCTTGTTATAGAACTCGCTGCCCACAGGGGCGTTGCTAACACCATTCGCGTTTTCCTGAGCTTTGGTAACTGCTTGATCTGCTTTTACATCCGAATAGACACCAAAACCCAAAGAACTTAACAGATTGAAAAAAATATTTACCCCGCATGTAACAGGTCTGCTTCTATCAAGACTGTGTAGGTAGTCAGTCATCAATCTGGTTAGTTCTATTCCGCGAGGTTGTGCTGTTTCTGAGACTTCGTTTCCTGTTGAATACATTATGACACTTGGGTGGTTGAAGTCTTTATCAACCATGGCAGATAAATCTTTGCGCCAATATTGTTCGAAATCATTTACGTAATCATATTTTGTTTTATGTATATACCAGCAATCTGTGAACTCATCCATTACCAGCATGCCGTATTCATCACAGGCCTCAAGTAAGGCTTTTGAACAGGGATTATGAGCGGATCTAAGTGCGTTATAACCAGCGTTTTTAAGAAGCTGAGCTTTTCTCTTTTCCGCGAAGTCGTAAGCACATGCTCCCAACAGACCATTGTCGTGATGTACGCAGGCTCCTTGCAGTATTATTCTTTTGCCATTTAATGTCATGCCATTAGTTGAATTACACTCTATTGATCTTATACCGAATCTTTCTGCTCTTGTATCGTTACCGAAGACAACTCTGCATACGTATAATTCAGGTGTTTCAGGAGACCACAGTTTGTGCTCAGGGATTTTATATGTCAAGAAATTCATTTCGCTTAACTCGACAGAATCTGTGAGTACAATAGTATCTTTATAACAAATTTCAATCCGCGCAGGTCCTGATGAATTTGTCTTGATTTGCAGATTAATAATTCCTTCTCGATAATCCTTAGTGCTTATTTTTATCCCGTTCATCAAAATGTGTTGTTCAGGAAGAATATGCAGTTTAACCGGTCTGTAAATGCCGGCGCCGGAATACCAACGGCTGTTTGGCTGATCAGCATTTCTTGCGATAACTCTAAGTCTATTTCCCCCGGGAATGAGATGCTGAGTGAGATTCAGAAAAAACCCAGTATAACCATATGCCCATCCGCCGATCACTTTACCGTTTAAATATACTTCGGAGTGGTGGTAAACCCCTTCAAACTCGATGATCACTTCTCCTGCAAGCATGGCTTCGTCAGCTACAAAAACTTTTTCGTACCAGTAGTCTCTTCCCTCGAACCAGGAAGAGTTGTTTCCACCTAAGCTTTTTGAGCTTCTGGACTCATGCAGCATGGCATCATGTGGAATGCTTATCCTGAAGCTATCTTCCTCATCTGTATGACCATAAAACCAGTTTTCATTTAAATCGATTGTCTTCATATTTCCTGCCTCGCATCAATACTTGTTTGTTTTTCGCCTTCGGGGAAAATAATTTTCAGTATAGGAAAATATATAACCATCTGAACTCCGCCATTTACTACGGTAATTACAATATTGTAAATTGCAGGTGAGAATCTCATTTTGAGGAAAGGTACGTATATTGATGTAAGTATGCTGCATACCATTGTTATTATAATCCAGGCTGCGATATACCAGAGAATCTGGTAGAAGACATTACCTTTTGATTTAAAAGTAATATTCCGCTGCATCGGGAAATTCACACATTGAGCAATAAATAATGTAAGCGCGAAGGCGATGAAATAGCCCATACCACCTGTTGCGTCTCC
The DNA here is from genome assembly GCA_028707405.1 of Parabacteroides sp. GTDB lineage: Bacteria > Bacteroidota > Bacteroidia > Bacteroidales > Tannerellaceae > Parabacteroides. Next base: position 6,293 of record JAQWBH010000176.1, on the reverse strand, counting down.
GGTTACCGGAAAGTCGAATACATAAGTATCAACTATCCAGAAATCAATATGTATTAGCTGAGCAGGTATATCTGACCAATTTGTGGATTTATAGATGATTTCAGGTAGAAAAGTCAGAAGCAAATACTGCAGCAATGTCACAAGTAGAGAAAATAGATAGAATTTCATAAACTGTGACGCTAACTTATATGTTCTGGGGTGATTTTCTGCGAAATTACTTAGAATCATTAACTTTTACCAACCTTTAACAAGGATAAACAGGTCTGCAGAAAATCTGCAGACCTGTGCGTAGTTATGTTTGACTATTAAGCCTTGACACGTCTCATGAAGCCAGCGATGATCATGCATACTGAGCTGGCTGCCAATATATAAACTATAGTAAGAATCGATCCAACTTGTGTTGCGTCGCCGAACATGACGATGCCCTGGAAGGCATCGACGAAGGAGCCGACTGAGTCGGATAGTAATTGGAAGAGAGCGACCGCGTATCCAACTGTAGCTGCGATGACAATATAGTCATTATCCCATTTTAAGAGTAATACACTTAATATAACTCCGAAGATGGCCGCTGTGAGGATAAGAGGATTTAGTGCGCTAATGCCTGTAGACCAATTAACATAATATATTGTAGCGACAATACCTGCGACTACTGATATGAGTACTAAATAAAATCCTGCTGCTTTTTTGCCTAAATAATTGTTCATAGTAGGTCATGCCTCCTTCTCATCTTTTTTTCTGTTGTTCTGCAGCTTGGTTTTTGTAAGCATAGCGATGCTTAATAATGTTAACAAGGAGAACAAAGCGATTGTTGAATATAATACAGGCTGCCACCAGGGCGTAATAGAAACGACCTGGGAATTAGCACTGGTGCCATTCATCACGTTACTGTTTACTACACAATATAGAATGTTCTTGGCGGCTCTTCTTAGATGTCCAAGCATTGTACCGTCATCATTCGAGTTGATAGCTTCAATAATTACACCTGAACTAACACCAGAGAAATCCAGACAGAAAGAATCAGTGCCCGAGGCTAACATCGAGGTGTAATTTGCTTTGTATCCTTCGGTTGCACCGGCAACAGCATCAGTTTCTATGTGTCCGACAAAACCCCACTCGTCACGAACCACCTGAGTATTTAAATCAGTGTTCAAGGAACAACCTACAAGACCTAATCTGTTAAAAGCCTGCATCACGGAATGTGCGCCGGCTACTGCTACAGAACCTTCAACACCGCGCAGAGCTCCTTCTCTGAATGCCTGTTCGTTGAAGAAACAAACAACGCCTTCGCGATTATTTTCCTGGTCATTGCCTGCCATATGCTTAGGACCGGCATTTACTCCTTTTGATTGCATGGCTTCAACATAAGGGACAGCACAAAGGTAATTCATGTTGGCATCTTCTGAATAGTATTCGAAATTTCTCCCGCCAAAAGGTGTTCTGTGAATGTTTACGCCCGGAGCCCATACTTCCATAACTCCAAGGAATAAGCCTTCTTCGCCCATAAGCTCACCGCGCTTTTTGATGAGGTCTTTGTTAAATGTTGAGGCCAGAACGCCTTCGCTGGTATAGGCACAGGTCATACTTGAGAAACCGTACTTCTCTTCGCTGAATGAAGAAACCTTACCACCGATACCGTCGGGTCCATCACCGGCAGGAGCTTCAGGCTTGCCTATTGATGTGATTTCGACCGTTCCGAAAGCATCGGCGATGAGAGATGCCATTTCTTCGATTGTCATTTGATTTATAAATGTTTCCCACAAATTATCTTCATAGTCGACGCCCATCATGGTAATCAGCGGGATGCCTTGATTATCACCCTGAGTATAATCGCTAATTCCCTGTGAGTCTTCCGGCGTTTCATATAATTTACCGTTTAAGATATTGACCATTTCTTCAGTAAGAGAAACACTTACCGGCTGTGGATATGTATTCTGCCAGTCCTGACGCGAGAGATATGTGATTCCATCTTCAAACCAATAGTTAAGATCACATTCTTCGAATTGATTTGTCACAACTACTCCGGTATACGCGGATGTGCTGTACTTGCTGCTGTCAAAATCTTCCTGCCACTTATAGGTTTTATCTGCGGATCCAGAAACGCTGTTGCCTGTATGATCAATCATTCCCGCTGCGTTTTTAGCTGCTAATACATTATTGAGTGCGTCATGAGAATTCTCGCCAATGGCAATATAGTAATCGCCCTCACTCAGTATGTATCCCTTCGCGTTTAGGTAATCATAACTCGCCAGCAGATATTTATCGCATTCGATCGTTATTGTTTCTGACTCACCGGGATTTAGAAGTTTTGTTTTACCAAAATCCAGAAGTTGGATAGCGGCTTTTTCAACAAGGTTCTTCTGTTCGTATTCTCCATAAGGTGTTTGCGCGTATATCTGAACAACTGCTTTGCCGGCAACATCACCAGTGTTCGTGGTCGTTACTTGTACAGTGATTTTATCATCGCCGATTTCGACTTCATCGAGATTTTGCTCGAATGAAGTGTATGACAAGCCATAGCCGAAGGGGAAAGAAACTTCCTCGGCATAATTCCAAGCCTTTTCAAAACTTGAACCGGCTGTACCATCAGCGTTGAAACGATTGAGTATTATGTCCTCATATCTTGTTTCATAATACTTATAACCGATGTATATTCCTTCCGCCTGAGCCGCGTACGCAGATGCCTGCTCGGGCGTGTCTGTTGATAGTTTCAACACTTCTTCCAGGTTGGTCCATGTTTGGTTGTTATAACTGTTATTGACACATGCAGGTGCCGAAAGAGAATTGACCGCGTAGGTGTCTGTAAGGTGTCCTGAAGGGCTGACTTCACCCTTAAGTACGTTGACTACTCCTTCGAAGCCTTTAACGCCCAGGCAGCCAATCCAAAGACAGGCGTCGATTTCATATTCGTCAAGCCAATTAAGCTCCATTGGATTGCCGCTATTGATCAGGACTATAGTTTTTTCAAACTTATCGGAATCCTTGATCATTTGCAGCAGATCCTTTTCTTCCTGGTGAAGCGCAAGCTGGCTTATACCCTCGCGTGGATCCTCCATGTACAGCTCGGCACCTTCACCGCCTTCTCTGGCAAACATTACTATTGCTACATCGTTATAATCGTTGCTCCATGAATCCTGGAGTTCGTCGGTGTAGAAAGATATTTCTTCCTCACCAAATGACCACTCACTTGTCTCTTGAGTCTGAAAATTGAATCCTGCGATACCTCGTTTTACGGGGCTTGCCTGATAAGCTTCAAACAAAGTATCGTTGATGCTAAAGCCGGATTGAGCCAGTGCTTCATACAAATCTACACCGACTTCAGTTTCATATACAGCTGACCCGGCAGAATGATTTCTGTAAAGTGGCTGAACTACCGCGTGACCAAACAGTGTTACACTTGATTCTTCTGATGTAAGTGGTAGTGTTCCCTCCTCATTGGTAAGCAACACTACACCTTCTTCGGCTTCAGTAATAACTTGTTGATATGTATCCGCAATCAGCTTGCGTAAATTGTCCCCGTTTAGTTCGCCATAGGCGCTTTTGTAATATTGTGTATCAGTCTGTTCATCATCGAGATTAACGATTTTGCTTGTTGATATGCCAAGAGCACCGTTAACCACCCCTTGATAATTCATTGCGCAACTTGTTCCAATTATGGAAAAACATAGCATAAAAGAAAACAAAGCTGACAATCCATTCCAGATCCTTCTCTTGTTCATAATAAGTGATCCCTCCCTGTTTGTAGTCAGAATATCTAATAGATATCTGCTGCTGCGGGGATATTATCATATATATGCACAAAAGAAGCGTGGCGTTACGTGAACGGTAATGTTTGCTTCGTAAGCGGCAAAATACAACCTGCGATCTTTGCTATTAGTGGGAATGTTAATGGAGACGATAGTGAAAACTTCATCCGAAACACTGAAGCGATTAAGAAGCTGCTGGGAATAATATATTCAGCGCGAATATATTATTCGCAGAGTTAACTGACATGGTACCATTATATTTGTCAGTAATATATTTGATGCTGCGCATTCCGTATCCATGGAAATCTTTGTCCGCTTTTGTTGTCATCGGTATTCCGTCTTCGAATTCAGGCTCTTTTTCTGAATAATTATCCATGTGTATAACTAAAAAATTACTTTTGATTGAAATATTAAGGCTGATAACTCTTTTTTCAGGTTCTTCCACTTGGTATACACTCTCGACAGCATTGTCGATGGCATTTCCGAACAATGTATATATATCAACAGGACTCATGAAGCTTAGTTTCTCGCCATCGGCAATGTAGCTGAAACGGATCTTATGCTTCTCGCAAAACAAGCTCTTCTCAGTCAGTAAGATATCAAGTGTTTCATTTCCTGTTTTGGCAACTGCATCATAGATCATAACCGAATCTTCAAGTTCTTTTATGCTGTTTTCGAACTCTTCTTGGTCACGCATATGTCGTAACGCTTCAATCTGATGCTTGATATCATGACATTTCATATTAATCATCTCAATATTCTCTTTTGACTCTTCATGTTGCTGTTTGCCCATATGAAATATGTGCATGAGCACCTGGTTTTGCGTTTTTAACTTGCTCCATTCAAATAGCCCGAACTGCAATATCAGAAGAAGAATACAACAGAAACTGTCGAAAAGCAGCATACCAACAGTTGTTCCTTCGACCCTTCTTGAGCCAATACTCAAAATATAAATTATGAAAAATGAGAAAATCATAAACGCTATCAAACTCGCGTTGCTTATGCCAATAACTTCTCCTCTGGCTACTCTCAGAACGCAAAATTTGTAGAATAACAGAATCATTATAATTAGTAAGAAAAGACTAAAACTTGAGTTTAAAAATCCTACTGCACCAAGCGGCGTAATCACTATACCAAGCACAACGTATAGTGTGTAATGCAGGTGTTGAAAAATACTTGCTGCTACTGTGTAAAACAAAGCATGCTTAATGGACGGTATTTCAAATGCAAAAAATACAATTAGAAACGCGATGATCGTAATTAACGGGAATCCGATTGTAAACCATGATCCTATGTTAAATCCGCTCCAGAAATATCCGTCTGGGATAACCCGTGGGAGAAACGCGTAGGCAATCAGCGCAGGGTAGAAACGTAAGTAAAAATAGGCTTTCTTCTTAAGCGGCAAGCAAAATAACAAAATAGCTATAATTACAACAATATTATAATCTGTTAAGAAATTTATGATCTCAAGTACGGTCTCCATTAGAAGGTACCCCCCATATAATCGGTTAATTGTTTCAAAAAATCTTTTTTCCGTCTACGGCTTATCGGCAGCAGGTCATGACCTGCAAGGACAGAATCCTGCTTAATCTCAACCACATGTTTCATGTTTACCAGGTAGCATTTATTGCAACGAGCGAAGCCTGAACTGCTTAGATCCGTTTCAACCTGTTTGAGTTGCCCATAGGTGGCGAAGTTACCTTCCGATGAGTGGTAAATCAGCATATGATTAATAACTTCAACATAGTATAAATCGCGTACAGAGATTTTACGAAATCCATTCTCAATCGGTATTGTGACATAAGCGTCCTGCTTTTTACTGACATAGCTTATAGCTTTTTTCATCTTGATCGCAAAATCAAAATATTGAATAGGTTTCAAAATGAAATCCAATGCGTCAACCTCATATCCACGAATGGCATACTGGGCCATATTTGTCACAAAAATAATTGCTACATCCTCATCCTGGAGACGGACACGGTGAGCGGCTTCTAAACCATCCATATGTGGCATGCGAATATCAAAAAATATGACGTCGTAGATTGGTCGATAGTCGCTGACGAAGCTGATACCATCTGCATAAGCATCAGTAATAATATCGAGACCTGTCTGCGAAGCATAGCTCTTAATATAATCGACAAGCAGATCTGATGATTTTTTCTCGTCTTCAACTATTGCAATCCTAAGCACAATACACCTCTGTGATATAGATAATTATAAATGAGATAATGCATGATTCAGATAACTGATGTTTAGTATACATTAAATCATATCAAACAACATTTATGATATTCGACTTGATGACTTGCGTAGCCTTGCCTTTTTATAATTAGATAGAGACTTGGTGAGATTGAGGTATAATAAGACATGAAATTGAGGTGATTTAAATGTTCTTGTCAGATAAGTTGCGATTCCCTGACATAGAAATCAAAAAACAGAAGCTTGATGAAGTCAGATCAATTTTGCCGGCAGTGTCAGTGGAGAGCTATGAGCAGGCCTTTTTAGTTGACTATACTCACAACTCAACAGCGATTGAGGGCAACACCCTCT
>JAQWBH010000175.1 GCA_028707405.1 Parabacteroides sp. | reverse complement strand
TCACGCCAATACTTGTTAATTATGCGTGCAAGTTGAGGGTTGCAGAGAAGAGTATCTATGCCACATTTTTCGGCAAGTTGCAAAGTCACCATCACTTTTTCATCAGAATGGTAGGCTTTAACTAATTCAAGTTTCACAAGTTGCTAACTTGCCGATTTTAGTTCATAAAAGTTGATAAAGTGAGCCAGATTATCCGATTTGTTAATGATTGCATCGAAGATCTCTTCCTCTTCAATGGAGAAGATCCCGGTTATTATTTTCACCATTTCAAGGATAATGCCCCATATCCTCTCCGTTACGGAGAGTTCCATGCCAGCGTGTTGCACATCCCCGAAGATTCCGCCAATGGTCTCATAACTGGTGAATCTCTTGGCCAGGGAAAGCAGATTGTATTGCAAGGCCGTGATCGTGGTTGCGGCAAGCTGCGCAGCGAAGTTCCGGGATTGGCACTTGCCCATACCCGGCAATCCCTTGGTTTCCTTGAAGAAGACCTCGAGGGACCAGCGCATGGCATAGATCCGATAAGCTTCCAGGATTCCTTTTTTCTCTTCACGAAATAGAGAGGTACATCCGTGCCCGCGAAGCGAACGTCTGCGATAATATATTGACAACCCAGCTTGCGGCTTCTTCTGGCTTCACCCCTGGCTTCAAGCAGATTGATCAGTGCCCGGGCGGTAGTTTCTTCCCTTCAAAACCGTACTTGGTAACTCCCTTCTTCCCGATCTTGATCATCCCCAGGTAATGGCACTTGATATGCCTGGCACGTATGAAGCGAATCACCTCGGAGCAAGTAACCCAGCTGTCGGTAAGCAGGTAGTCAAAGCGGATGCCCTTTCTAATGGCTCCTTATCATGGTTATCATTACCTGGATCTTGCGCCAATCATAGGCCTCGTTGTTCACGAAACGGTAGAAAACATCCTTTTCGCAGCCAAAGAAGTCGCTTAGGGATGATCGACAATAATTGAAAGGATTCCTGATCATGAAACAGGGAAACATAATCAGTAACTCGAGCACCTGCAGCAGGGAATACTTGCTGTTGCATTTGCTCCTGCTCCCGAAGAGGACCTTTTCCGACATGTTGAACCCTTTTAGCATATCCGTTAGGGTAAAAAGGGCGCTGTTTGAATCATCTTTCTTGAAAAAAACGCTGATTTCTGATAAAATCGAGTTACTTTTGTATATCGGCATAGGGCTGTTAGTATTATTGGTTTTAACGCTTAAATATACTAATAATCTGTGAATTACAGAAACCCCTATGCCGTTTTTTTATGCGATTGTTTGTACTGAATTTTTACTTGCGAAACTTGAATAAAATAATCTATGAGCCGTTAGTGAGCCCTTATAACGAATTGTATTCACCTGTACGTCATATATATAAAGTATTTCATAAACGAAAATAGCAAAGTTTTGAGCCCATTATGAGCCCTTTTATCCAATTTACGTACCTAAATTATGCACTTGTAATACATAGATTGTACCAACACCAGTAGTACCCTGTTTTTCGATCCATTTTCCTTCAAGAATATTTAAATACCTTGTAGCAGAGGCTTTGCTTACACTACAGATAGACTGTACCTGTGAGTTTGTTATACTGCCATTTTCCTGGATAAAAAGGATAATTTTTATTTGCTCTTCTTTGAGACCCTCCTCTTTGAGACCATGGCCGGTATATTTAGTTAACTGCAACTGGAAATCTGGAGGGGAAATTGAAAAAAGAGGCGGTGCAATCTTATGATCTTTACAAGCATTAATAATCTTGATGGTTCCCCTGCCCCATGATTCAATATACCCTGCCCTGAAGAGCGTATTGGCAATATCCGGATTGTAGGGTTTTGAGGGATGCTTCTGGGTTAATTTCTCAATTGTCCAATGTTCAGGCAGCTGTCCTTCATTCCAAAAAACCATCTTCTCCGGATAAACACTAATCTGGATAGGAATTCCACAGCTGTAGTCCTTATGAGCGATACAATATGTAAAGCCTGTTGTTGTGTAAAGTCTGGCGTCTTTCACTTCTTGTAATCTATCTTATATTCAAAGTTACAGCAGATATTTCGGACAGACAAACTTTACATAATAAATTCAGTATTTCTGTTTAATACTTTTCAAGTATCCCATCAACTCACGATCTTTCTGCCAACAAGTTTTTCCTTTCCTAACTATTCCCGGGTTCAGTTTTTCCAAGGCTTCCTGTTTCTTCTTCTCACTTGCCCTTGCATATATTTCCGTGGTAGTAGTTGACGAGTGTCCCAAGAAGTCGCGTATATATACCAGATTGATATCTGCCTCCAACAGGTGCATAGCTTTGGAGTGGCGTAACGAATGACATCCAATCTTTTCAGGTATAAGGAATGGATTTTCCTGTCTGGCCATTAATGCATATTTCTTTACAATGTTGAGTACCGACATTCTTGTCAGTCTGCTTTTTTGTGGATTGCAAAAGAGAGGATGCCCGCTTTCCAAGGGTTCAAAAAGCACATTCTCAGTCATATACTGTCTCAAGTTCTTTACCTGGTTTTCCGACAACGGTACAACACGTACTTTATTTCCCTTTCCGAGTAATCGGATGGTTGTTGTTTCTCCAAAACGAAGACTGGAAGGTGTCAGGTCTATTAATTCCTGTACACGTGCACCACTGTCGTACAAAAGACCAAGTAAGGCAAAATCCCTTCTGCCGGCACGAGTTGCCAGAAACGGCTGGCGTAACAGCAGTCGTATTCCCTCTATCGTGAGGTATGCCATTTCCCGATTGATGTTTCTTTTATATTGTATCGTCATCACGTCCTGCCAACGGGCTAGACCTTCGACGTCACGGTATTGAAGGTATTTAAAAAATGAGTGTAAAGCCCCAAGCCTGGCATTGCGAGTGGATGCACCACACTCGCGCTCCTTTTCTAGCCATTTCAAGAAACCGACTATACTGTCCCGTGTAATATCTTTCAAGCAAACACTCTCCGCCCTGATAAGCTCTACTTTCTGCATGTACCGAAGGAACAGAATAAAAGTCTGGCTGTAAGTTGCTATCGTGTTGACTGATGCACCGTATTCAAGGGGCAAGTACCGGCCGAGGAAATCAGTCAGGTACCCGGCAAAATCTGTAACCCTTTTCATGGCTCGCTTTCGTTAGAGATACCGATTCCTATTTCCGGGAACACGTACCTGTATGCTTCATCCACTTTCTGCAGAAGGTTCGGGTACATCTCTTCAGTCAAGCGTACATAGCAATTTGTAGCTTCTAACGATTGGTGACCGATGTAAGTCATCAGCACGGGCATGGAATGGTACAGGTCCTGTCCCGTTTCAGACATTTGGACAAGTGCATTCACTCAAAACGTATGCCTCAGGTCATGCAGCCTTGCCCCTTTACCTCGTCCTCCATGGGGTATTCCCGCTCGTTGGAGAACCATGCGGAAGAGTTCGTAAATTGTACATGATTTGCACGGGGTACCGTCCGGTGCAGTAAAAAACGGTTTGTGCGGTATTCATTCCTGCATCTGACATCTTTTGCAGTACCGTATTCCATACTGGTTCTTCAAACACCAGAAAAGGTCTGTATGCACGTAAGCCCCATACAAGAGCATCTTGACAGGTTTGACAATTAAAATCATCTCTGTAGATTTCTTCGGATACATTTGGCCATGTAATATAGGGATGGTCTTCCCACATGTTTGAGCCTAAATGTATAAGATTTGCCCAAATCATTTTCGTTGCCTCAGATGCTTTTACACTTTGTTTTCTCTGGGGGAAAACTACGGAAGACATACTGGCAGCTATGCCAGCAGCAGTTGCTGACTTAATAAAATCTCTTCGAGTCGTCACATTTATATTGTTTGTTAATTTTGTGAATTTCTACTCTTGATATCGAATTAAAAAGTTTTATAATTACTACCGGTTCTTTGTCAAATTTGGTGCAATCTATCCTGAGTTCGAAAGAACCACTGTTGGGATGAAATAAACATGACTCTATGTTTGTCAAAAATGACGGTCAATCTTTGTTCTCATTTATATATCCTTTATTTTGTTTAATTTCAGGATTTTGCTGCAATTCATAGGACGGAATCGGATATAATACTTCATGAGGTTCTACGCTCGCTTTTGGATTGGAAAGTTCAACTCTTTCTTTTAATGTTTTGTACCCCCATCTACGCAGATCCCACAATCTATGACATTCCCCGGCTAATTCTTTAAAGCGTTCATCCTGAACTGCTTTTAGAAAACTGTTATAATCGTCGGCTCCCGTGAGGTTGGGTAAGCCTGCCCTGTTTCGTACACGGTTTATTGCATCAAAAGCATCTTGCGTAGGGCCATTATTCTTTTTATTTACAGCCTCTGCATATATTAAAAGTATATCGGAAAACCTCAGAAACACCCAATTGTTGATTTGACTACCAGCAGTATTCCCGTAATTGTCGTGAAATTTCACCATATAGATTTTATTACCTAAATGCATAATTTCTCCACTCATGGGACTCACTACATCACCAGTGATGTAAACCTCTTTCCTTAAATCTCCACGTTCAAAACTGTTGTATAAAAGTGTGGTTGCTTCATACCTGCCCGGTCCGTAATATCCGGTACTATAAAAACCATCTGGTGCAAATTCTTCCTGTATACTACTTCTTCCTCCTCCCAATAGAAACTGATATTCCCATATTCCCTCCACGGAATTTTTATAGGAAGCTAAAAATGGCTTTTGGTATGCATGCCAGATTGTATCTCCATTTTCATCTAAATCCGGTTCAGTTATTAAATCATGTCCACTCTCATCGATTACATCTTTGGCGTACAATATGGCGTTGTCTAAATCATCATCAGCAGATGCCTCGCTGTAAGATTTCGTAAGATAAACTTTAGCCAATAATGATTTTGCAGCCGCCATAGTGATACGCCCTAAATCCTCTTGAGAAACTTGGGGATATTCGGGACATAAATCATCATCAACAATTTCCTCTAAATCGCTAATAATTTGATTGTAAAGTTCCGGAATAGAGCTATTTGGATAATTAGAGCCGTCAGGACGATCAAGAACCAATGGAATAGGCCCAAAAGCGATTGTTCCTATAAAATAATTGTAAGCCCTGTAAAACAATGCCTGACCTTTAAACCATTTAAGTCTAGTCCATTTATCTCCAAAGTTTTCTTCTAAAAAATCATATTCAGATAAAAAAAGGTTTGCCCTGCCTATTGGCCACCAAATATAATTCCACTGCCTAAAAATATTGTATTGTTCTGAATTAAAATCATGCCAGTCATATTCCTGACCCTCAACATCAAAAGCAATAGTGTGGTTAAAACAATCTGCAGGAACTTCCGCAAACCAAGTCCAACGTCTATCCCATATTGCCCAAATATTTGCTTGGTAAATTCCATTTATAAATTGCTCAACAGCAAGCTCTGTAGTATTGGGGCCAAAATAGGTCTCTTGAGTTACCTGTGACTTAACTTCTTCATCAAGAAAATCTTCACAGCTGGTGAAAGCAACTATTATGGCTAACCATGCCATTGTTATCTTTTTCATATGATTTGTTTTTTTTATTTTGATATATGGAGCCTATGATGTTCAAAATGATTAATCCTTCAGAGTGTTCATAGATTGATTAAAATCCTAAACTTAATCCAAGCACATACGTTTTTGTTGTCGGATAATACGTTGTATTCATCGGTAATAAGGTAGTGCTGCTACCCATTTGATCTATTTCTGGATCAACCCCTGAGTACCCCGTGAAAGTTAAAAGATTTTCACCTTGAATATAAATCCCGGCTCTTTCAATCCCTAAAAATTTTTTAATCAAGTTTTGGGGCAAATTATAAGTTAATGTTACATTTTTGAGCCTCAAAAAAGATGCATCCTCAACCATAATATCAATGGCACCATTTGGCCCATCTGAAACATTTACAGGTTGATAACCTGCCCTTGGAATATCATTAGAGGTCTCGGGACCCGTCCATCTATGTGTAGCAACTTCTTTAGCCTTGTTATACTCAATAGTTTGAAGGCCATATTTCCAATTATACATGTCCCAATTAAAAATATGATGTCCCATCATGCTAAAAAAGAAGAAGGAGAAATCTATATTTTTATAGGTGAAACTACCTTGAAAACCACCAAAAAAATTAGGAACCGCATTTCCAAGAATCTTAAAATCATCTCCCGAGATAATTCCATCGGTATTCTGATCGATGTATTTCAAGTCACCCGGTTGAGCATTTGGTTGTGCAGAACCGTCAATTTCTGCTTGGGTCTGATACAATCCGTTGGTTTCGTAACCGACATAATTGCCATATTTCTCCCCTTCCTTTAATATTTGATAGTTACGCCTGAGGTTGTCTCCATACAATAAAAATTCCGTCCCCTCTGCCAATGCCAGATCGGTAAGGATGGTATTTTGGAATGTACCATTTATGTTCAATGAATATCTAAAATCATGATTGATATGTCCATGGTAACCAGCCATAAATTCAAATCCTTTATTTTCAAGGCTTCCTATGTTACTTAGAATGGAAGGTTCATGATTCCGGTATGGATAATTCACAATGCTAATATTCTTGTTTAAAAGTAAATCAGTCGTTGTTTTATGATAATAATCTAAAACAAAACTCAACCTATTATTAAAAAAGCCCAAATCTAACCCAACGTTCAATTGAGTAGTAGTTTCCCACTTTAGGTTTTTATTAGCAATCCCAATGGGTTGTGTAACTCCAACTGGTGTTTGATGAAACCCATATCCATACGATTCATTCCCTATTCTTTGCAAAGTTGCATATCTGTTAATCCCATGGCTGCCGATGCTGCCGTAACTCACACGAAATTTAGCGTTATCAAAAATGTTCAACTCCTTAATGAAATTTTCTTCCGAAATTCTCCAACCTAATGCAGCGGATGGGAAAAACCCCCATTTATTTCCAGGAGCAAATTTAGATGAACCGTCATTTCTTGCATTCAGCTGTATAAGTATTCGTTGATTAAAATCATAATTAATTCTTCCAAAAAAGGATAAAAGTTGCTCTTGAGAATGATTGGAGTCCACTCCTCGTGTTGCACTTTCCCCACTTCCCAGGTTGTGAAATTCATAAGTGTCAAAGGGAAAATCCCTTGCATTCGCGCCTGTTGTTTCGTACACCCATTTTTGGGCGGATGTACCCGCGATGGCAGTTACATTATGAATATCATTGAAGGTCTGGTCAAAGGTTAATAAATTCTCAACAAGCCATTGGTTATTACTGCTGTTATTTTTTGAAGCATATGGAAAATTTATAAATTTCCCGCTCTCGAATCTAACAACATCACTAGGTCGGAAGAACCTATATTCGCTTTTACTTTGATCCATGCTACCTTGAAAATTATATTTTAAAACATCCAATAGCTTATATTCTCCACTGAAACTCAGTTGTAAGTAATCCCCCAACGATTCATTAATTTCCCTTTCCAAGTTATATAACACGTTTGAATGTTGTCTGAGTTGATGATTTGAAAAAGGATCAGGGACCAGGCCCGGATAATAGTTTCCTTCCTCATCTTTTGGGGAGGTAACAGGTCGAAACATGATCGCTGCCACGGCAGGTTCATTTCCTGTCCAGTTTGTATCGTGCATACCGTTGTTAATAGTCTTGGAATAGCTAATAGAATTTGTGAGTTTAATTCGGCTGTTAACTTGTGCTGAAATATTTAGCCTGGTGTTTAATCGGGAATAATCAACATTTTTTAGAATTCCTTTATTTTTAAGGTATCCAACCGAGGCCATATAGGTAGTATTTTCTGTTCCGCCACTATAAACCAAATCATATTTTTGTCGTGTTCCGGTTGTAAAAGTTTCATCCCACCACCTGGTACCATCCCCTATCTGGTTTACAATGGTATTTATATCATTATAGACAGGTGGATTTCCATTTCTTTGTCTGGCATCGTTTACAAATTCCATGTATTCTTTGGCATTCATCATTTCGATAAAATTCGCGGGTTCAGTAAATCCGTAAGAAGTGTCGAAACTTAGTGATGGTTTCCCAGGTTTCCCGGTTTTAGAAGTAACTAAGATAACTCCATTTGCTCCTCGTGAGCCATATATTGAAGCTGCCGCTGCATCTTTCAAAATATCAATTCTTTCAATACTGTTGGCATCAATACTATTTAAATCAGCTCCAATTATGCCATCAATAACAACTAGCGGATCGTTACTTCCATGTATCGAGTTTATTCCTCTTATTCGTATTGATTGGCTAGCTCCCGGTTTGAAATTGCTTGTTCGTATCATTACTCCCGACGCCTTTCCCTGAATGGTCTGATCCCATCGTTCAACGGGTTGAAGTTGAATGTCACCAGAAGAAATTGAAGAAACAGCACCCGTTAAATCTGTCTTTTTCTGAGTACCATATCCAATGGCCGTTACCTCTTCAAGCCCGATAACGTCTTCCTCTAATACAACATTTATTTGTATCTGATTCCCCACAAGAACTTCTAGAGTTCTCATCCCCACGAAAGAAAATATCAGCGTAGCATTTTCGGGAACATGGGGCATCATGTAATCACCGTCAGCATTAGTAACTGCTCCAATAGCAGTCCCTTTTACTGCCACGGTAACTCCGGGCAGAGGTTGTCCCCACGTGTCGGTAACGTTACCTGAAACAGAACGCTCTATATCATCCAACACGATTCCCGGCCCGGTATCGAAATAATCCAAGGAACTATTTGTTTGTAGAGAATACGATTCCTTCGCAGAAATCTTAAAAGTATAAAGTAAAACTAAAAACAGGGTGATTGTTGCGATTCCAAACATCCTCTTTAAAAGATTAGAATAAAGTGTATGAAACAAACAGATTCTTTCCATATTCAATACTTTTAAACGTTAATAATATAGTATTTTAAATAAAGGCAATACCCTGATTTCTCGTTAATCAAGAAGTATTAATTGAATTCATCCGATAGGATATACCAGCCAACTCTAAATATATCTACATTTTGGATCAAGGAGAAACCAGTATAGTTTGCATTATTTTTGATATAAAAAAGCTTGATTGTCGTATATTTTTAAATATATGGAAAATATTATTGTACACATTACTAAATGTGTTAAATAAGCGTAATATGTTAACCCACATTGCAGCAAGACATTGAATAAAAGTTAAATATGTCCTGTTTTTGTGTTAAAGTAGGATGTTTTTCCGGTTTATTTCTCCTCTACTTTTTTGTAGTTACTTGATATCCAGGATTCGG
>JAQWBH010000012.1 GCA_028707405.1 Parabacteroides sp. | reverse complement strand
ATCTATACTATTTTTGCGGCTCATTATAGAAAAATTAGCAAATGACCTTATACTTTTATCGATTCATATAGGTGGAACGACCGTCTCATATAATATGGAACGATCGACTCATATAATATGAGACGGTCGTTCCATATTATATGAGACGATAAACTATAAGTATGCCGTACAAACATTATCAACTACAAAAACAAAAATTCAATCCATATAAAACATTTGTCATTCCAATGTTCTTGATTTCAACCATGCCTCTGCCTGCAATAGATTTTCAGGTTTTCCAATATCTATCAAATGCTGATTGTCATCAACATAAGCATGTATGTCTGATTTAACGCAGGCAGACACATAGAAATCGATAATAGAAAAACGTCCTGTCCATTCATCCATAAACTCGAAAATCTTCGGAGAAATCACATGAATACCACTAAAGGCATAACTTTTATAATCTCGCGGATCGAACTCCGGATAGAAAGATTTAACTTCTTCTGTTTTAATGTTCTGCCACCCGCACATCCGGTTTTCTTTGTTAAACAAAAGCTGACGAGAAGCTGCCCGGCAGCTTACCAAAAGCGTAGCTAACGAACCAGTTTCAATATGTGACTGATAGAGCTTGTTCAAATCAACATCCGATAATATATCGACATTATGCACCAGGAATGGTTCATTCCCTCGCAAAAAGACGGAAGCGTTCTTTATTCCTCCCCCTGTATCAAGCAGATAATCACGCTCGTCGGAAATATAGATCTGGACACCGAAGTTATTATTCTTATCCAAGAAATCCATGATTTGTTCTCCCAGATGATGAATATTGATAACGATCTGATCAAACCCGGCCGCTTTGAGTTTCATAATAACATTCTCAAGCATCGGCTTTCCGTTTACCGGAATCAGAGCTTTCGGAGTTGTATCGGTAAGCGGCCGTAATCGGGTTCCCAATCCGGCCGCAAATATCATTGCTTTCATAATGTTGAATTAAAGATCTGTTCTTTGTTCTGCTCCCTGTGAACCAAGTCCACTTTCACGCCGAATTTGCTGTATAAATGCTCAGCCATATGTTGTGCAGCATACACGGAACGATGCTGTCCGCCTGTGCATCCGAAACAGACCATCAGGTTGGTGAAACCACGATCCAGATAACGCTTGACAGTTATATCCACAAGAGCATAGGCATGATCCAGAAATTTAACGATACCGCCATCGTCTTCTAAATATCGAATAACCGGTTCATCCAGTCCGGTAAAATGATTGTATCGTTCATACTTGCCCGGATTATTAAGGGCTCTGCAATCAAACACATAACCACCGCCATTGCCGCTCGAATCGTTTGGAATGCCTTTTTTATAAGCAAAACTAACCACCTTCACTTCCAACATTCGTTTCTGAATCTCATCATAGAATTGCGATAAATGGGTAAGGTCTTTTAATAATGGACACAGATATGGATACTCCGGGTAATCTTCATGTAATAATTGGCGCAAATTATCAATGGCAAAGGGAACACTTTGCAAGAAATGAGGCTTCTTCTCAAAGTAACCTCTGAAACCATATGCTCCCAAGACCTGTAATGTTCTGAATAAGACAAAGTGACGAAGCTGATTATAGAAATGATCTTCATTAATTGATGTGTATTGCTTTAATGAACCCAGATAAACCTGCAACAATTCCTGACGCAAATCATCCGGAAACTTGGCCTTTGCCTGCCATAAGAATGAGGCTATATCATAATAGAAAGGCCCCTTTCGTCCACCCTGGAAATCAATCAGCCAGGGTTCATTATTTCGAATCATCACATTCCTGGATTGAAAATCACGATACATGAATGTCGAAGAGGAATCATGCAATAACAACTGACTCATCTTCTGAAAATCGTCTTCCAACCGGTTTTCCTGAAACTCCATTCCTGTAGCTTTCAGAAAGCAATACTTGAAATAATTCAAATCCCAAAGGATGGAACGCTGGTTGAACTCAGGCTGAGGATAACAAACAGAAAAATCAAAATCTTGCGCACCAACAAATTGAACAACAGGTAAAAGAGCAATTGTTTTACGTAACAGTTCCTTTTCATTCTCATCGAAGGAACTGCTTCTTCTACCCTTCTCTATTGCGTTAAACAACAATGTATCTCCTAAATCTTCCTGAAGATAAAAAGCGCAATCATCAGAATGGCACAGTACTTGAGGTACGGGTAATCCTTTCTGACGAAAATGATCCGACATATAGATGAAAGCACGGTTTTCTTCCAAAGATGTGCCACTCACACCAATCAACGTTTGCAATCCGGATATTCTGAAATATCTGCGGTTTGATCCGGAAGAGGGAAGTTCCGTTATATCACTGGCAGCACACCCGGAGTAAGAACGATAAAGTTGATTTAAATCGTCTGTAACCATATAGTTTATCAATTATGCCACGAAGGTAAGAAAGAATTAATAATTGACAAAACAAAAACGAGCGTAACCTTTCGGGCCACGCTCGCAACTAAACAAATTATACTAATTAAAGGATTCCCTGAGCCATCATCGCTTTAGCCACTTTCATAAAGCCGGCAACATTGGCACCCTTAACATAATTCACATAACCATCAGACAGTGTACCATATTTCAGACACTGTTCATGGATATTCTGCATGATGCTCTTTAGCTTGGCATCGACTTCTTCGCTGGTCCAACTCAGCTTCTGAGCATTCTGTGTCATCTCCAAACCGGAAACCGATACACCACCTGCATTAGAGGCCTTACCCGGAGCATATAGAATCTTTGAATCCTGGAATATTTTGATCGCTTCCGGTGTTGATGGCATATTCGCCCCTTCCGATACAGCAAAACAACCGTTAGCAACCAGTTTGGCAGCTTCTTCACCGCTAATTTCATTCTGAGTGGCACTAGGCATGGCTATATCGCACTTTTCGCTCCATGGACGAGCTCCGGCAACATACTTGACTCCGTACTGCTCTGCATATTCACGAATACGACCGCGATACAAATTCTTTAGTTCCATGATATAATTCCACTTCTCACGATCAATACCATCAGGATCATAAATATAGCCATCTGAGTCAGACATGGTGACAACTTTAGCACCCAAATCAATCAATTTGTCTACTGTATACTGTGCCACATTCCCCGAACCGGAAACGGCAACTACTTTATCCTTAAGGTCAATATCTTTGGTCTTCAACATCTCCAACAGGAAATATACATTTCCGTATCCCGTTGCTTCAGGCCGAATCAGCGAACCACCAAACTCAATACCTTTACCGGTAAAGGTTCCTGTATTCTCACGAGCCAGTTTCTTATACATACCATACATATAAGCAACTTCACGTCCGCCTACACCGATATCACCTGCAGGAACATCGGTATCCGGTCCGACATAGCGCCACAATTCAAGCATAAATGCCTGACAAAAACGCATGACTTCGGCATTTGACTTACCTCTCGGATTAAAATCAGAACCTCCTTTTGCACCACCCATAGGGAGTGTTGTCAGGGAATTCTTAAATGTTTGCTCAAATGCTAAAAACTTGAGAATTGACAAATTAACGGACGAATGGAAACGAACGCCTCCTTTATACGGACCAATAGCATTGTTATGCTGAATACGGTATCCCATATTCGTCTGAATACGACCCTTATCATCCATCCATGAAACACGAAACGTAAAGATTCTGTCAGGAATACACAAACGCTCAATTAAATTGCTTTTTTCAAACTCGGGATGCTCATTATATGCATCTTCAATCGTTGATAACACTTCCGATACAGCCTGATGATATTCAGGTTCATTCGGAAACCTTCTTTTCAAGTCTCCTAGAACTTCACTTGCCTTCATAATTGATTTTATATAGAATGTTATACCAATTCGTCACTAAGATACCGCTCTTAATGTGACAGCACAAAGGTAAGCTACTTTTTCAAACCGGCAAACTTTTGAAAGTAAATTAACGATTAAAATACCATTTAGACATACTTATTGTGAAAAATCAATCACTTTTCATCTACACGATGTCTCATATTTTTATATAAAGGAACAAACACAATGATAGCTGATGCCAAAATAGAAAATATGACATCAAAATCTATTTTTTTACTGTATGTCAACAACATATAACACAATAGCCCCCATAGTATAATAATACATACAGCCTGACTATTTGTAATCTTTCTCCGCTTCATAATACAAATCTGTCAATTCGATGATAATAATGAACCTAAATAGACAAACAATCCTAATAAAACAGCCACAGTAACTAAAATAATAATGATCTGCTTTTCCAGCGGGTACTTCCGCAAGAAAGGAATACGTTGGGCAAAACCGGAAACAGTTTGTACTCCTTCCGGCTCTTCATTCTCTTTGGGAATCTCATACCCACCCTCTTTCATCACGTCAAGCGCATGTTGCACTTCACTTTCCAGTATTTCGACACGGGCACCGCCAATATCAGCATAGCCGCCCATAATCTGAGAACTAAACTCATCACGCAAATAGCATTCTATACCCTCTGAACGCAAAAGAGCCATCAGGGTTTGTGCATCAGCAGGATACGTAAATCGAACTATCTCTACCATTTTGTCTTCTACTGTTTCCATATTCTGACTATTTAATGATTGATTAATGCAAAGATAATAAATACTCTGCAAACAGAGTTCTTTGAACAAAACTGTTTTACAAATCTATATTATCAGTAGATACAATACCATTCATCAA
Source organism: Parabacteroides sp. (assembly GCA_028707405.1). Taxonomy (GTDB): domain Bacteria; phylum Bacteroidota; class Bacteroidia; order Bacteroidales; family Tannerellaceae; genus Parabacteroides. Next base: position 31,971 of record JAQWBH010000012.1, on the reverse strand, counting down.
TGCATAGAAGGTGAGACCGGAAACGGTTTTAATGCCCAATTTGGCTGTAATATTTTTACGATGTGTAAGAACCGTATTAAGGCTTATATTCAGTTTATCAGCGATTTCCTTATTCGTTATTCCCTTGACAATCAATTGAAGCACGTCGATCTCGCGGGTTGAAAGTCCTTTACTTTTTTCTGTAGCTGGAGTAGACAGACTTGCACTTGTCAACAGCCGCTCCATCTCTTCAATGATAACTTCCTGAGGGGAGTATATAGTAATGTGATTATTAGAGAGTTCGGCAGGTTTGGTCCTATTTATTAAAACAAGTGTTTTGCTGCGGTGCGGTAAAAAGAATTCAGAATTCAATATCCATGAATCAGAATCAGTGAAATAGTAATCATATGAATCGCTTCCTGTATTTGCAAAAAGCTCAAAAGAAGAGAAACAGGAAACTTCAACAGGCGAAAAATAATCAATAAGAAGACTCTGTAAACCCAAGCTCTGTAGCGTATCAGCTAAAATAATTGCTATTCGTTTATTTCGATGCATCTTTCATCAACTATTCAGTTTTTCCATTGCAGAAACCATCGGAAGCAATATTCTATAACGAATACGGTTATGCTGTTTGATGTCTTTTTCCAAACTGCTTATGGCAAAAATTACCGCATAACAAAGATTCTCATCATATTCGCCGGAAATATGTTTAACCATAATACTTTTCAAATCAGCTAACAGAGCTTCTATCGGATCTTCTACAGGTTCTCCTGAAATCAAGGCAAATGGTTCTATTTTCCGATTATCCTTAGCCAGCTTCTCGCACATGGACAAATAGTAGGGAAACGACTCTTCTTCGTCTTTATCTATACGTTTAATCAGTTCATTCTTAAAAGACATAAAAAAACGACCAATCAGACTCAAGGATTGATTCCCGGGAGTGCTCATAGAAATAAAAGAATTCAGATGCCGCTCAATATTCGGCAACTGATAGCGACGATAATAGGTATTCGTCTTTCGTAGATAATCAATAACCTGTGAAGCATGAAAAGTTTGCAGTTTCTTTTCGGGGAAATACTCTTCATTTAAAAAAGTGTTGATAACCATCAACAGAAAATCGGCATCCAGATGATAATCATCACAGACTGTCTTTACAGACTTATCACCCAAGCCCAGACGAATGCCAAATCGGTTAATAACAGGAATGAGTGAGGGATGTTCTTCCACCACCTCACTCATTTGCATATTTGAATAAACTAGAGGCATATTCGTTTACGCTTCTTCCCACTGTTTGCGGAGCAATTTCACAGCAGCAACAGCCAAAGTTTCGCGATCTCCCTGGCATCCGCATTCGAAACTGACGAACTTCTGATAGCCGATCATTTTAAGACCTTTGAAACCTTCTACATAATTATCGGCAACACCATCTTCACCGGGCATACTACGACGCTTACGGCTCGCTATATGTACGTGCTGCAGGTATTTTCCTGCTGAAATAAAAGCACCCATATCAGAAGTTTCTTCCCACGTCATATGCCAGAAATCACCCATACAACGTACACCCGGATTATTGATATCCCGACATACGGAAGCGGCGTCGGCTACCTGACGCATATAGAAACATTCCTTACGGTTCAACGGTTCAAAGATAACCGACGTACCGTGTTCTGCAGCGAATGTACCCATTTCATTAAACTGCTCGCAAAGGAAATTGCGTGTCTCCATTGTATGAGGCATTACCGGAACCTGAGCATTGAATGCCGGAACGATGATTACTCCGACAGAACCCAATTCGCCGGCAGCAGTAATGATCTCTTTCATAGTGTCCATGCATTGCTTGCGGATTGCCGGATCTGTAGAAAGAATGAACCCCTTAAAGCCGGCACAAATAGCACTAACCTTAATATTGCGTCCTTTCAAAGCATTCTTGATTTCACTGACACGTGCGCCTAAACCATTGCCGCCCGGTTCGAAACCAACAACACCATTCTTTTCCATAAAATCAAGCTTCTCCTTCAAGGTCTTCCCCGGAGCTACACCTTCCTGAAATGATATATTCAACACAGCTTTGTTCTTAGCACCCTGTCCCTTCTTTATATTGCCGGCAGATTCGTCAGGAGCAGCTTTCGACACGCATGCGGCGAAAGCTGGAGCTCCTAAAGTTATTGCAGCACCCGACAGAGATGTTCTTAAGAAGTTTCTTCTGTTTAGTGTCATTCTAATAAAATTTTACTTTTTTGCTTCTTTTTTCTTGTCATCCTTCTTGTCTTCCTCTTTTTTCTCTTCATGAGGAGTACCGGGAACAGGAACTACAAATCCAGTCATATCCATCTTACCCAGATTCAGATCTTTCGGAGTATAATCAAGTGCAGAAGCAGCCATTGCATCCCATGTTGTTTCAGCTCCGGTATATGCTGACTCACGACCCATAATTGCAGCCATACAAGAAGCAGCCGTTGCAGATGCTAATTCAATAGGTTTGTTGCTGCGGATACAGTTAACCCAGTTTACATGTTCCAATACATATGGATCATTTTGTTTGTGAGCTGTTTTCTCTGCTTCCTTATCATACTTCCAGATTTCCTTACCTGTGTTATCCTTAATAACAGTATCACCGTTTTCTGTAGACCAAGTACCCTTTGTTCCCTGGATGAATTCGCTTACGTTATTAACGCAACCGTCTATCTGACGACACATACTATGCAGATGAATACCATTTTCCATGGTGAAATCTATACTGAAATTATCGTATTGATCACCGGTAAGACGACGTTGACGAGAACCGAAACCTACAGCTTTAACAGGTTTCAAACCGCTCATCCACAAGAATACATCAATATTATGTACGTGCTGCTCTACAATATGATCACCTGATAACCATTTCCAGTTTACCCAATCCTTAATCATATATTCGCAATCGTTCCAACCGGCTTCACGTTTCTTAAACCACAACATTGGCTGATTCCAATAAACGCAACCGCCCGTGATTTCACCAATTGCACCATCCATGATTTTTTTCAATGATTCAACATAGTTACGCTGATGATGACGCTGTGTACCTGTAACGACACACAAGTTCTTTGCCTGAGCTTGTTTAGCAGCAGCCATAATCGTACGATAACCTACCGGATCAACACAGATCGGTTTCTCAAGGAAGCAATGTTTGCTCTTATCTACAGCATATTGAAAATGTAATGGACGGAACAGAGGAGGTGTTGCTACAATGATTGCATCAACGCCGCTATCAATAACCTTCTGATATGCATCCAAACCAACAAAACGCTTGTCGGCAGGAACATCAACCTGCTTCTGATCTTTCAATTTTCCAGCCAATTCATCAACTCTCTCCTGGAAAACATCGCCTAGAGCAGCAATAGTAATGCCATTGGCTGCATCCAACAAGTTGAATGTCGCACCAGAACCACGACCACCGCAACCAATAACACCCACTTTCAGTGCTTTACCATCGGTGGCTTTATCAGGCAGGTCTGGAACATAATAACTTCCAGGTGCTTTCAGAGGTTTGTCGGAACCTACTGATTCTCCCTTACCCGAACAAGAGGTTAAAATACTTGCACTTCCTGTACCTATGGCACCCAGTGCACCTACCATTGCAGAGCTCTTCAAAAAAGTTCTTCTGCTAATACCGTTGTTTTCTTTCATGATATAATACTTTTTATCAATAAAAATTATTTAGCTCTTAACGAAGCATCAGGCTCACATACTACACGAAAACCTATTCCACGAATATCAGAATACCACCAGATACTCTTTGGTTGCTGAGGATCTGTCTTCAACCACGCATCGTGTTTGGTATAATCACGTGCAGCTGAACGGACATCTGCTGCATCAGACGAATAATCACCACCACGAACGACCCACTCGGTGCCTTCTTTCACAATCGGGTTCTTAGCATTATTACCCATCTTGCTATAAGCTTTTGGATCATATTTATCTGCGCAATATTCCATCACATTACCCAACATATTCTTCAAACCAAACGGATTGGCCTTAACTGCGCTTGGTTCTTGAGTTCTATTCTTACTATCCTTGCGATAAATGATGTATGAAGAAATATCCTCGGTCTTAGCATCAAAGAATTTGCGCCAGAAACCACGATCAGAGAAATCTTTGGGATTTCCTTTGAAGAAATAAGGCGTTTCCGTACCGCCACGAGCTGCGTATTCCCATTCTGCTTCTGTTGGCAGACGATACTTCTTTCCTGTTTTCTTCGAAAGCCACTGACAGAATGTTTCAGCTGCATAATGAGTCATTGTAATTGCGGGTCTATCACCAGAACCCCAGCCTTGATCCGGAAAACCAAACGGAGGCGTCGGGCCTGTGATAGCATCTACATTAGGATTACTATTGTTCGCATATACTTTTTCCGGAGGCGTACGTCCTTCACTCATTGTGTTTCCATAGAATGCCCAATATTGATCCCAGGTAACCTCAACTTCGGACATAAAGAACGGGCTGACACTCACGTTATGTGCCGGAGCTTCATCCGGCTTATGAAAGGCTTCTTTGTCGGTACTACCCATTTTAAATGTTCCTCCATGAACGGCAACCATCTTAAATGACACCGCCGTACCCGGAATTTGTTCCGTATAATTTTTAAATGATGTAACAGGTGTAGCCACTTTGAAGTAAAGACTGGTATCTACAACCGCTTTTGCTGTCTGACCGGGAATACCAGTCAGCTTTCCATGTTTATAATTGGGATTGTAGTGACCTGCGTCCAAATGGCAACTGATGCACTGAAGATCCAATTTCTTTTCATTATCCTCATAATAAAGATGAGCCGTAATTCCATCTTGGCTGATTCCTTCGGGGAAAAGATTTCTATGACACTCTTTACACGAACTATTAGGTATATATTTTACAGCTTGTTCTAATTCGGATTTACTGTCCCAATCAAAATCAGCGCTATCTTTTATCAAATAAAACCAAACATCTCTGATCCCTAGTTTAGCTTTGGCTGTATAGTAATTCCATGTTTCGTTCTGAGGTGGCAAGTGGCAAGCAACGCAATGTGTCATCACTCCGCTCTTATTATTAACATGAGTTGAAAGTTTCCAACTATCTTCAGCATGTGGATGTACATGACACATCATACATGACTCATCGGAAGAAAAATAAACTGTTGTTTTATAAACGGCAATCATAATGCCGGCTCCAAAAAGAATTCCAATAAGAAGAATAAAACTTTTCCGTCGGAAAAAGTTTTTTTTACCTTCCCTATCAGACGAACGACGATTCAAATTTCTAAAACTAACCATTTTACTTGTAAAGGTATTACATTTAATTAAAAAAGGAATTCAATAATCGGCAATAAAAGTAGCGTTTTTATATAGAAAAGCAAACAAGGACCAATCTATTTAACGCAAATTGACCTAATTATACTTTTTTATAAAAAATATAGAAGAATAATGCCTGTGCACTCCGGGATTATTCTTCTATATTTTGATTTACAAACCGGACAGCACCGGTTTGATCATGAATGAAAACTCATAATCACCATAGTGAAGGCGATACTTTTCTATCGGCAATGTGCGCCAGCTCGTAATACAACCCAGCCCCATCTGAACCTTATCTATACATACGTTAGTATAATCAATCTGCGGCACCCACTCTGCATGCGTCTGATGTTTTTCCTTTCCTTCGTCCAAAGATTCTATAGAATAATGTAAAGCCGAAGCCGAAAAAGGTTCTTCTCCCACAAACATCAAACCGTTGCCTCCTCTGTTGATCTGCTTCCACCAACGGATATCTGTCTTCGTTCCTGTTTCCTGAGGACGAATATACGGATAAAACTGCTCGGAAACAGTCTGTCTGTAATTGCCTATATCAGATACACTATTTCTATCTGAATAATTTTCCATCGGACCTCTTCCATAATAATGAATGTATTCAAAAGATTTCGGCATCTGCATCTGCATGCCAAAGCGGAATATATCGGAGACTGTGGCAGACTTATCTGCAACCATCTTCTCGGTTACTTTTACAACGCCCTGATTATTTATTTCATAGGTCAGATACAATGTTGCTTTCACCGCTTGCATATCATACTCGGCTTTAACTACAGCAATACTGTCTTCCAAATTTCCCTGCAATGATTTTAATTTCAATTCCGGATTCTTCCACGCTGCATATTTTACCTGCAGACTTACACCCATATCATTATCCGTTGGTGCACGCCAGAAATTAGGCGTCAGTTTCCCCCCCTCTTTTAACACTGACATTCCATTGATCTCATATCTACACAAGAATCCGTCATGACGATTAAAATCTATCCGGAAATGATCATTTGAAATAATCAGATAATTAATATCATTATCTGTCACATCCGGCAGGATTGTCGGGATATTTGCCTCTTTCAAATTTCGAATATCCAATTTCTTCGCTTCATAAGGGCGAACCGACAACTGATTTTTTGCAACTACATGTCCAGCCGGCAACAGTCCTTCTGCGTCTTTCAGCTTATAACATACATTCAACAATACTTCCTTAGAATTGCATACTTCTTCTGCTTTATATTTATACGGCAATTGGAATTGTTTAGTTTCCTGTGGAGCAACGTCCATATTATCGATAATGCCACTCTGAACAATTTCTCCATTTTCCAGCAATTGCCACTCCATGATATAGGATCTCAAATCATGGAAGAAATTTTCATTATAAACATTGATTATTCCTTTGTTCAAATCAACTGGAGTTGTCCATATGGACTGATAGAAATAAGATACTTCATACATATGCGGATTCGGAACACGGTCAGGTCCGACCAAGCCATTGTCGCAAAAATTCTGTCCGGAAGCATCGTAAGGATTCCAATCTCCTCCATAAGCATAAAACGATTCTCCTGCTTTATTTTTTATACGCTGGGATTGATCAACAAAATCCCAAACGAAACCACCCTGATATTTAGGGTATTTGCGAATCAAATCCCAATATTCTTTAAAACCTCCTTCCGAATTGCCCATCGCATGTGCATACTCGCACTGTATAAGAGGCTTATCAATATCGCCTTTGCAATATTTCTCGCATTTGTCATAATCCAAATACATCGGGCAATAGATATCAGTGAACTCATTTGTTCTTGCCTGCTCGTACTGTACAGTGCGTGATTTATCTTCATTCTTAATCCACTTATAGCAAGCTTCGAAATTCGGACCAAAACCAGCTTCATTGCCGAGCGACCAAAATATAATTGCCGGATGATTGAAGTTTCGTTGAACATTTCGCTGGTTGCGCTCCAAATGAGCTTTAGCGAACAACGGATTCTTTGCCAAAGTGGTCTTGTCATACCCCATGCCGTGAGATTCCAGATTGGCTTCAGCAACCATATAGAGACCATACTTATCGCATAAATCATACCAAAAACTATCATCAGGATAATGACACGTACGTACACTGTTGATATTGAATTTTTTCATGATAGTGATATCTTGAATCATTCTCTCTTTCGACACATAGTATCCGTAATCCGGATCCATTTCATGGCGGTTCACTCCTTTTATCAATACTGCTTTTCCATTGACTAATAATTGAGAGCCCTTCAGTTCAATCTTTCTAAAACCCACTTTAACAGGTATAACCTCTTCCACCTGATTGGCATCCTTCAATGTTGCTACAAGAGTGTAAAGTTCAGGTGTTTCAGCTGTCCATTTTACCGGATTTAAAATAGATAATACGGTCGACACTTTACCTATACCCTTTACATTTGCGGTAGCTATCGACTTTCCGGACTTATCCAACAATTTCAAATCTACAAGACCATTCCCTTTCAAAGCCAAAGAAACACTTAAGGTTGCATTTTTATATTGTGTATCCAAATCCGGGGTTACGCGTATATCCTGAATATATTTCGTATTCCTTGCGTACAAATAGCAATCACGTGCAACGCCTGACATACGGAAAAAGTCCTGATCTTCAAGATAAGTACCATCGCACCAGCGAAATGTCTGAAAAGCAATCATATTCTTTCCGGGTTTCAGATATTTTGTCAGATTGAACTCTGCCTCCAGCTTACTATCTTCACTGTAACCCACAAACTGCCCGTTCACCCACAAATACATATTTGATGTCACTGAACCAAAATGAGCAAATATCTCTTTCCCCTTCCAGTTTGCAGGTACGGTTATCTCTTTGCGATACGAGCCTACATGATTATTCTCAGTCGGGACTTTGGGAGGATTGGGTTCACACTGATTCATCCATGGATAACCGGCATCCAGATATAAAGGTTGTCCATAACCGTTGCGCTCCCATATCCCCGGAACTTTTATATTATCCCATCCTTTATCATTAAAGGATAATGAATAAAAATCTCTCGGACGTTGATCTGCGTTTTTCACCCAATTGAATTTCCAGGTACCATTCAATGTCATATAATTCTCTGACGACTCCTTACAACCTTTCAATGCGCTTGCTTCATTGGCATAAGCAAAATAGCTCGCATGCATCGGAGCTCTGTTGATCTCATTTACATTCGGATCCTGCCATTCATTCTTCTGTGCCGATAAGAATGGCAGACATAAAAATAAGGAGGCAAGAGTTAAGTATATTCTTAGTTTCATTCTTCTGATGTTTTTACTATCTAGATTATCTGTTTCCGGGCATATAAACATAAAGGACAGCAGTACATAGTGACTGCTATCCTTTATACTATATAATTAATTAAAAATTAGATTTTGTCGGTTTCATAATGAATGAGAATTCGTAATCACCATAATGCAAACGATATTTTTCAATTGGAAGCGTTCCCCAACTAGTGATGCATCCCAAGCCCATTTGAACCTTATCAATACATACATTCGTATAATCAATCTGAGGCACTAATTCAGAATGAGTCTGGTGCTTTTTCAAACCCTCATCCAAGGATTCAATACAATAATTCAACGCAGATGCAGAGAACGGAGCTTCGCCAGTAAACATCAAACCATTTCCTCCTACGTTGATCTGCTTCCACCAGCGGACATCCGTCTTCGTTCCTGTTTCTTGCGGACGAATATACGGATAGAACTGTTCGGCTACAGTCTGTTTATAGTTGCCTATATCTGATACATTATTTCTGTCTGAATAGTTTTCCATCGGACCTCTACCGTAATAATTAATGTACTCGCAAGACTTCGGCATCTGTATCTGCATACCAAAACGGAACATATCAGGTACCGTCGCAGACTTATCTGCAACCATCTTCTCTGTTACCTTCACAGCACCTTCATTATTCACTACATAGGTCAAATACAAAGTTGCCTTTACAGCCTCCATCTCATATTCAGCATTAATGACAGCAATCCCATTTTCCATTTCTCCCTTCAGAGACTTAAGCTTGAGTTCGGGATTCTTCCATACAGCATACTTTATCTGAAGATTTGCCCCCATATCATTATCCGTCGGAGCGCGCCAGAAGTTTGGTGTCAGTTTACCTCCATCCTTCAACATGGACATTCCATTCGCTTCATATCTGCAAAGGAATCCATCATGACGATTGAAATCCATCCTAAAGTTTTCTCCACTAACAATCAAATAATTAACATCATTATCCTTCAGAGTTGGAGTAACTACCTGAATATTTTCTTGTTTTACGTTCTGAATATCCAGTTTTCCGGCTTCATACGGACGAACGGTCAACTGATTTTTTGCAACTACAAACCCGGCAGACAGCAAGCCATCCGCTTTCTTTAGTTTGAAAGAAACATTCAACAACAACTCTTTGCATTTACAAATTCCATCAGTAGTATATGGCAATTGAAACTCTTTCGTTTGTTGCGGAGCTACATCCATATTCTCTATCGTACCGTTTTGAAGTACCTCTCCATTACCCAGCAACTGCCATTCCATAGCATAATTGCTCAAATCATGGAAGAAGTTTTCATTGTAGACATTAATTGTACCCTTAGCAAGATCAACAGGCGTAGCCCATATTGACTGATAGAAATGACCAACCTCATACATGTGTGGATTCGGAATGCGATCAGGTCCGATCAAACCATTATCGCAGAAATTCTGGTCGGAAGCATCGTAAGGATTCCAGTCTCCACCGTAACCGTAATATGATACCCCATTCTTAGTTATGCGTTGCGACTGATCCACAAAATCCCAAATAAATCCACCCTGATACTTCGGATATTTGCGAACCAAATCCCAATATTCTTTAAAACCACCTTCAGAATTACCCATTGCATGTGCATATTCACACTGTATAAGAGGTTTATTCGTATTATCGCTCTCACAATATTTTATACATCCTTCATAATCCAGATACATCGGACAATAGATATCGGTAAACTCACTTTTATTGGCTTGTTCATATTGCACGGCACGTGATTTATCTTCGCTCTTAATCCATTTGTAGCAAGCTTCAAAATTCGGTCCAAAACCGGCTTCATTGCCAAGCGACCAAAATATAATTGCCGGATGATTGAAGTTGCGTTGAACATTACGCTGATTACGCTCCAGATGCGCTTTAGCAAATAATGGGTTCTTTGCCAAAGTAGTCTTGCCATAGCCCATACCGTGAGACTCCAGATTAGCTTCAGCAACCATATATATGCCATACTTATCGCATAAGTCATACCAGAAACTATCGTCTGGATAATGACATGTACGAACAGCATTGATATTAAACTTCTTCATGATCGTGATGTCCTGGATCATTCTCTCTTTTGATACACAATATCCGAAATCAGGATCCATCTCATGACGATCAGCTCCTTTAAATAAAACAGCTTTGCCATTAACCAATAATTGAGCATTTTTCAACTCAATCTTACGGAATCCGACCTTAATCGGAATAACCTCTTCCTGACTGCCGTCTTTCATGCTGGCAACCAGCGTATAGAGCACCGGCGTCTCGGCCGACCATTTTTCAGGATCAGCTATTGACATCACAGTAGATACTTTGCCCGTCCCTTTCACATTTGCGGTTGCTACCGGCTTGCCGGACTTATCCAGCAATTTCAGATCAACGATACCGCTGCCCTTCAGGTTCAGTGCTACATTCAATGTAGCATCCTTGTATTGTGCATCCAGATCCGGAGTTATACGTATATCCTGAATATATTTGGTATTTCGTGCATAAAGATAACAATCACGTCCAACACCCGAAAGACGGAAAAAGTCCTGATCTTCCAAATATGAACCGTCACACCAGCGGAATGTCTGAAAAGCAATCAGATTCTTCCCGGGTTTTAGGTACTTTGTCAGGTTGAACTCAGCCTCTAATTTACTATCCTCACTATAACCGACAAACTGACCGTTCACCCAAAGATAAATGTTAGAAGTCACTGAACCAAAATGAGCAAATATTTCTTTACCTTTCCATGCTGCAGGAACCGTTATTTCCTTGCGATACGAACCCACATGATTATTTTCTACAGGAATTTTCGGGGGATCGGATTTAAATTGTCTCATCCAGGCATATCCAATATTCACATACAAAGGATCACCATATCCGTTCCTTTCCCAAATACCCGGAACTTTCATATTACTCCAACCTTTATCATTAAAGCTGACGGAATAAAAATCCGTTGGCCTTTGATCTGCATTCTTTACCCAATTAAATTTCCAGACGCCATTCAATGTCATGAAATTCTCCGACGACTCCATATTCCCAGTCAATGCGCTTTTTTCATTTGCATATGCAAAATAATACGCATGCATAGGAGCACGATTTATTTCATTCACATTCGGATCCTGCCACTCGTTCTTTTGTGCAAATGCCACTGTTCCCAATAATAAAGAAAAACAGCAGGCAATAATACTCAATCTCATAAATACTATATTTAAAATAATTACTATTCAACCCATTTGTGCCATTTATTCACATTGTCATTGCTGGCAGCTACCATGGTTTCAATAAACTGCAAACCTCTGACGCCATCGTCAACCGTCGGAAAATCCAAACAATCACCTTCGGGCTTCTGACCATTTTTCATAGCTCTCACCGTGAGTGAGAAATTGTGATATATATTGGCAAATGCTTCAATAAATCCTTCCGGATGACCGGCAGGCGTACGCACATTCCACAACGCTTCTTTAGATAAAAATCCATTATTGCCGATTTGCAGAATTTCTTCCGGACGATTACCCCATTTTAAGGTCAAAGTATTTGGCTCCATCTGACGCCATTCCAAACCACCTTCATCTCCATAGATGCGAATACGTATATTATTTGCTTCGCCTGTAGCAACTTGTGTAGCGGTTAGTACACCTTTAACACCATTTTCATAATGCAAGAATGCAGCTGCATCGTCATCTATCGGACGCCCCGGGGCGAATGTGCTCAACTCTGCGCAAACCTCCTGCACTTTCAATCCTGTAATATATTCGCTTAAATGCCATGCATGTGTGCCTATATCCCCTACACAACCGCCTTTACCCGAGCTCTTCGGGTCTGTACGCCAAACCGCGTTATTGCCTCCGTTCAATTCGATGCGATGAGAAAGCCATCCCTGCGAATACTCAACATAAACGCGGCGGAGCATCCCCAGTTCGCCTCTGGCTATACGCGCTTTAGCCTCCTTTACTGCCGGAAAAGCAGAATAAACATGTGTCAAAGCAAGAACCAATCCTGTCTCTTTCACTTTCTTCTGAAGAAGTTTAGCTTCTTCCAGAGAGAATGTCATTGGTTTATCTACCACTACATGAAAACCCCTTTCCAATGCCATCATAGCAGGTTCAAAATGAAAACGGTTCGGTGTTACAATTGTAACAAAATCCATCCGTTCATCTTCCGGCAATTCCATTTCGTGATCGAACATTTCCTTATAGTTATTATAGATTCGATCTTCCGGTAAAAAATAGGACAAACCTGAACTTTTTGAGATTTCAGGATTAATACTAAAGCATCCACAAACCAATTCTATTTGGTTATCCATAAAAGCTGCGCGACGATGAATCGCACCAATGAAAGCGTCACTGCCACCGCCTACCATTCCCATTCTTAGTTTTCTGTTCTTCATGATTGTATCTTTTAATAGATTGATTATTTCGGCTATAAAGATAAGCGTATTTTTTCGACTTAAAAAAAATATTGGGCTTTTTCTATAAAATATAAAATTAAGTCTTGGAACAAAAAAGGACAGCTGCCTTCAATAAAGAAAACAGCTGTCCGAGTTATTTATTTTATGGGAAGAATTACATCATACCGCCCATGCCGCCACCCATATTAGGATTCATAGGGGGAGCTGGAGTTTCTTCTTTCTTCTCAGCAACTACACATTCTGTTGTCAAGAACATACCGGCGATTGAAGCTGCATTTTCCAATGCAACACGAGTAACCTTTGCAGGATCAATAACTCCCGATGCACAGAGGTTTTCATATTTATCCGTGCGGGCATTATAACCAAAATCGCCCTTGCCTTCCTTAACTCTCTGAACGATTACTGCACCCTCTTTACCAGCGTTTGCAACAATCTGACGCAATGGTTCTTCTATCGCACGTTTAATGATTTCGATACCTGTTGTTTCGTCTTCATTTTCGCCTTTCATCCCTTCCAAAGCTTCAATAGCACGAATATAGGCAACACCACCACCAGGAACTGTACCTTCTTCGATAGCAGCACGCGTTGCATGCAATGCATCATCAACACGGTCTTTCTTTTCCTTCATTTCAACTTCCGAAGCAGCACCTACATAAAGAACGGCAACACCACCGGCCAATTTAGCCAGACGTTCCTGCAATTTCTCTTTATCGTAATCAGATGTTGTATTTTCCATCTGAATCTTTATCTGAGCTATACGAGCCTCGATAGCTTTCTTGTCGCCACCGCCATTAACAATGGTTGTGTTGTCCTTATTGATAGTAATCTTCTCAGCTGTGCCCAGCATATCCATTGTTGCGCCTTCCAGTTTCAAACCTTTTTCTTCTGAAATGACTGTACCACCTGTAAGAATAGCAATATCTTCAAGCATTGCCTTACGACGATCGCCAAAGCCCGGAGCTTTAACAGCACAAACTTTCAACGAACCACGTAATCTGTTTACAACCAATGTGGCCAAAGCCTCGCTATCAATATCTTCAGCTACGATCAACAACGGACGTCCGCTTTGAACTGCCGGTTCCAAAATAGGCAGCAAGTCTTTCAATACAGAAATTTTCTTGTCATAAATCAAGAGATAAGGATTCTCAAGCTGACATTCCATCTTCTCTGTATCCGTTACGAAATAAGGAGAAATATAACCACGATCAAACTGCATACCTTCAACAACATCAACTGTCGTTTCCGTACCCTTAGCTTCTTCTACAGTTATAACGCCTTCTTTCTTAACCTTATGCATTGCTTCAGCAATCAGCTTACCTATTGATTCATCTCCATTTGCAGAAATCTTTGCTACATGCTCGATCTTTTCAAATTTGTCGCCAACAGCTTCTGCCTGCTTAGCCAGACTCTCAACAACCTTTGCAACAGCCTTATCTATACCACGTTTCAAATCCATTGGATTTGCACCGGCTGTAACGTTTTTCAATCCAACACCAATAATTGATTGTGCCAGGATTGTAGCAGTAGTAGTACCATCACCAGCGTTATCATTCGTTTTGGAAGCTACTTCTTTTACCATCTGTGCACCCATGTTCTCAAACGGGCAGGTCAATTCGATCTCTTTAGCAACAGTAACACCATCCTTCGTAACCTGAGGAGCACCAAACTTCTTCTCAAGAATCACGTTACGACCTTTTGGGCCTAATGTAACTTTAACGGCATTAGCCAATTCATCAACGCCCTTTTTCAAAAGGTCGCGAGCTTCCATATCATATTTAATCTCTTTAGCCATAATATTTACTTATTTAGAAATTTATAATGTTTGAATTACTACAAATTAGATGATAGCTAAAATATCCGATTGACGCATAATGAGGTATTTCTCACCATCAAATTCGATTTCGGTACCCGCATATTTGCCATAAAGTACTTCATCTCCACCTTTGACAACCATTTCTTCATCTTTAGTTCCGTTGCCTACAGCAACTACTGCACCTTTCAACGGTTTTTCTTTTGCAGAATCAGGAATAATGATTCCACCTAATGTTTTCTCTTCTGCTTCAGCGGGTTTAATAAGGACCCGATCTGCTAATGGTTTAATGTTCATTGTTGACATATTTTTATTTGTTAATAATTATAATTACTTTTGTGTTCTTTTGAAGCACATTAGGATATATGCCAAATTCATGCCAAAACAAATATTTCGATAAAACCTGCCATTTTTTCAGCGATAACAAACTTTGCAGTGAGACAGACTGACAGGTTGGCCATTCTCTTCTGCCGCACATAGCCTTTTCTTTTAATCAACAAATAATGTAGTAATAGAATGAGCCGGCAAAACAGGCTGATATACACGCCCTTCAATACGTATCTTTAATTTTTGCGACATATCGTTCTCATTGGCCACTACAACGACTACACTTCCGTCATGATTGACAAAAGCCAGCAGATTATTATAATTACCTTTCGTAGCGACCTTGTAAGCATCAGGAGAAACATAATGACTTAAATGTTTCAAGACATAATATTCGGGGGTAAAGACATACGATTCAGTGGCCGGATCAACAACGACCAGCGAATTTTGAGCCCATCCCCAGCGACTTATGCCTCCTTTTTCCAAAGATATATTCCAATACATATAGGCTGAAACCCCTCCGTTAAAATACGTACGCATCAGGTCCCATGAGTGAAATGCACCTTCCCAGTCGTTCCTGCCGTTGCCGCATTCCTGTTCCGACTGATACAACTTCATGTCCGGGTAACGTTTATGAATGCCATTCACCGCACCCTTGCCTGCCCACTGAAAACCAACACCTGTAACATATTTGGCAGCCTCAGGGTCTGTCAGTACCGTATCAACCAATGCTTCATTAGCTCGTTCTACCGTGCCGAACAGAATCTCTACACCCTGCTTCTTCATCTCCGGCCCTAAATATCTGCCGATAAAATGAGCCAGCGAAGAAGATTTCCAGCAACAACTCGGAAACACTTGCGCCGAATTGAATTCATTTTGAGGCATCACAGCAAAAACAGGAATACCCTTTTCTTTATATGCAGAAATGAACTTTGAAAAATATAGTGCATATGCCTGTAAATACAATGAATCCTGAATAAACATATCCGTTCCTTCACGCCCCACATCTTCCTTCGGCAATCCATTTCTATATTTAGGATCGACCGTCTCGTCCGTATATGCCGAAGCATAATGCTTATTGTATTTCATCCAACTTGGCGGACACCATGGCGAAGCCCATATTTTCAAATCAGGATTATACTTTTGTGCATTTTTTATGAACGGAATTAATGTCTGCACATCGTTGGCAATCGTAAAGTCAGACATCACAAAATCGCTATCAGTCTCATTATACGAATACCAGTCGCGTGAAAAATCATTGGCACCAACAGGCATACGGCAAATATTAAAATTTGCCCCGAAATCCGGGAAAAACAATTCTTCCATAATATTTTCTCTCGATTCGGGTGCCAGTTTACTCAACGAAATCCATCCCAACTCATTAAAACAAGCTCCGAATCCATCTATCTGCTGCTGACGTTTCTCCGTAAGGATTGTTACATCAACAGATGGAATCGTATCGACGGAAGCTGCAATCAGTTCCGATTGTTCATGCCATACATCGCCATCCGTTGTAGTCACCCATGCCGCACGAGGTCTGAAATGGCATGATATGCACAATAATGACAAACCGATAATCAGAACTGCACGTTTCATAAGTATAGTTAATGTATATTTTCTATCAAGTCATCCACTGAAATGAGCTTTTGCTCACCCGTAAGCATATTCTTCAAGTTTACTTTTCCTTCGTTAATCTCCGTTTCCCCAACAATAGCCACAAACGGGATCCTCTTTGTGTCGGCATAGCCCATCTGTTTCTTCATTTTTGCCGACTCCGGATAGAGCTCTGTACGAATGTCGGCAGCACGAACTTTGGCAATCAACGGCAGCAAATAGTCTGTTTCTTTTTCGCCGAAGTTAACAAACAACAATTGCGTTGTCTGCAAGGAATCGGCCGGATAGAGATTCAGCTGATTCAACACATCAAAGATACGATCAGCGCCGAAAGAGATTCCCACACCTGACACGCCATCCATGCCAAAAACACCCGTCAAGTTGTCATATCGTCCGCCACCGGTAATACTTCCAATCTGAACATCCAGTGCTTTTACTTCAAAAATCGTTCCCGTGTAGTAGTTCAATCCGCGTGCCAAAGTCAAGTCCACTTCAAGTTCGGCGGTCAGCTGAAGACTATCCACCCGGTCCAGAATATATTCCATTTCTTCAATACCCTTCATTCCCGTTCCCGAGACAGCAAGTTCCTGTTTTAATACAGCAAGTTTCTCACGGTTTGTTCCCTTCAGCATGATAATCGGTTGCAAACGTGCAATAGCCTCCTCTGTAAGACCTTTTGAGCGCAGTTCTTCATTGACATTCTCCAAACCGATCTTATCCAGCTTATCAATAGCAACAGTGATATCCACAATCTTTTCAGCCTCACCGATAATGTCAGCAATGCCTGCCAAAATCTTTCGATTATTCATCTTGATACAAACGCGAATGCCAAAACGCCTGAACACCTCATTCATAATCTGAATCAGTTCGACCTCATTGATTAATGAATCAGAGCCAACGACATCGCCGTCGCACTGATAAAACTCACGATAACGACCTTTTTGCGGACGATCGGCACGCCACACAGGTTGAATCTGATAACGCTTAAAAGGAAATGCTATTTCATTGCGATGTTGTACAACAAAGCGGGCAAAAGGAACAGTCAAATCATAACGCAGACCTTTTTCGCAAGCCTTATTTGCAAAATGCACCGCATTACGTTCCATTAACTCATTATCACTGATATCACTAAAACAATCGCCGGAGTTCAAGATTTTAAACAATAATTTATCGCCTTCTTCGCCATACTTTCCCATCAGAGTGGAAAGATTTTCCATTGCCGGCGTTTCAATCTGTTGAAATCCATAAAGATGATATACTTCGCGAATTGTATTGAAAATATAATTACGTTTCGCCATTTCTTCGGGCGAAAAATCTCTGGTCCCTTTGGGTATAGACGGTTTCTGCATGACTTACTTTATTTGTTTAATTTGATTGCAAAGGTAATGATTTTGCATTACTTAATCACTAAAATGCCATAGAATGTACATGTCCGTGAACACTATGCCTTTCTCTTTCCGAATAAAACAGAAAGTAGAAATCCCACCATAAAAATCAATATGGTTCCAAAAACGATCGTCAAATAATTATGAAAGATCACATTGTGCCCCAGACTCATCCATGAGATTAAAATCACACCGCAAATCACACCGATCGCAGCATAAATACTTTTAACCCTCCTTCCAAGATAACCAAGTAAGAACAGCCCTAACATTCCGCCACTAAATATTCCGGCCAGCTTCCACCATGCCTCCAGAGCGCTTTGTACAGACATCATGGCTAATCCCAGTCCAATTCCCAACATACCAAGCAAAAATGACGTCAGATACAAAACCATCATATTCTGCCTGTCAGTGCGCTGCCGTTTATGTTGATAAAAATCAGTTAATATGATCGTTGCAGAACTATTTATACTCGTCGATACCGTACTCATTCCCGCAGCACAGATTGCAGCAATAAGCAGTCCGGTTATACCGACAGGAAGTCCGTGAACAATAAAATAAGGGAAAACATCATCGCTCGGCGTCCCGGCAGGGAGCAGCGACGGCGTCACATTGTAATAAGCAAAAAGAGCTGTTCCTATAAAAAAGAAAAACAAACTGACCGGCACATACAACAATCCGCCAAACAGTGCTGCCGAGCGAGCACTCCTGTCATCCTTCGCCGTCTTATAGCGCTGAACATAATTCTGATCGATACCATAATTCTGCATATTGATAAACAGGCCGTAGACCAGAGTCACCCAGAACGTTGCTGTTGAAAGATCCGGACTGAAACTGCCCAAAGAAAACTTGTCATGCGCAATGGCAACCTGAAACAATTGCGATGGTCCTTCCGGCATGGAAAAAAGTAAAACGACGACGCAAGCCAATGCGCCGACAATCAAGATAAGCCCCTGAATGGCATCTGTCCAGATAACAGCCTGTATCCCTCCCAATACGGAATAAATAACAACACATACCCCTAAAACAATAACCAGCGACGCAACACTTATACCCAACATGCTATGCAGAGGTAAAGCCATCAGATACAGCACCGATCCTATTCGGGCCACCTGTGTAAGCAGATAACAACAGGAGGCATAGACACGCGCCCAATAGCCAAAGCGTTCTTCTAGAAAACTATACGCAGATATACTGTTGATTTTCCTATAGAACGGAACAAAATATTTCGCAGCGATCCATGAAGCTATCGGGATCGACAAACTGAACACAAAAGAATTCCAATTGCCTTTATAAGCATTTCCGGGCAAAGCCAGGAAACTGATACTGCTGACATAAGTAGCAAAGATGGACATTCCGACAACCCAAGCCGGAAGTTTCCCTCCCGCTGAAGTATAATCGCCGGAATTTCTTTTCTTCTGAAAAAACGAACATCCGAAGAGAAACGTCCCCAGCATGAATATAAGGAATATGACAAGATCGATGACCGACAGTTTCATTTCATATGCTTATTTGATGAGACTATCCAGCTCTTTCAGCTTCAGTTCGACAAACTTCCGCTCAGCCGCGTTGAACTTATGAAACGGTTCGGGCATAAAATCATCACAGATACCTTTCAAATTCAAAGCTGTCTTAAGCCCTTTAATATAGCTGGACGCATATTTTCCGATATTATAAAGCGAAAGACTTATATTCATTACCTTGGGTTGCAATTCGGCTATTGTTTCAAAATCTTTGTTGCAAGCCGCCTGATAAAGCGAGACGTACAGTTCGGGATAGATATTCGCTCCTCCATTCACCCCGCCATGTGCTCCCATCAGAACCATTCCCGCCGTCATTTCTTCAGGACCGACCAAAATAGTAAAGTCAGGCCTGTCTTTCAGCAGATACATGACTTTCTGCAGATAGACACCATTGGCCGAACTGTCTTTCAGGCCGATGATATTATTGTTTGCAGCCAGTTTTACGATTGTTTCGGGTTCTATCATCACCTTCACATGCGATGGCATATTATAGAGAAATAACGGCAGAGGCACTTGATCGGCCAAGTCCCAGTAATATTGAATCAGTTCGGCCTGACCCGGCGTATAATAAAACGGAGGCGTAGCCACCAGCACATCTGCACCAAATTCATGCGCTTTATTCGCCAAAGAGATACTTTCAACAAAACTGGTATCCGATATGCCGACCAGTACCGGCACTCTCCCGCCTACAATCCGGCAAGTTTGTTTGATCATCTCTTTTCTAACTGCGTAACTGAGGTTTTGCGCCTCTCCACTCGTTCCAAGTATAAATATACCTGACACGCCACCCGAAATAACATGATTCAAAAGGCGTTCGAGTCCTTTCAGATCCAAGGTGTTTTCATCCAGCATCGGCGTGACTAACGGAGGGATGATTCCTTTTAAAGGCTTAGGTATCATAATCTACAATGTCATTATTTCTTGTTCATACATTTAATCTTCAGCTTTCAGCAGCCACACATCACTGATAAACGATTGCTGACGCCAATTTACTTGTGACTCTTCCGGTTCATCGAAGCTTACAATCAGTTTGCCTTTATCCATATATCTGCGACTGATAAAGAATTCTTTAAACCCTTCCAAGTCTTTGCTATACAAACGCGGCGTCATACGATAACCATTCACCCGCAGCAACGCATCGCCTTTTCCTGCGATCCGGATTACATAATTGACATTCGGATTCAGGTTCTCATAAACCAGCCTGGGTGCATGCTGAAACAACTGTGTAGAAAGGCGGCAACGGCTCCATCCGTCATCCCACCAGGCAACATCCGTTCCATCCTCAACCGTTGTCACTACATGAGGACTTTGGCTGACATCTGAAATATTGTCATAATAATTACCTTCGCCGGGGTTCTGCCATGTGGCAATCACATTTAGACGGGCAAGCTTATCTTTTTCAGCCGGCATCTTACCTATCTTGGTGAACTCATCGGCAAGCCACCAGCGATTATTCAGCGGATAATCAATATAATCCAAGATACAACCGCGTTCCGGTCCGTCGGCATGATATTTTTTAAAACTGCTCTGCCAGCCAATCGAATGATACAAAATTTCGCAATAACCGGCAATTTTTTGTTTCAACGCCTGACCTATCGGATGCGTATCCGCTTCGTTCACTTTTTCCAGAGCGCGTTGCATAGCCATTTCCGAACCCAACGCGGGAGCTGCCAAAAGAATCCGGTTAGCCGACTGTTCAAGTTGCTGTTCGTAAACTTTTCTTCTTTCCACGTATGCATCATAATAGGCACGCAAGACCAACATCTGCCAACGCCAGTTGTCATGCAATCCTGGATATGCCTGCTCCAACTGCTGCCAATGGCGGAACGAGGCTTCGATGCCCTGATTGTTTTCTATCGGTCCGTCCCAGTTTTTTTCCAGACTCATTATTGCTTCAGCAACATGATCTTTCGGCTTTGAACAAAAGAAAAAACGTTCATATTGTGAAACGGCTTCCGCTACAGAAAAAGACGGACTCCAGGAGCGGAGACTCCAAACGAACTTGTTCACGTCATCGGTCACACCTTCCGAATAAGTAATATAACCATTGGTCATAGGCGCATACTTGTCATGAATAGTCGAATAATATTCAGGCTGCGGATTAATAGGCTCGCGACCATAAGTCAGAGCGAAAGCCTGATCCCAGCGCAGCACCGGATACTGACAGCGGACGCAATGTGTGATATCCGGATAGTGGCGAAGCAGATAACGTTGCGGCAAACGGGTGCGCGTCTCGAAGATAGAAGGGCTCCCTGGTCCGCAAACCACGCCACGCAACCAATCCGGCTGTTCAGTCTCCAGATAATGATAGAAATATTCCATCTCTTCATCATTGAAACCCTGGAGCGAAATCCACATACCCGCCGCAGGATGATACTTCTTCAACGCTTCCGAAAGCTTTTTCATAAATGGCAACAGATACTTCGGATGATTGCTTCCCGGATCACCTCCCGGAACAAACACATTATCCAGCTTCGGACAATGGCTGTAGAAAGCCACGTTTCTCAGGAACTCTCTCTGATTGGCAACAGGATCCGAAAGATCGACCTCGGCCGGAGTCCAAATCCAATAATCCAGTCCATACTTCCGACAGACACGGCTGATATAATAATTGATGGAATCCTTAGGCGTCTTCATGATCGAATCGGGCGCATTATCCGTAGGAACAGCCTCGATACTATTCGTTCCAAAGATAACCAGTTCGCGAATATACTGCTCAAACTGCGGGCCGGTCCACAAATCATACGTATTCGGCAAAGGACGATACCCCAGCTGATGACCGCGGATCGAATCTACCGGTTCATACACGCCCTGACGATTCATATCGAGATTCATCCTGTTCTTTTGATAAAAAGAAGTCCGCAACAGATGTCCGGCCGCAAAAAGAACACCTCGGTCGTCAGCGCCAATCAGCCAGAGCGTGGCATGCGGGCCGTTGTCCTGATATTCAATTCTGTACGACTCGGCCTTAGCCGGCAATTCTGCATCCGAAGGCAAAGCCCGCCCGTATAAGCCGGCATCCGATGCTTTCACCAAAGCTATCGTCAGTGATTTGCCCCATTTATCAGCTGATTCCAACTTGAACCCTGTCCGCTTGCTGATCTCCTCCTGCATCATGGTAATGATTGACGAGCGTACAGGCTCCCGGATCGTTTTGGATACCAGTAATGAAGCATGAGAAAGATTAATCTCTCCGCCATACAGGGCGGCAGGCAGCAGAAAGCAAAGGATAACAAAACAATTAAAAATCTTTTTCATGATATACTATTTTAAGTCTCACTTCATTTTACGCCTCCAAAGATATAACATTTTTGCTTTGATACACAAAATAAGATCAACGAAAACAGTCGTTCCGACAATTCACAAAATCCATGTTTTTCAGTCATTCCTTTTCCTCATCTAAAGAAAAGGAGTAATTTTGCAAAGGTATAACACAAAAAACAATCAACAATGTCAATCACACGCTTCAATGCAGTGGAAAAGGCTTCAAACCGGAAGGCGATAGAAGTCGTTACACCCACTCAAAAAGTTTCCGACTATTTTGGCGAAAACGTTTTTAACCGGAAGGCAATGCAAAAGTACCTTTCCAAAGAGACTTATCAGGCACTGACGGACGCTATCGACAGCTGCAAGCCTATCGATCGCCAGATAGCCAGTCATGTTGCCGCCGGTATGCGCATGTGGGCGCTCGAAAAAGGCGTCACGCATTATACGCACTGGTTCCAGCCTCTGACTGACGGAACAGCCGAAAAACACGATGCATTTGTAGAGCTCGACGGCAAAGGCGGCATGATAGAAGAGTTCAACGGCAAGCTGCTGACCCAGCAGGAACCGGACGCGTCGAGTTTTCCGAGTGGCGGACTGCGCAATACTTTCGAAGCTCGCGGCTATTCGGCGTGGGATCCGTCGTCGCCGGCATTTATCGTTGACGACACGCTCTGTATCCCGTCGGTATTTATCGCATACACCGGCGAAGCACTCGACTACAAGACACCGCTCATCCGTTCCATCGAAGCGCTTGACACAGCGGCCATCGAAGTATGCCACTATTTCAATGAAGACGTTCATAAAGTGACCACTTTCCTCGGCTGGGAACAGGAATACTTTCTGGTCGATGAAGACCTCTATTCCGCGCGCCCCGATCTGTCGCTTACCGAACGGACGCTTATCGGACACGAGAGTGCCAAGAACCAACAGCTCGACGACCATTTTTTCGGAGCCATTCCGTCACGCGTACAAGAGTTTATGAAAGAGCTTGAGATTGAATGTTATAAACTGGGTATTCCTGTAAAAACGCGCCACAACGAAGTAGCTCCGAACCAGTTCGAACTGGCTCCGATATACGAAGAGTGCAATCTGGCAAACGATCACAACCAACTGCTGATGTCGGTGATGAAGCGTGTCGCCCGACGTCATAATTTCAGTGTGCTGCTGCACGAAAAACCGTTCAAAGGCGTCAATGGTTCGGGCAAGCATTGCAACTGGTCGATAGGCACAGATACCGGCTTGAACCTTTTCTCGCCCGGTAAAAACCGCGAAGAGAACCTGCAATTCATCACATTCATGGTCAATACCCTGATGGCTGTCTACAAATACAATTCGCTGCTTAAAGCCAGCATCGCCACAGCCACCAACGCGCACCGTCTCGGAGCCAACGAGGCGCCGCCCGCCATTATCTCTTCATTCCTCGGCAAACAAATCTCAGAGATTCTGAACCGTTTTGAAAATAGTTCGATCGAAGATGCCATAGAAGTCGACGAGAAAAAACGGCTCTACCTGGGATTCGGACAGATTCCCGAACTGCTTCTGGACAATACCGACCGCAACCGCACGTCGCCTTTTGCCTTCACCGGCAACAGGTTCGAGTTTCGCGCCATCGGATCGTCGGCCAACTGCGGCTCGGCCATGCTGGCGCTCAATACAGCTGTAGCCTATCAACTTCGTCAATTCAAGACCGATGTAGAAACACTGCGTGCACAAGGCAAGAGCAAGGAAAGCGCGATCTTCGAAGTAATCAAAACCTATATCAAAGAATCAAAACCCATCCGCTTCGACGGTAACGGCTATGACGACAAATGGAAAGAAGAAGCCGCCGGCCGCGGTCTGGACTGCGAAAGCAGTGTTCCGTTGCAATATGACGCTTACCTGAAACCCGGCGTCGTCAAAATGTTTGAAGAGACAGGCGTGCTTAACCACATCGAACTGGAAGCGCGCAACGAAGTCAAATGGGAAATGTACATCAAGAAAGTACAGATCGAAGCCCGTGTACTGGGAGACTTGTCGCTTAATCACATCATTCCGGTAGCCGTGCGTTATCAGAGCGTGCTGCTCGACAACCTCTCGAAACTTCAAAACACCTTCAGCGAAGGCGAATACACCGAGATTTCCGCCGAACCCAAGCGGCTGGTACGCAAGATTGCAGGACATATATCCGCCGTCACACGAATGGTAGACGAAATGGTTGAAGCCCGCAAAAAAGCCAACCGCATCGCCGGCATGCGCGAAAAAGCCATTGCCTATCACGACACTGTCGCACCCTATCTGGATGAGATCCGCAACCACATTGACGAACTGGAACTGATGGTCGACAACCAGATGTGGCCGCTGCCGAAATATCGCGAACTGCTCTTTATCCATTGACAAAATAAGCAGTCCGGCTGACAAGATTCCGGGAAGAGATACAACTTTATGCCTATTAGTATTGCATTTCTTCCCGGAATCGCCTATTTTTGTTGTCGTGAATGAAAAAATTCAAAACAGTTTCTAAATATTAATCAGAGATGAAAACAAAATCTATTCTATTGGCACTATTTATCCTTGCGCCGATATTATCGTCGGCACAAGTATCCTGGATCGTCAAAGGCGGTCCGTCAGCCAACGTATCCAATCAGGGACTCTTCGGTAGTGATGCCAAAGCAGGCGGCCGCATAGGCGTAGGCATGGAATACAGTCTGGGACGCATCGTATCTATTCAACCGGCGCTCATGCTCAATTTCAAAGGCGCCAAGGAAAAGTCGACATCAAGAATCGACTACTCCTCCGAGGATATCACTCACACCACCTACACGTGTAACACAACCAATTACCGACAGACCTATATTGAGGTGCCGGTAGATGTGCTTTTCCGTGTCAGATTGCATGAACAGAAGAACGCCCTCGTTTTCAGTGTCGGTCCTTACTTCGCTTATGGTATCGGAGGAAACACAACGCTCACCAAAAACGTCAACGGCGTCAGGAGAGAATATAAAGAAGACACCTTTAGCGAGAACGGCATCAACATGCGCCGTTTCGATTTCGGACTGAGCAACGGCGTCTATTTCGAGCTGAAAAAACATCTTACCTTCGGCGCATATTACGAATACGGACTCATCAAAACAAAAGATAACCAAAGAGATGACACTTTTTACGACTGGTATTTCGGCAAAAAAAATCTCAGTCTCGGTCTGGAAGTGGGATACCGGTTCTAGACACACTATACATACAGGATACCTGATAAAAAATGCGATCCGTATCACAACAGATCGCATTTTTCATTAAAACCCAAGCAGACAAGACAGTTTGTTTTGTTAAGCATATTATAGCGCTTACCATGCCATGAAAAAATATTTTTGCTGCCATTCTTTGATTTCTAACATATTCTTTATAACTTTCCGCTATCTGTCAATAAGCCTTGTTAAGCCATGGCACGCAACTTATTCTATTAATAACCAACAATTATTGTAGCAATAGAATTCGGTTTATTAACTGATATTGAATAATTTGTCTTATTCCTTTCTACATTTTATAATTAAAACAACGCTTTAATGAAAAAAATATTATTAGCAATAGCCATCCTGATCAGCTTAAGTGCCTATTCTCAGAAAAGGTATATTACAATTGACAGTACTAAAATCTGGATCAACACCATCGGGCTGGAAAACAGAAAAGAAGGACAACCTTTAATCGTGTTTGAGAGCGGCAGCGGAACTCCTATGGATAATTGGGATAAAGTGCTTGACGGCGTTTCTAAAATGGCTCCGTTAATGACCTATGACAGACCCGGCGTAGGAAATTCAGGTCCTGAAAAAGATTCCGTTACCATTAAGGGTTTTTCCGACAGATTGCTTAAAATATTGAACAGTTTGAATGCCGCCCCTCCTTATGTTCTTGTAGGTCATTCTCTGGGTGGAGCCCTGGTCAGAAGTTTTGTCGTATATTATCCCCAAATGGTTGCAGGATTGATAATCATCGATCCCGCTGATTTCACGGAAACGAAGGAAAACAAAAAACTTCCGTTCCTCAGCCTCGGGTTTTCGAAAAATGCTGTCGATTCCTTATTTATAAAATGGGCTAAAAACGATAGTATACGAAACAGCCATAATCCGAATTTTCTTAAAGAAAGGAAAAAGGATGTTCTTGCGATGATGAGAAACTCGGATTTTAAAGAAATTCAAAATTCAAAATTACCTAATATTCCCGTCCATATATTGACAGGCGGTCGTTATGATACACCTCTACAATATAGAGCAAAAGAATTTAATGACTCCTTGTTGTTCAGGGCAAAAATGAAATACAGGGTAGAAAGATGGACTGACGTTATCCAATCCGTAGATAAAGGAATGCTCTTATACAGCGGAGATGCCGGACATTTTGTTCATTATGACGATCCTGAATTACTTATTTCAAGCGTCAGGATTGTATTACAGGATTACGAATCACTAAAAAACAGCAAAAAGCAGCAATAAATAATCTTTAGTAAAGAATAATAATAAACAATCCATTTTATTTCATACCTTTGCACCCAGAACAAAATGAGTTTATAATGAATCTTTCTTTTCAATGATTTGCTCCAACCCTATTCCGTGGATCTTCCCATCGTCAAAATAGACATCAAAATCAACTAATTTGTTTACAGTAAAAACAAGTCGCGAAATATACAAAACAATTATCGTGACACATTTTTGTAAATTGTATGAAATCATTTTTTATAGGGGATCTAGAAGTAAAACTACCGATTATTCAAGGTGGAATGGGTGTAGGTGTTTCCTTGTCCGGATTAGCATCAGCAGTTGCAAACGAAGGAGGTATAGGAACTATATCCTGTGCCGGGCTCGGCCTGATCTACCATCAATCGCCGGGAGATTATTTAAGCAAAAGCATTACCGGGCTTAAAGAAGAAATCAAAAAAGCCAAGGAAAAAAGTAAAGGCATTATCGGTATAAACATTATGGTTGCCCTCACCAACTATGCCGATATGGCGAGAACATCTATTGCCGAGAATGTTGATATCATCTTCTCGGGCGCCGGCCTGCCTTTAAATCTGCCGTCATTCCTGACCAGAGGGTGCAAAACAAAACTTGCACCAATCATATCGTCGGCACGGGCAGCCAGGATCATATGTGACAAATGGAAAAGCAATTATAACTATTTGCCTGACGCCTTCGTCGTAGAAGGGCCCAAAGCCGGAGGTCACCTGGGATTTAAATTAAACCAGATTGAAGATGAAAATTATGCGCTCGAAAAACTGGTACCCGAAGTACTCGAAGTCACGGATTCATATAAAGAAGAAAAACGCATACCCGTTATTGCCGCAGGGGGAATTTCTACCGGAGAAGACATATACCGTTTTCTCAAACTTGGCGCTTCCGGCATACAAATGGGAACAATGTTTATCACTACTACGGAATGCGACGCGTCCGAAACATTCAAAAATGTTTATGTGAATGCCAATCAGGAAGATATAAAAATCATACAAAGTCCGGTAGGCATGCCGGGACGAGCCATTGACGGCGAATTTATACGAAGCGTGGAAAAAGGTCTCGAGGCCCCTAAAAGCTGCCCGTTTCATTGTATAAAAACATGCGACTACACCAAAAGTCCTTACTGTATTTCGCAGTGCCTTTACCAGGCTGCACTGGGCAACATGAAGAAAGGATACGCATTCACAGGAATGAATGTCCATCTATCTAAAAAAATATCCAGCGTGAAAGAAGTTATCTCCAATCTGAAGCAACAATTTGCCGCAGCTGAAACAAAACATTTGAAGTAAAACCGACAAAGGACAACTATATCCTTTCATAAAAATAAAATAGTAAATTAATTAATAAACAAACAGGACTTCCCCTTTTGCGAAACAGGAAAGCCGTATTTCAAACTAAAAAAGCCGATACACGGCGAATTCAAATTATGACATTTAAAGAATTAAACTTAATTGAGCCTATATTAAAAGCTCTGAACGAAAAAAAATATATAACCCCGACACCTATCCAACAAGAAGCCATTATTCCGGCGCTTCAAAACCGCGACATCCTGGGGCTGGCGCAAACCGGAACAGGCAAAACGGCCGCATTTGCACTTCCCATCATCCAACAATTATATCTGAACAAGACCGGTGAAAAGAGAAGAGAGATCAAAGCGCTGATCATCACCCCTACGCGGGAGCTGGCCATCCAGATCGACGAATGCCTGAAAGATTATACCCGCTATACCGGCATACGCCACTGCGTGATTTTCGGCGGTGTCAAGCAAGCCTCACAAGTGAGCGAACTAAAAGCCGGAATAGACATATTGGTAGCCACTCCGGGACGTTTGCTGGATTTGATGAACCAGGGCTTTATCCGCCTTGATTTTGTCCGCCATTTTGTGTTGGACGAAGCCGACAGGATGCTGGATATGGGATTCATCCATGACATCAAGCGTTTGCTGCCGAAGCTGCCCAAAACAAAGCAGACTCTATTCTTTTCGGCCACCATGCCTTCATCCATAGCTGTTCTTTCCCGCTCTATCCTGCATAATCCCGTGAGAGTGGAAGTAACGCCTGCGGCATCGGTCGTTGATACCATTGAGCAGTACCTTTATTACGTTGAGAAACCCGAAAAGAAAGACCTGCTTATAAGTCTCCTCAAAAAAGACAAAAAGAAATCCGCACTCATATTCTCCCGCACAAAACACGGAGCAGATAAGATAGCCCGGATACTCAATAAAGCCGAGATAGGTTGTGCCGCCATCCACGGAAACAAATCACAGAATGCCAGACAACGCGCTCTGTCGGAATTCAAATCGCACGATATACAAGCCCTTATTGCAACCGACATCGCAGCCCGGGGCATTGACATCAACAATTTGGAACTTGTCATCAATTACGACCTGCCCGACGTTGCCGAAACGTACGTTCACCGCATCGGCCGTACAGGAAGAGCCGGTAATACCGGCAAAGCCCTCACCTTCTGTGCCAATGAGGAGAGAGCAATGTTGAAAGACATACAGAAGCTGACCGGTAAAAATCTCGTGGTATCAAACCAATAAGAGGAAGCAATAATTCCTTTATACATACACAGGTTAGCAAACCTCCTATTTGAAGATAGCGGTGTAACAGGCATTCCTTTACACCGCTATCTTCAATTTAGCGTCCGAAGCCATTCCTAGTCATTACACCCCAATTCTTAATGCCCCTAAGATGCAGATAATTTCCTTTAATAGCCCAAAAAACGATGCAAGGATGGTATATAAATGCTTCGAACATTGAGTATAGAATAAGCCTTATTACGTCTTTTGTTCTATCATATACATGAAACGTCTTTTCGTTTATATAAATGGCTAAGAAAGAGAAAGTGGTGCCAAATAAATACATGAATACAAATAACAAGAAAAAAGTATTCCAAACCGTTGCCCCCAAAATGACTAAAATGATAAAATACAAATATCCAATAACTTCAATAAAAGCAGCCATCCATTCAAAAAAGAAAAAATAAGGATACCCTATTAATCCGACCGAACCATATTTTGGGTTAAAAAGTAATTTTTTGTGTAATTTCAAAGTATCTATCAGACCTCTTGTCCAACGAGTTCTTTGTCGTCCTAATACTTTTACGGAACCAGGCACTTCTGTCCACAATAATGGATCCGGAATATATAGCATTAAATGAGGAGTTTTTTTCTTGCGATGGTACTCTTGCATGCGTGTAACCAGCTCCATATCTTCACCAATGGTTGATACAAGATAACCGCCTACCTGAAGTACAGCCTCCTTCCTGAAGATTCCTAAGGCGCCTGATATCAACAAAAGGCTTTTTGTTTGTCCCAATGATATACGGCCGATCAAAAACGCTCTTAAATATTCTATTATTTGCATACATGTAAAATACCTTTTAGGTACAAGATGCTCCTTTAATTCTCCGTTTTCAAACTTGCATCCATTAGCTATATGCACCGATGCACCAACAGCCAATACCTTATTATCTTTCTCTTCCACAATAGCTTTTACCAATTTTAAAAGAGCATTGCGTTCTAATATAGAATCCACGTCAACACAAACTATAAAGAATTTGTAGGAAATATTAATTCCGCAATTCATCGCATCGGCTTTACCTCCGTTTTCTTTATCGACAACAATAAGATTTCTATATATTTCATTTCTAGATCGATATACGCCACGAACCATTTTAGTTTTAATTTTGTAATTAACAATATAATCTTGTTTTTCCAATTGAAATTCTTCTTTTACTTTTTCAAGAGTATCGTCCTTACTTCCGTCGTTCACAACAATGACATCATAATTGGGATATCTCAAATTAAGTAAAGAATGTACACATGGAACAATAGTGGCCGATTCATTATAGGCGGATGCGATAACACTTACACTTGGAGCAGCTGTTCCGGATGAAAGTATTATATCGTAATTGATGTTTGAGTTCTTCTTTTTATAAAAATAGAGATAGTATATAGAAATTACAGACATGCATGTATATATTTCAACAATGCCTATCGAGTAAATAAGAAACAACATATTTACTGTATCTGTTATATTGCTAAAAAATGTCTTTATCATTTCTTTTCTCTATTAAGCTTTTACACATTCTATTCAAAAGATCGTTTTTATCTTGATTAGCTAAATATTCAATATCATTTTTGCCATTTTTTACATAGTCATAAATACAAATCAATATATGCTCTTTTAAAGCAAGATTATCTGTATTTTGATAAATATCTATCATCATCTCCGTCGTCACATAATACAGTCGGGCATAATTTGATAACATATCTTCCAAGCGAAACAATCCCACATCCGGAATGGGCTCTTCACTGATATCAATTTTTTTATTATGAGCCAGCAATCTATATAATTCCACTTGTATTTGAGGATTTTCACTTGTATAGATATGTTTATAATCTTCAACTAAACTCAAAGGTTGACTAAACAGCCTCATCATTCGTAATGCAAATAGTATAACAGTAGCATTCGTAGAAGACAAAAGAGCTTTAAAATCCGGTTTATTCTCCAACTTGTTAGAAATAAAGTAATAATAATTCATCTGTTCCCAAAGCGAAAGTGAATATTTATAGTTCAAAAAATCTTTTTCAATATTGAA
>JAQWBH010000174.1 GCA_028707405.1 Parabacteroides sp. | reverse complement strand
GATACGGGAACGAAGATGATACATCTGGGGCGTAATACTCGTAGTACTATTGTATCCAAAGGTATTTCTGCCGGACACAGTCAGAATAGTTATCGTGGTCTGGTTAAAATATCACCGCGTGCCGAAGGTGCTCGTAATCATAGTCAGTGTGATAGCTTGTTGCTCAGCCAGACATGTGGGGCGCATACATTTCCCTACGCCGATATTCAGAATGAGACAGCAGTCGTGGAACATGAAGCGACGACAAGCAAAATAAGTGAGGAACAGCTCTTTTATTGCAAGCAACGCGGTATCGGCACCGAAGAAGCCGTAAGCCTCATCGTCAATGGTTATGCCCGTGAGGTGATGAACAAACTCCCGATGGAGTTTGCTGTCGAAGCGCAGAAATTGCTCAGTATCTCTCTGGAAGGAAGTGTGGGATGATTTGTCGCAGGCAAACAATCCCGCAAAGCGATGTGGCATACCTTCATCAGTACCGGTCGGTGGTAAATACTTTTGTCAGCACTGATGGGGAAGGGAGAAAAACAAATGAGAGCTAGAACAGACAACAATAAATGAGAATAATATAAAGACTATGGATATGAATATGTTAGAGATAAATAATTTGCATGCTACAGTAAACGGCAAGGAGATACTGAAAGGTATCAACCTGACGGTGAAGGCAGGCGAAGTACATGCTATCATGGGACCGAATGGTTCGGGGAAAAGTACGCTGAGTAGTGTATTGGTAGGCAATCCGCTGTTTGAAGTGACGGAAGGTACAGTGATCTACAACGGTAAAGATCTTCTGGCTATGGAACCAGAAGATCGCAGTCGTGAAGGCATCTTCCTCAGTTTCCAGTATCCGGTGGAAATTCCCGGAGTCAGCATGGTCAATTTTATGCGTGCCGCTGTGAATGCACATCGACAGTATAAAGGGTTACCGGCGGTAACGGCTTCTGATTTTTTGAAAATGATGCGTGAGAAGCGGGCTATTGTTGAACTTGACAACAAGCTGGCGAACCGTAGTGTGAACGAGGGATTCTCCGGAGGAGAAAAGAAACGTAATGAAATCTTTCAGATGGCGATGCTTGAACCACGTCTGGCTATCTTGGATGAGACCGACAGTGGCCTGGATATCGATGCCTTGCGTATTGTGGCCAATGGTGTAAACCGTATGAAGAAACCGGAGAATGCGGCTATTGTTATCACGCACTATCAGCGATTGCTTGATTACATCAAGCCCGACGTTGTACACGTCCTTTACAAAGGACGCATCGTCAAGACAGCCGGTCCTGCTCTTGCTCTCGAACTTGAAGAACGTGGTTACGATTGGATCAAGGAAGAACTTGGGGAAGAGATTTAACGGAATGGTACAGAATAATAATTATAGGCACGGACAATACGAAAAAATGTGTTACACGAAAAACTTGCAAGTGATACTATCAATGCATTTCAATCCGTGTCTAAAAGAATGATTTGGATATGAAAGCAGAACAACAATATATAGATTTATTTTCGCAGTATGAAGGACTGATATGCCAGCATGCATCGGCAGTAATGAATGCGCCGCGAGTGAAAGCCTATGAGGCCTTTGAACGGATGGGTTTTCCATCGCAAAAGACGGAAGATTATAAGTATGTCGACGTGGCACAGGTTTTTGCTCCTAATTTCGGGTTGAATATCAACCGTCTGGCTATTCCGGTTAATCCCTACGACGTGTTCAGGTGCGACGTGCCGAATCTCAGTACCTCGCTTTATTTCGTTGTCAACGATACGTTCTATAATAATACGCTGCCTAAGGCTCATCTGCCTGAAGGCGTCTATGCCGGAGGACTTGATGCGTTTGCACACCTTCATCCCGATCTGGCGGCGCGCTATTATGCTCAGGCGGCGCCGGTCGAAAGCAATGCCGTGACTGCACTCAATACGATGCTTGCACAGGATGGCTTTGTACTTTATGTTCCGGGCGGAGTAAAACTTGAACGCCCTGTGCAGCTGGTAAATATTTTCCGTAGTGATGTTGATACAATGGCCAACCGTCGTATCTTAGTGATTGTTGAACCGCATGCCGAGGCAAAACTGCTGGTGTGCGACCATAGTATCGATGATATGAAGTTTCTGGCTACACAAGTAATCGAAGTTTTTGCCGGAGAAGGATCCGTGTTTGATTATTACGATCTGGAAGAAAGCTCTTCCGCTACTTCGCGTTTCTCAACTATGTATGTCAGACAAGCAGCTCAAAGCAACGTACTTGTGAATGGGATTACATTAAATAATGGGTTGACACGTAACAATTATTATGTCGACCTTCTTGGCGAACATGCTGAAACGACGCTCTGCGGCATGTCAATCCTTGATGGCGAACAGCTACTGGATACATATACATTGATTACGCATCATGTGCCTTCTTGTAAAAGTAATGAGCTATTTAAAAATGTCCTCGACGACCGCTCAGTGGGCGCTTTCAGCGGACGTATTCTGGTAAAGGAAGGCGCAGAAAAGACAGAAGCTTATCAGGCTAATCGCAATCTTTGTGCAACGCGAGAAGCCCACATGTATAGCAAGCCGCAATTGGAAATCTATGCCGACGACGTGAAGTGCTCGCATGGAATGACTACCGGGCAGCTCGATGATGAGGCTCTCTTTTACATGCAGAGTCGTGGTATTCCTTATTCAGAAGCGCGGATGTTGTTGAGTGTTGCTTTTACCTCTGATGTGATTGAGCATGTCCGCTTGGATGTTTTGAAAGAGCGACTCCACACTCTGGTTGAGAAGCGTTTTCGTGGTGAACTGGCTAAATGTGCCAGCTGTAAGATATGTAAATAAGCTGTGTCGGTTCTTACTATCCTTTAATTTTAGCGTGAATCGGGCAGAACGGATAGAAAATGATAAAGCCTGCTTTATGATTTGTAAAGCAGGCTTGCTTAAAGGTAATTTTTAAAAACCCAGAATTATTTGATCATTCTTCGTCATACTGCTGATAGAGAAAATCGTTGTACGGAAAGCGGGTGATATGAATCTGTTTCACCCGTTCGTATAATAATGATTTTAGCGCGTCGATGTTTATATGTTGCTTGGCAGAAATGAAGATACAGTTATCTTGTAGCTTGTTCATCCAGGAGTCCTTCAGTTCGTCAAGCGTAATGTTTTCGCGTGTTCGGGGGGTCAGGTCATCAGGTTCTTTTTCTACGAAGGTGAATGCATCTACTTTATTAAAGACGATAATCATAGGTTTCTCTTCTTTATTTATTTCCAATAGAGTACGGTTTACAACTTTTATCTGATCTTCGAAACTGGGGTGCGAGATGTCGACGATATGTATCAAAAGATCGGCTTCACGAACCTCGTCCAGTGTGGACTTAAACGATTCGACCAGTTCGGTCGGAAGTTTGCGAATAAATCCAACGGTGTCGGCTATCAGAAAAGGTAAATTTTCGATTACAATTTTGCGGACGGTTGTGTCCAGTGTGGCGAAGAGTTTGTTTTCTGCAAAAACGTCACTTTTGCTGAGTAAGTTCATCAACGTTGACTTACCTACGTTCGTATAACCCACTAAGGCTACGCGGACCATTTTGCCTCTGTTTTTGCGTTGTACGTTTTTCTGTTTATCAATATCTTCCAGCTCATGCTTCAGATGGGTAATCTTATCCAGAACAATACGTCTATCCGTTTCCAATTGTGTTTCTCCCGGACCACGCATGCCAACACCGCCACGTTGTCGTTCGAGGTGGGTCCAAAGACGGGTCAACCGTGGTAGCATGTATTGATATTGAGCCAGTTCAACCTGTTTCTTTGCATGTGCCGTTTGTGCGCGGCGGGCAAAAATATCGAGAATAAGACTTGTACGGTCAAGAATCTTTACTTGCAGTTCCTTTTCGATGTTTCGAATCTGCTTTGCCGAAAGTTCATCATCGAATATGACTACACCAATTTCGTGTTCCACGACATATTCTTTGATCTCCTGTAGTTTGCCGGATCCGACAAAAGTGACCGAGTTGGGCATTTCCAGCCGCTGATAAAACTTTTTTTCGGGTACTACCCCTGCGGTTTCCGCGAGAAATGCTAACTCGTCTAAATATTCGCGTACCTTCTGCTCGTTCTGTTCGGGAGTTACTAATCCAACCAAAACGGCTTTTTCTGTTTGTGCTTCTGAAATAATGAATTCTTTCATGCTACAAAGATAATTATTTCAAGAATTTCTATATCTTTGTGCTAAGGAAATAATTATAACAATCATTTAACTAAAGCGTTCAGCTATGAAAAAGAGTTTATGCCAATACTGTTC
Source organism: Parabacteroides sp. (assembly GCA_028707405.1). GTDB lineage: Bacteria > Bacteroidota > Bacteroidia > Bacteroidales > Tannerellaceae > Parabacteroides. Next base: position 5,074 of record JAQWBH010000174.1, on the reverse strand, counting down.
CTTTTTAGTTAGCCTGATTTTCATCTTGGCTATTTCATCAATTATTTGTGCTCAAGAACCTGCTCCGTCAGAATGGGAAAACTTTATCGCGAGTTCAAAGAATGTCTTGATTCCTGATACTTTCAGACAGCAGACTTTCCGGGGGCTTGACTCCGACAACTGGCCGTTTACACTATATAAAGGCGCTTCAGTTGTTTCGAATAAGTATACTTTAAAACTACCTGTTGGGAGTAAAGTTTGTTTTGAGCCATATTCTATTGATGGGTATAAGAATGTTTCAGCTTGGATCCGATGTGCAGGTTTGCAAATCAGCTTAACAGAAAGTTTAGGCTTCGAATGGTATCGAAATGGTAAGCAGGAATTAAAGAAGGATGTTTATGTGGGAACTGGATCCAAAGATTGGTTCGGCTATCGTACTTGGTGTATAGATAATAATCCTATTTGGGTTAATCTGGTCACGTATAACGCGATCAATGACACAAAGGGCTATTTTATGTCAGATAGCGTTTATGTCATTGGGGATATTCCAGGCTATTCTCTTTTCAAAGGAGAAGGAAACTGGCGGGATACTACTCTTTGGTCGAACTTCCCGTCTGAACGCTACCGGTCCGCGCTTATCAGTGGAAACATAACGGTTGATAAAAATATTTCTTGCTATAATACATCTGTAAGCAATGGAAATATGCATGTTGCATCGGCAGTAACTTTTAATACTCAGAATCTTCATCTTTATGACAGTTCTCTCTCTTCTGAAGGGGATGTTTTTATCAATAGACAAGTTATTATTCACCATACTTTTGAAAAGAAAGGAGAGTGGTATTTCATTTCTTTCCCCTTTGATGTGTATAGTGATCAGATCGACCCACATTTTCAGCAGAAGGATGAAAAAACCAATGGGGGAGGTAATTATTTCTATGTACAGACTTATAACGGAAACAAACGTTCGGAAAAGAATAGTGCTTTCAATAATTGGGAAGTTCATTCTATTTGTTCAGGTAATACACCGGTCTTCCAGAAGAATAAAGGTTATCTGATTGCTTTGGATATGGAAGCTGATAGTCAGACACTTTCATTTGCATCCAGACATGGAACTATCTCATCAGATTTTGCTCGGGAGGGAATTATTACTGTTTCAGTCTTGAATGGGCAGGGCGAAGAAGAAAATCGGGGTTGGTATCTTTGCGGCAATCCGTTGCCTTGCCCGTTACCATTATCTCTTTTGGAAAATGTATCATCGCTTGATGGTAATATTTATATATATGTAGAAGGAGAATATAAGGTTTATCCGCTAAATAGTGATTTTGCTATTCCTCCCTATAGTGCTTTTTTCGTTAGAAGTTCTTCTGATGCCGAACTAAAAGTACATAGCCCATTGTCAACAAAGTCTTACCACTTAATCAAAACATCCTCCTTAAGTAAGCTTGAAGAGCCTGTAATAAAAGAGACGGTTACGGACACGTGTAAAATAAATAAATCCAAGCTGCATTATTTTGCCCAAGGTAGAAAATTATGGCTGAAAGATGTTTCAAGTATGACGACCCTTACAATTTATGATTTGTCAGGCCGCATTCTGTTAAATCGGTCAATCCCTTCAGGAAATTCTTTTTTGAATCTTTCCCTGGAAAAGGGAATATATATTTTGGAACTTAAGTCTCTTGAGCATAGAGAGCAGAAGAAGATTATAATTCTATAGTCGGGGATAAATTCTTTTAGTAGTAACATTCTTTATCTCAATAAAGTTAAAATGTCAGATATATGTTCTTAAACATCATAGATATGTAACCGCTAAAACGTTAAACTTGCTATTTTTGCCATAAATACAATCCTTCGTGTGGAAAGATTGTATGATTATGTATATGCCTAAAAATAATAAACATGAAATCAATTTTTGCCTCTTCTACGGGAAAGAGCTTTCTTATTCCCTTTATTCTAGTAACTAGCCTGTTCATGATGTGGGGATTGGCCCACGGAATGTTGGATGTCTTGAATAAGCATTTCCAACAGGCATTTCAAATGTCGAAAGCTCAATCCGGACTTGTCCAGTTTTCCACGTATATAGCATATGCATTAGTGGGGATTCCTGCCGGACTCTTTATGAAGAAGTTCGGATATAAAAGGGGTATTTTATTAGGGCTTTTTCTATATGCAGTAGGTGCCTTTGGTTTTATTCCTGCTGCGTTGACACAATCTTTCAGCCCGTTTCTTTTGGCTTTGTTTGTGGTAGCCTGCGGGTTGTGTACTTTGGAAACGGCTGCTAACCCTTATTCAACCGTTCTTGGTCCGAAAGAAAGCGCCGCTCAGCGCATCAACCTGTCTCAATCTTTCAATGGATTAGGTCTGGTATTAGGTCCACTGATTGGTGGTCAGTTGATTCTCGGTGCACCACTTGATGACATGATGGCTTTGACAAAACCTTATATTATTTTAGGATCTGCCGTTTTGGTTATAGCTGTCTTTTTTATATTCACCAAGCTGCCTGATATTAAAGAAGAAAATGAAGTTTCTTCTGCGGAAGAGGCGCTTCCACAGCGCTCAATGTGGTCTTATAAACATTTTATTCTGGCTGCCATAGCGCAGTTCTTTTATGTTGCCGCACAGACAGGTATCTTTAGTTTCTTTATTAATTATGTGACCGAGTTGGATACTACAATTACTCCGCTTAAGGCTTCCCGTTTTTTGGCTTTCGGTGGCATGTTGCTGTTTATGATTGGGCGTTTGAGCGGTAGTTTTATCATGGCGAAATTTAAGGCTAACAAGTTACTTTCTATATATTCGCTTATGTGTTGCCTGATGATGATTCTGGTTATGCTTGAACTTGGAAAAGTCTCACTTTATGCGTTATACACTACTTTTTTCTTCATGTCTATTATGTTCCCGACAATTTTCGCACTTGGTTTGTCAGGAATGGGGGCTTATACGAAGAAAGCTTCTTCGTATATTGTAATGGGTGTTGCCGGTGGAGCATTCGCTCCGATGTTGATGGGTTATATTGGTGAACAGCATATGGCAGTGGGTTTTGTTGTTCCGCTGATCTGTTTTGTATATATTGCGTTTTTCGGACTCAAAGGTTATAAGATGTAATCAATAAATAAATACGATATGAAGAAAATTATTTTTGTATGTGTTTGTTTGCTGTTGGCTGCTATGGGACATTCCCAAAATTATTCATTCAATGGACTGGATATGAATATGGGAAATTTGTCGCGTCTTTCGAATGCACAAACCCGTTCCATCAGTCCTGAAAATTTTACAGGTGAATCAGGTAAAGGTGGAATGGCTGATCCGAAGGATAAAAATCAACGGAATGTAGCCAATGCTTGGGAGGCCTCTGGAAATCTTGGTAAAAGCTGGAAGGTGAACCCTTTTATTATCATCAAACCTGGTGAAACTGTTACTATTGGGGAGATCAACGGATCTGGAGCAATCCAGCAGATATGGATGACTCCTACAGGAAACTGGAGATTTTCTATTATTCGCATGTATTGGGATGGCGAAAAGGATCCATCTGTTGAATGCCCGGTGGGTGATTTCTTTGCAAGTGCATATAATTCGTATGCTCAATTGTCTTCATTAGCTATCTGCGTAAATCCGGGTAGTGCTTTTAATTGTTATTGGAAGATGCCTTTCCGGAAGAAGGCTCGTATTACGGTGGAGAATATAGATACAAAAAATGAAATGCGTTTATATTATCAAATCAATTATACATTGACCGAGATTCCAACAGACGAAGGATATTTTCATGCACAATTTCGTCGTTCTAATCCGACTCAAGGCTCGCTTCATACTTTAGTGGACGGCATTAAGGGGAAAGGACAATATGTCGGGACGTATCTGGCATGGCGGGTAAATGATAATGGCTGGTGGGGCGAAGGAGAGATAAAATTTTACATGGATGGAGACAAAACTTATCCGACGGTTTGTGGAACAGGAACGGAAGATTATTTCTGTGGTTCTTACAATTTTGAAAACCCTATGACACATAAATACCAGGAGTTTACTACACCTTATTCCGGGTTGTCGCAAGTTATTCGTCCGGATGGATTATATAAAGCTGTTACCTCTTTTGGGTTATACCGCTGGCATATTATGGATCCTGTTCGCTTTAGCAAAGAGTTGAAAGTAACAATACAGGATTTGGGTTGGCGTCATGATGGGAGGTATAACAATCAGAAGTCTGATATTTCGTCGACAGTTTTTTGGTATCAAACAGAGCCGCACGTACCATTCCCTGCTTTACCTTCGAAAGATGAATTGGAAATACCATAAATGTATGAATCATGAAAAACATCCATATATTAATATCGGCTTCGCTGGCAATCATCATGCTTTGTGGATGCAGTTGGAATAATAAAAATAAAATAGTTATGAAAGCATACGAGAAAGGAACATTTGGTTACGATTTACATTATTTGTCAGATAAAGACAGTTTAGTAGTATTGAGCAGTGACGATAGTTTATCGCAGGTGATTGTGTCGCCTAAGTTGCAAGGTAAAGTTTTTACATCAACGGCTTCCGGTGCTGAAGGTAAAAGCCTCGGATTTTTGAACTATAAAGTGTTTGAGTCTGAAGAGAACAATAAGCACATGCATGGTTATGGAGGTGAGAATCGTTTATGGATTGGCCCTGAAGGCGGACGCTATTCTGTATTTTTCAAACCTGGAGTTGAACAGGTTTATGATAATTGGTTTGCACCATCACCTGTTGATAATGAATCTTGGATTGTTGTTTCGTCAGATAAGCATTCTATACGTATGGAGAAAGATATGGAGATGTCTAATTACGTAGGCAAGAGTCTGCATTTTAAAATTGGTCGTGAAGTATCTTTATTAAGCAAAGCTGATATACAGTCGAAGTTGGGTATCCAGTTCAATGACAAAGTAAAAGTGGTTGCATATGCTACAAACAACAGTATTACCAATTTGAATGATTTTGCTTGGACGAAAGAGACTGGAACCGTATGTATTTGGATGCTTGATATGTTTAATCCTAGTCCTAAAGCATTGACTATTATTCCTTTTAATATAGGTAATGAAAAGGATTTAGGAAAAGTGGTAACAACCGATTATTTTGGTGA
>JAQWBH010000173.1 GCA_028707405.1 Parabacteroides sp. | reverse complement strand
AGTAATCGCTACTGAACTATACCAGGATAATCCAGGTTCATCCGTAACTTACGCCGGCGGCAATCTGCTTAAACAAATTGTAGAACGTAAGAAACTGGACCTTTCAAAGGTAATTTATTTGGAATGCAATCCAGATACCAACTCTAAACTTTCTTTTTATGATGAAGAATACTTTGAAGTCACTTTCAGGGAAGAAAATGGAAATTTAATCAATCCAACATACAATCAATGGGATGAAAAAAAAGTAAAGAACCTTTTCGATCAACAAAAATAATGAATATGAAGTCAATCATACTTATATTTACTTTTCTATTCGCTTCCACATGGACTATAGAAAGTCAGACTGTTGTCAAACTATGGGGTGACCATCCCGGTAACAAAAAAATGAAACGAACGGAATTATTGGTTTATCGGGCTGATTCACTACATAATAGTGGAGTATCTGTCATCATTTGTCCCGGAGGTAGTTACTGTTATCTGGGTATGAATCATGAAGGACGCCAAGTAGCTGAATGGCTTCGAAGCAAAGGTGTAAACGCTTTTGTTCTTTACTATCGCGTTGGAATGTTTGGCAACCATTATCCTTCAATGATTGAAGATTTACAGAAAGCATTGGTATGGGTGAAAGCTCATGCCGATACGTTTGCTTTACAAAAAAACAAAGTAGGTGTAATGGGATTTTCTGCCGGTGGTCATTTAGTCGGTACAAGTGGTATATATTACAACCACAATTATCTCCGCTCATTAGGAGAAAAAGCCGATGAAGAAACACTCCGTCCTGCTTTCATTGCCATGATTTATCCGGTCGTTTCCATGCAAGACAGCATTGCTCACCACAAATCAAGACGAAACCTGCTGACAAAACATTACACAAACAGTCTACGCGACAGCATGTCGCTAGAATTGAATGTTCACAAAAATATGCCCCCTGTATTTCTTATACAATGCAGAGATGATAAGACCGTAGACTATCGTAATGCTGAAGCATTTCACAACGCTCTTAACCGTGCTGAAGTTCAAAACTACTACAAATTGTATTCAAAAGGAAATCATGGTTTTGGAATGAAACCTAAAGGGCCTGAATGGAATAATCGTTTTATCAGCTGGCTACAATCAATTAAAATATTAAGATAGAAACCTGCATCTATCAAACATAAAATGTGATACTGCATTCTTTACGGAAGAATAAAGTTTCGAATTACGCGAATGTTCCCAAAAACAAATTTATATCTTTGGCGAAATTATTAATACATACAAATATGAAAAAGGTACTATTTATTTTAACGACAGTATTACTCTTCGCAGGAGCATTCACCATGAAAGCTCAAGACCAATCCAATGATTATTTTGTAGGCAAATGGGATGTCACCATGTTTAATCTCCCTGACGGAGATATGACTATGATCATGACACTTACAAGGACCGATGGTAAATTGGACGGATTTTTTATTCCTACAAAAGGTGAAAAGAAAGATCCTATAAAAATAACCTCTGTTGAAGAAAGTACAAATAACAAAGGAGAAATAACCCTCTATTTTACAGCACAAGATTACGATTTAAACTTACTGTTGAATAAAGTGGATGAAGATAATGCAAAAGGAAGTTTAGTTGGAATGTTCGATGTAAAAACAAAAAGAATCAAAGAATAATACTATTCACTATATATCATATCCGCAAGGTGCAAATTCATAGAATCTTTGCACCTTTTTTGTATACTAAATATACAATTTAAAAGCTATTTATCCGTTGTCTATATAAACATTTATCGAATATGAAACTTGTATTTGCAACAAACAATGTACATAAACTAGACGAAGTACGAAATATTGCTTCCCAATATACTGAAATAGTAAGTTTAGCTGATATTCATTGTTTTGATGATATTCCTGAAACAGCCGACACATTAGAAGGCAACGCCTTACAAAAAGCACAATATGTGAAAGATCATTTTGGTTTTGATTGTTTTGCTGACGATACAGGCTTGGAAGTTGAAGCACTTAATAATGAACCGGGCGTTTATACTGCTCGTTACGCAGGTCCTGCGCATGATCCTGAAGCAAATATTAATAAACTCTTTCATGAACTGAAAGATAAAAAAAACCGCAATGCTCGTTTTCGTACTGTCATTGCACTTATTTTAAATGAGAAAAAATACTACTTTGAAGGCATAGTCAAAGGAATAATTGTTGAAGAAAGAAGAGGAACTGATGGTTTCGGATATGATCCCATCTTTATACCTGAGGGTTATTCAAAAACATTTGCTGAACTAGGTGTTAATATCAAAAATAAGATAAGTCACCGCGCTATAGCTGTCAATAAACTAATTTCATTCTTATCTAATCTGCCAAAATAAATATATGAAACGAATCTGTTATCTTCTTTTGTTTGCTTTTTTGCTTTGTCAACTTAGCCATTCACAAGCAATCGGCGGTTGGCAAGCATTTCTTTCATATTATAATACGGTCAAGGTAGCCGAAACAAATAATTATGTATTCGCTGTAGCTCAAGGCGCTAAAGTAAGTGCTAACGATACAGAACAGAATGGCGGTTCACTATTCAGATATAATAAAGAAGACAACAGCATCAAGTTATTTTCAAGACAAGATGGACTAACTGATCAACAGATCACACACATTAGTTTTAACAACACTACAAACACACTACTTATTATTTATAAAGATGGAAATATGGATCTGTTAGTAGATAATAGTTTTTTCAATATTCCATATCTTTATGACTCTTCAATCAAAGACAAAACTATCAACGATATCTATTTTTATAATGAATATGCTTATTTGTCCGGCAACTTTGGAATCATGGTTTTAAACCTGAAAAAAAAAGAAATAGCTGATACTTATCAAATTAAAAAAGTAGTTACATCCACATGTATTAAAGACAACTATTTATATGCAGCAACAGAAAGTGGTGTATATAGAGGATTGCTGACAAGTAATCTTCTTGATATCAATAATTGGCAAAGTTTTTCCGTTTCCATTAATGGTAGTGTTGAACAGTTGACAATTTTTAAAAACCAACTTTGTTTCAAATTAAAAAATGGAGGAACTTATTATCAAGATGAAAATGAAAATATTCACACAATTGTTGAAGGAAGCAATATAAACAAAATGAAACTTGTTAATAACAAACTGATTTCATTTTCATCTTCAACCGCTTATATATCATCTTCACTATCTGATAAAGATATTGTTAATATCGGAACCATCAATGATATATCATCCTTAAATGACGAGAATACTTTTTGGATTGCTGCAGGAGATCAAAGTATAAAAGGAATTAAGAAAAACTTAAACCAATATACTGTCTTCTTTTCTGATACTATTGCAGCAAACTCCGGACCAAAAAGAAATTTATGCGAATATATGACTGTTAATAACCAACGCCTTTTTGTAGGAGGAGGAGGAAGAGATGTAAACCGTTATGACAATTACGGAACATTTATGATCCATAATAATGAATTCTGGACAAACTATAATGAAGATGAAATCAAACAAAAGGCAGGCATTAAATTTTCAGATGTTATGTCTATTGCTATCGATCCGAAAGATAACAATCATTATTATGTATCTACATGGGGTGAAGGCGTTTTTGAATTTAAAGACGATGCATTTGTACAATTGTATAACTCCAGCAATAGTCCACTTGAATCAGCTATAGCAAATAGTCCTAATTTTATTCGTATTGAAGGATTATGTTTTGATAAGGATAATAACTTATGGATGACAAACTCGGAGGTTTCAAGCGCTTTAAAAGTACTTAAAAAGGATGGAACATGGGCTTCGCTTACCTACAATGATCTGAATAAAGTTAATTCCATTGATAAAATTCTGATCACAAAGAAAAATATTAAGTGGATAAATATACTTCGTAATACTCCGGGAATATTTATTTTGAATGACAATGGAACTATCGACGATACTTCCGATGATACTTATAAAACTTATCGGACACTTATCAGTTCTTCGGACAACAAAAACATGAATACAAACGGATTTTATTGTCTGACAGAAGATAAGAATGGAGCTATATATATTGGTACCGGAAACGGACTTGCTATTTGTATCAATCCTAATAGTGTTCCTGCGAGTGAAAATCTTATTATCACTCGTCCGACTCGCGAAGCGGCTGATGGAACGTTAAGTTACTTTCTTGACGGCGAACAAATCAATACAATAGCTGTTGACGGAGGTAATAGAAAATGGATTGGAACACAAAATTCAGGAATATTTCTTATAAACGAAGATGCTTCAGAGACAATTAAAAACTTTACCACTTCCAATTCTCCTATCCTTTCAAATACAGTTATAAGTATTGCTATTGATCCGATAAGCGGACGTGTATATGTTGGAACTAATAAAGGAATAACATCTTATCTGAGTGATGCTACAGAAGGAAAAGAAAATTATTCAAATGTATATGCTTATCCTAATCCTGTACGTCCCGAAGATATAGATCAAGTAACCATTGCAGGACTAATGGAAAATTCAAATGTAAAGATTACAGATTTGAATGGAAACCTAATCTATCAAGGCAAATCCGTAGGTGGACAACTTACATGGAATTGTCGTAACCGCTCAGGAAATCGTGTAGCAACAGGAATATACCTTGTCCTTGCTGCTACACAAGATTCAAAAGAAAGTGTCGTTACTAAAATTATGATTGTAAAATAACTTTACAAACCTAATTTTGCAGAAATATCCAACATTCTTTGAATAGGAATAATGGCTTTCTTCTGTATACGTTCATCAACAATAATCTCAGGTGATTCGTTTTTAAGACAATTGTACAACTTATCCATTGTATTCAGACGCATGAAATTACATTCATTGCAAGCACATGTGCTGTCGTCAGGAGGTGCTGGAATAAACTCTTTATCTGGACACTCCTTACGCATTTCATGAATAACACCACTTTCCGTTACTACAATAAATTGTTTCTTTTCCGATTTAACAGCATGTTTAATTAAAGCTGAAGTTGATCCAACAAAGTCTGATATATGAATAATAGGTTTTTTACATTCAGGGTGAGTAATTACTTCTGCCTCCGGATATATTTTTTTCAGTTCTAATATCTTCTCCAAAGAAAACTGTTCATGAACATGACAAGCACCGTCCCAAAGTAACATATTCCTTCCTGTAATACTATTAATATAATTACCAAGATTTCTATCCGGACCAAAAATAAGCTTTGCGTCTTTAGGAAAACTTTCAACAATCTGACGTGCATTTGTAGAAGTTACAACTACATCTGTAACAGCTTTTACAGCAGCAGTCGTATTAACATAAGATATAACTGTATAATCCGGATGCTGATTAACAAACAAGGTAAAGTCTTCAGCAGGACAACTATCAGCAAGCGAACAACCTGCATTCATATCAGGTACCAATACCTTTTTATATGGACAAAGAATCTTGGCAGTCTCACCCATAAAATGAACACCACAAATAACTATTATATCAGCAGTCGTTTTAGCCGCCCATTGAGCTAAAGCCAAACTATCACCTACATAATCGGCTATATCTTGCAAATCACTTGTCTGATAATAATGAGCCAAAATTAGGGCATTCTTTTCTTTGCGCATCTGATTGATGGCTTCTTTTAATTCTTTTGTTGACATGACATCTACATTATTTCTACATATGCAAATGTAAAAACTTTAATCAACAAACAAACATTATATTATTATTTATATTTGATTTTAAACTAAATATAAGATGAATATTATAGTCTGTTGATAAGGTTGATATTTTTTTTTGTTTATATTTGTTTTTTAAGTTATTACTTATTTAGTTGTAGTTATTAATATGATATCAACATATAGTTTACCTATATAATATATTGTATTTTTGATTGTTAAGTGTTATATAGTCTACATTGTTGATAAATGTTCTTGTTGAAAAGATTTTTATATATTGGTTGTTATATGGAGTGTAAAATAAGGTTGAAACTGTATGAATATAAATTCATATCTTTTGTGATATATTTAAAAGTTGTTGTTTCATATAAAATATTTTGTATATATCAAGTATAAGTTTTCATTTTCTCTTCACAACTTATCAAGGTCTTTTCAACTACTTATTCACAATAATTGTTTACTTTTGCAACGTTTGAACATAATTGCAATGCGAAAATTAAATATTACAGAACTTCATCGTCTTACTCTTAAAGCATTTAAAGAAAGTAAGAAAATTTCATTGGTTGTTATACTTGATCATGTAAGAAGTCTAAATAATGTAGGTTCAATATTTAGAACATCTGATGCTTTTCGAATAGAAGCTATATATTTGTGTGGAATAACGGCTTGTCCTCCTCATTCAGAAATACATAAAACGGCATTAGGCGCAGAAGATGCCGTTGATTGGGTCTATTTTAAAGATACTATGGAAGCTGTTGATAAGTTGAAAAGAAAAAATTATTCAGTATTTGCCATTGAGCAGGTAGAAAATAGTATAATGTTGAATAATATTAAGTTAGATAAGAGTAAGAAGTATGCTGTTATATTTGGAAATGAAGTAAAAGGTGTTCAACAGTGTGTAGTTGATAAATGTGATTCATCAATTGAAATTCCTCAATATGGAACGAAACATTCGCTAAATGTGTCTGTAACTGCAGGCATAGTTATATGGGATTTCTTCAAGCAGTTGTCAGATTAGTCCTCTTTCAACTAAAATAACAACACGTTCTGTAACCGAATCTGCACCATAAGGTTCATAAACAGAGGTAAGGCTTGCACCGAATAAGTGAGCAAATATATTCCAAAACCCTGCACGAAACGTACCAAAATAGGCTTTTACTAGATTATAACTTGATTGATTACATTCTCTGCTGACTAGTTTTATAAGAAGCTTTCCTTGTCGCAAGGATAACTTTTTAAGTTGAGGCTTATATTGGTCGTATAGCTCTTTCTCCATTCTTTTCATGTGCGCTTCACGTGCTTTATCATTTGGAAGAGTTTGCATATATTCATATGTTTCAATGAGTGTTGAATAAATCATTTTTGCGTATGGAAGCGTTCTTTTTACATCTCTTACAAGTTTGTTGAAATTATCTTTATCACGCTGACTTAAGTAAACCATAGGAGGAAATATGATAATTTCAGGAAGAGCGACAATTGCCACTGTATCTTTACCTTCAAGATAAGCTGGATACTTGACTTCTTTAATTATTACATATTGAGCATGTGTTTTTGTTTGAACACACATTAAGAATAGTAATATAGTAATTATTATGAATGATAATTTTTTCTTCATTACGGCGTAAAATTAATTGATTTCCAAATAGGTTGGATTGTTTTTACAGTTTTTGTCTTATGTGATTTACAACATACTCCTTATATTAATATAACAATCAGGAGTTTAAGAAGTTGTTTATTTCGGATAATTAGTTATATTTGCTGCTGCAAATATAATAATCAAGTCTTATCTATGAAAAGGAAAATGGTATTATTTATCCTCAATTTTGTGTCATTTTATTTGAATGCGGTTGATAACACACGTATTTCTGATATCAGGAGTATAGGGATGGGTGTGAACGGCGTGACACAATCAATTTTATATAATCCTTCATTGCTTGCTTTACAAAACAAAAGTAATTGTCATTTCAATTGTTTTAATCGTTTTGAAATGAAAGAATTAAGTACTTTTCAAGGTGGCATTGACTTTGTTAATAAGTTTTTGCCTTCAGCAATAGATATTTTTACTTTCGGATATGATGCATACAGAGAGAATATGTTTAGATTGTCAGTAGCTAAAAAGTTGGGTGAACAATGGTTTTCAGGTGTTGCTGTTCAATATAGATGGATACAGACAGAACTGTTTGAAGAGATACCTCAATTTCTTTCAACAGATATAGGAATACTTTACAATCCAGTTGAAAACATGTTTATAGGATTGTTAATAATGAATTTTCCTTCTTTTTATATTACTAATGGAGAAACTGATAATAAGTTATTTAATTCATATTCTTTACAAACAGGTTTTGAATGGAAAATAATCAACAGCTTGTTGATAGCAGGAACTGTTGAAAGGAGTGAATGCTGTCAATTGACAGGAAGTGCAGGTGTAGAATATATTCTTTTCAAAGACTTCTGTTTTCGTACAGGTTTACAATTTTCTCCTTTGTTACCAGCTATGGGAGTAGGTTATCAAATCTCTCATTTTATTGTAAATGCAGCTGTTGTTTATCATCAGAGTTTGGGCATTAGTTCAGGGCTTGGCGTATCTTTTACTTTTTAAATCATTATACTATGAAAAATAGGTTGATATATTTGTTTATATGTACGTTTATAAATTGTTATACTATTAATTCACAATTAATTAATAATGTTGATAACTGGGTGGATTATTTAAAAGAAATGGCATCGGAAACTGAAAATGAAGAACAGATTGAAGCGTTATATGCTGATTTATCTTATCTTTCCGAGCATCCTTATGATCTGAACAGTGTAACTTTTGAACAATTAAAAAGATTTCCGTTTCTATCAGATGTGCAAATTGAAAATATATTGAATCAGCGGTTATACTATGGAAAAATTGTATCAATTTATGAGTTGAAAAATATAGAATCATTAGATTTACAAACAATATTCCTGTTGCTTCCTTTTGTTTATATTGGTGATAAAACGGTTGATAAACGAGAAATGTCGTTTGATAACATGTTAAAGTATAGCTCTAATGAATTACAAATCAGATATGATCAATGTTTTCAACAGAAATATGGATATCGGACTTTTTGTGATTCTATATTGCAACGATATCCAAATAGAAAGTATTTGGGAGAGCCTTTTTATCATTCCATTCGTTACGCATATGAATTTGATGAGCGTATTCAAGTAGGATTATCGGCAGAAAAAGATGCAGGTGAACCTTTTTGGAATCAGTCACATCGCGGCTACGACTATTATTCTTGCTATGTTTTGCTGAAAGATGTGAATAAATGGTTGAAAACAGCAGTTGTTGGCGATTATAAAATATCTTTTGGGCAAGGATTGGTGGTTAGTAATGATTTTGTGTTGAGTCGTACTGCAACTGTAACTAATGGAGAACGAAGAAACTATGGTTTCAAACGCCATTATTCAACTAACGAGAATGATTATTTTCGAGGGGCGGCAACAACGATTGCAATAGACAAAATGAATGTCAGTCTATTTTATTCGCATAAGAAATTGGATGCTTCGATAGATAACACGGAAATTCGCTCGCTTAAAACAGACGGTTTGCATCGTTTGCAACGTGAACGAGAAAAAATGAACCTTGTTCCGATGCAAGCTTTTGGAGGAAATATTCGCTACGTTTCTTCAGATTTATGTTTTGGGGTGACAGCTCTCTCCTACTCCTTCGGTCGGTTTGAAA
>JAQWBH010000011.1 GCA_028707405.1 Parabacteroides sp. | reverse complement strand
CTGACTCATGCTTTTATTCATCAACGGATCAGTAACCGACATTGCCGCACTCTTAGTCACAGCAGTTTCAGCAGCATCGATTTCAGCCAATACTCCTAAATATACTGTTTTACCATCGTCCCATTTTGGAGCAGAATTGGCATTTCCCTGCAAAGCTTCCGTATATGGACAGTCACTCATATTATCAACCATCAATTGTAATGCATAAGCGCGAAGCACTGTAGCAGCAAAAACATCTGCGGGATTCGTTGTTTTTTCAAGCACAGTCTTCACATCTTCCAGTGCACCGGCATAAATTGAACGATAACAACGATCCAAAACCTGAGAAGATTCATAAAGAGTCTGCTCACAAAAATCATTATACTGATTTGCCTCAGGCATCTGTTCATAATACTGCGAGAAGAAACCCGCATAATTAAACATTTGGTCGCCGGTTGTAGTAGCAATCGAATTTTCAATAGCAGGGAATATCAAATCTGCAGAAACCGCAGAATTATTGGGATAATCCGGATTCGTATTAATATCCAGATTACAGCCGGTCAACAACAAGGCCCCTAACGAAGCATATAATAATATATTTTTCATATCAATTCTTTCTATTAAAATTTAACCATCAAGTTGAAGCCAAACTTACGAGAACTCGGGTTTGCGGAATATTCACCAAAGTTACCCTCCAAATCATTACCAAAAGATGTTAATTCCGGATCCACATATGTATTAGATTTTGGAGTCCAAACAAAGAGGTTACTTCCGAAAGCAGACACTTTCAAACCTTGGAATGGCGTCTTAGCCAACCACTTGGAAGGTACATCCCATCCTAAAATTACAGAACGCAATTTCACATACGACTTATCAATCAAATAGGCACTGGCCAAATCAGAACCACCGGCATCCCAATACTTGAAGATATTGGTTGCATCGAGAGCAGTTGTATTCTCTACATATGAAACACTACTACCTGTTGTAACCTTATTTACAGAATTAGGGACGATAAACGGATTACGGTCGTTATAGGCGGTTTGAATTGCATTACCGGTGAAGAACTCAATATCCTTTGTACGAGAGAACATTTTGCCACCATGACGAATATCTAAATCGGCCGATAGACTAACACCTTTATATTTAAAGGTAGTAGAGAAACCCATTTGATATTTATAATTCATACTTCCTACAATCTGTTCGGCTGCCTCGACCGGCAATCCTGTACTGGAGTTGACAACAATGTGGCCTTCCGGATCGTATTCAGGAACAATTGCCTTAAAAACGCCGACTGGTTGACCTACCATTGCATACATCTGTGTACCTCCTGAAAAACCATAGATTGAAGTAATACCACCCAATTCTTCAGGCAGGCTGATAACCTTACTCCAGTTCTTCGTAAAGTTCCAGCTGACATCCCAGCTAAAGTCTTTATACTTTACAGGAGTAACGTTTATTAATAACTCAATACCTTTATTACGAATCTTACCCAAGTTCATATTCTGAGCCGTATAACCTGAAGCCGGATCCATATTCAGAGAGAATATCTGCTTATCTGAATTACGGTTGTAGAAAGAAGCATCAACTGAAATACGATTCTTTAAAAATGCCATATTTAAACCGAATTCAATTTCAGTTGTCATCTCCGGACTTAATGTGTTACTGCCAATTATATTTCCAACACTGAAAGCATTAACGCCGACTCTGGTAAATGGAAACTGGCTGTCATACCAGCCGCTGGAATTGGCAACGCCTTGTGCATATACAGAACTAACCATATATGGTCTGGCGTCATTACCTGTCTTACCCCAAGCTGCACGAACTTTGCCAAAAGAAATAATCTCTTTCAAATTATCATTAAGAATTTCTGTAAAAATAAAGCTTCCCGTGAAACCCGGATAAAAGAATGAACGATTTCCTTTAGGTAATGTGGACGACCAGTCGTTACGGGCTGTAACAGTCAAGTATGCCATGTTCTTCCAAGAGGCTTCAAACTGACCAAGAGCACCCATTAAACGACGCAGTTGTTTATGTTGCTCAACAACAGGTTTGTCAGCCGAATTTTTTAAATCGAACCATGTTGGAATAGTTAAGTTATTCACCTGCGAATCCAAATAACTTTCCTGACGTTCATTACCATTGAAACCCACTAAAGCATTAATATTAAAATCACTAACCGGCATCTCAAAATTCAAAAGAATATCCTGATTGATTTCACGGCGGCGTTCCGTCCGCTGCGTAACTGAACCCGTAAGACTCTTTAAAGCATCAGACCAGTCCGGTGTCCCTGCATACATGGCACTCAAGTTTGGATCACCCGTATTGTGGTGACCTGTTGAAGTATCCAAACCAAAACGATAAGTAAACTTGAAATATTTCAGGAAATCATAATCCATCTGGAATTTTCCATAAAAACGTTCTGATTCGTATTGATTCTGGAAGTTATTCAGTACATAATATGGATTCGTTACACCATAAGGAGTATAATAGTAACCCGGACTATTAAACGGATCATCCAAATCTTTTAATCCAATAATACTTATATCGCGAGGAGTCTGCATAATTGAATTATACATGGTAGTCTTACCCTGACCGGTGCTTACAAATTTATTCTTCTGATAAGCATAGTTGACAGAACTTGAAAATGTCAGATGACCAACTTTGTGACTGCCTCTTGTTGAGAAAGTATACTTATTATAACTATCTGCATTAGTCGGAATCATACCATCATCACTAACTTGTGAGAACGATACAAAATAAGTACTCTTATCTGTAGCACCATTAAATGAAACACTATTATTATAACGGACACCTGTATCAAAAAAGTCCTTTATATTATTTTCCATCGGTGAAAAAGGTTTCAATTTCTGAGAATTGTCATATACATTTCCCCAAAGTTGCATTGAACCATCCATACGAGGACCCCAGGACCCATTTTCAATCATCGTCTTGTCGCCGTACCAACCCATACCAAATTCATTTTGCAATTCAGGAATACGCAACAAAGTTTCCCACTGGAGACCGCCATTATATTCAACACCCAAGCCTTTTTTCTGCAATTTTCCACTCTTGGTTGTAATCATAATTACACCACTGGCAGCACGGCTACCATATAATGCCGTAGCGGCAGCACCCTTCAAGATAGTCATGTTTTCAACATCATCCGGATTGACGGCATTCGAACCGCTACCGAAATCATAGCCTTTATTTAAACCATCGTCCGAAAATGTTGCCGTATTATTCAATGGAACACCATCGACAATATACAACGGCTGGTTGGAACCGGACAAAGAACTCACACCACGAATAACGACTGAGTTTGAAGCACCCGGGTCAGAAGAAGTAGTAGAAATCTGCACACCTGCAACTTTACCAGCCAAACCGGACATCACATCCGTAGTACGTTTGTCAGAAATTGTTTCACCTCCTACTGAAGTTGCTGAATATCCGATCGCCTTCTCAGACCTTTTTATACCCATTGCGGTTACAACAACTTCATCCAAGTTCTCCGAATCTGATTCGAGAACTATTTTCAAACCCGTTTTTGCTGACACTTCCTGCGACTTCATTCCGACGTAAGAAATCTTCAGCAGCTTAGCATTAGACGGAACCTCTATGGAATACTTCCCGTCCATATCTGTTACTGTTCCGAGTGTAGTACCTTTTACTACGACAGAAGCTCCGATAACAGGCAAGCCATCATCGGCAGAAGTAACTGTACCAGACACTTTCGTGTTCTGAGCCATCACCATACTAATCCCCACAAAGAGAAATAGCAAGATACAAGTTAACTTTTTCATCATAATACACATTCTTTATGTTAGACATTCCTTAAAAACACGTGACGCACAGTAGCCCTTACTAGCTTACTTGCAGAAAAACAGACAGCTTCGAGGGGCACACATCCTTCTAAAACCCCAAACAGGTTTATATTTAGTCAACAGTATTTATTCATTCTTATCTATTCTCGCCCCAAAAATATATAAAATTTTCGAACAAATAAATTTTTTAATGGAAATTTTATCTTTTCTATCATAAAAACTATAATCTCAAAAAGAAAGTCCGTATGAAACTTCACAGTTGCACACGGACAAAAACAAATAACAAACTCTACTTATATGAAAAACAAATACCTTTAATACATTGATTTACAATATAAAGAATAAAGAACTTGCTTCCATCTCTGCTAAAATAATAACAAAACAAAACAAAAATAAGTTCATACCACTTATTTTGTTTAACTAAAATGAAACGAAAAATTAAATTTTATGCGTACTTTCGGTGCGTCAATTAAAAATTTCATTTTATGCTTTCAGAATTTAACTTCCAACAAATGATCAGTGCGTTCATCGTATTGTTTGCCGTAATCGATATGATAGGTTCTATACCTATTATCATATCATTAAGAGAAAAAGGTAGAGATGTTAATGCATCAAAAGCAACAATTATCTCTTTTCTTCTGATGCTTGGCTTTTTTTACGCAGGCGACTATATGCTTCGACTGTTTCATGTAGATATTGAATCTTTTGCTGTTGCCGGTTCTATAGTCATATTTCTGATGTCGCTTGAAATGATATTGGATGTAGAAATATTCAAGAACCTCGGACCTATCAAAGAAGCCACTTTAGTTCCATTAGTTTTTCCACTTGTTGCCGGTGCCGGTGCATTTACTACTTTACTTTCACTACGTGCTGAATATGCAAGCATTAACATTATTATTGCTTTAATACTAAACATGATATGGGTATACATAGTAATCCGGCTGACAAAACAAATTCAACGCATACTGGGAAAAGGCGGCATCTATATTATCCGCAAATTTTTCGGAATCATCCTGCTTGCCATTTCTGTCCGCCTTTTTATGGCCAATATCATATTTTTGTTCAACAATATTCAAAAATAGTCAAACAATATACTATATCACAATTCTTTACATCGCCTTAAAAAAAGCATATACTTTCAAAAATGATCCTATAAACACTTCTATACATTATATATAGGTAAACTCAAGCCGTTGCATGCATTACCAAAAGAGATGTATCGGTATGGAACAGCATACGACGCGCGATACTCGAATTAAACATTCGAGCCAAAATATTCCGTCTATATGTACTCAATGCAATCACATCTATATGATTTTCAAGGATAAACTTCTCAACAGCAAGTAACAAATCGCCATCGGCAAGAACTTGATGTGTTATATCCGCTTCCGGATATTGCTTCTTGAAGTACTGATTAACACCAGAAAGACGAATCTCGTTCCATTCATCATGGCTTGTCGATATATTAAATATATAGATATTGTTTTTATATGGTTTCATTATTCCCATAAATTCATCGAAAGCCAGCAAATCGCGCTGGTTGAAGGATGTAGCAAAAGCGACATTCTGAACTTTTGCCAAATCATTATACGGGAAATTTTCGGGCACAGCCAAAACCGGAACATTATTAGCTTCAATCACTTCTCCTGTAACACTCCCGATTAAATCCATATCTTTTTGACTCTTACCACGAGTTCCCATAACAATCAGAGTAGGATGATATTCCTTACTGAAAGAGATTATTTCGTCTTCCGGAAGTCCTTCTCGTAATATGCAATCATATTTCACTTTAGGAAGTTCGCCTTCGTTCATCTTCTTTTCTATAGAAGCGTGTATATCATTCATATCGTTTTGAACGTGTTTCAAAACATTTTGCATTGTCTCTCTTTCTTCCGACGATTGATAAGCTAAAGTATCACCCAACGGAATGGCCGAAGGAAAATAAGGACTAAAGTAAGCATGCATAAGCATAACATCGGCACCAACTTTGGATGCATAATTGATACCCAATTCGCAAGCTTTAATAGAATAATCAGAAAAATCTATGGGAATCAGAATTTTTTTCTTCTTATCCTTCTTGTCTTCATCCTGCCGGGAAACTGTCTCCTGAGCGAACCATTTACTATCTTCAATAATACGCAAAGCATGAGGCAGATCACTTTCCTTAATTCGTACCCGAACACCTGCCGAAACAACCGGTTGAATCTGATTTACATTGTGCAAATAGACCTCTATTCCTTCTGTTTCAAGCATCGTTTTGAGAATCTGAGCTTTCTCAAAAGTGTGAATTGCTAAAGTTACTAATTTATCTTCCATGATATTCGTATTTTTCATATATAACAACTAGATACACTGGAATGTTGAGAAATAAAAAATCTCACAACCGCCTAAGTATGTCATGAGATTTTCTAATTACAAATTAAATTTGCTACACCACTTGTACTTGCTGAAAACTTGTTTTTTCTTCTAATATTTCTATAGCAAGATCATAGATGGTGGTATCATCTAATACAACCAAACCTCCGTCAGGCCCCGGTTCTATATGGACACCACAACTCTTCCCGTCTTGGAAATTATGTCCACCAAAATAATTACGAACAGTTTCAACCGAAAGGCCTAATTCTTCAGCAATACGATGTGTGCTTCCATCGGGCAGACTATCCTTGAGCCTGCGAAGTCCGTTAAATGTTATTGTCTTTGTCATGACTCCTACTATTTAAAAGGTTTATGAATCATTTCTATTTTGCGCCTAACTTAGACAATAAAAATAAGAACGACAAATTATTTGGGTAAAATAAAACAAAACAGAATATGCTTTACGGCATCTTTATCTATGCAGCCAACAAGTAAGCGGAACATTGAGAATCATAATGGCAACAATAGTAAAAGCTATCGCATAAACAATCAAACGAATACGTTTCTCCGAATATACAGGTTGCAGCAACGATGATTTGTCGATCCAGTGATTTCGCAACCATTTATATAATTGATAAACCAAATATCCGAAGACAAACCCCGACAAGGCCCCAGCTACGATATCAGATATAAAATGAACTCCCAGATAGATCCGGGTATAAGAATTCAAGGTTGCCCAAAAGAATATAGTCCACGTAAATAAGCGATTACGCATAGTATAAGCCATGAATGTAGCAAAACCGAAAGCATTAGCTGCATGGCTTGAGATAAAACCATACATACCACCCCTATAATCAAAAACCGTTTTCACCTGATACATAAAATCCGGGTGATGCGTAGGGCGAAAGCGCATAAAATAAGGTTTACATATATGAGAAGCAAACTGATCGCATAACGTAATAGTCAAAGTAATAGCCAAAACGATCAACAACGATTCGCGCCAGTTTTGTTTATATAACAAAACACATAAAACAAAAACGGCTAATGGCAGCCATATAATCTTTCCTGAGAAAAGCCACATAAAGCGATCAAGGAATTCGTAATGGCTGCCATTAAGTGCAAAAAATGCATCCCGCTCATAAACTAATATCTTTTCTACCATGCTATATGCCAACAGATTATATTATTTGTATATCTGTACTTGGCAACCAGCCTACATTTCCATCTTCGGTTGATATTTCTTTCCAGCCACTCAGGGTACTCTTAATACAAACTTTTGTCCCTTCATGCAAGATAAACAAATCGGTTCCGCTTGTATCAGGAGAGCTTTTAATAGTAACCGTAGGCGAAAAAATGATAGCAAACTTTCTATTAATCAAATCGTCCTTTTGATCTGCTGCAAATATGTTAGTACATATCACAGCAAGCAATAAAACAACACCTCCATAAAATCCTAGTTTCTTCAAACGAATATACTTAGAGAAAAAGAATAATATGAGACAACCTATCAACAAAATAAAGCAGACAATACTGATACACGCCCATGCATCGGCGCTCTTTACGTTTTCAATCGCATGAAACCAACGAAGCAGAAAAAAGTCGCCTGCCGGTTCAATCCTGTCAACAGCTTTTAACCGTGCCATCTGGAGATTGAAACGAATATCTCCATCACCAGGATTTAAAATCAAAGCGCGTTCATAATTCAAAATAGACGGAGCTACTTTGCCCGCCTTATAATAAGCATTTCCCAAATTATAATAGACAGAAGCCGACTCTCCATTATCTTTCAGCAGCTTTTCGTACAACTCAATCGCTTTATTATAATTTTCTTTCCTATAAGCGGCTTCTGCTTCTTTAATTGTCGTTTGTTGAGCAAAAACAGAAACACCCATTAACTGAACCAAAAGGAAGAATACGATTCTCTTCATATTTATATTGACTTTCATATATCTACTTTTTTATTGTATTTTCCATTTTCCCGATAGCATCAACTGTCAATTCATATAACTTATCCATTGCATCTGAAGCCTGAGCTGGTGCATATCGTGCGAATTCACAAGTATTCAGAATATCCATAAACTCATTGGTCAATACATCATCGACACCGTACTTTTTGAGTTCTGTCTCCACATTATCTTTTGTCAACTGTGCCTGAGGTATACTTAATTTATCACTCAGATAACCCCACAACGCACGTAAGACTTCATCATAAAACGCCTCTTTCTTGTTATCCTTCATTAGTTTACCGGCATTCTTCAAACGCCGTACGGCTGTCTTATTCGCTTTTTTGGTACGCACCAATGCCAGATTAGCGTTTTCCTTAATCTGTTTACGATATATAATAAAAAATACAATAAACAATATCGCCGGGATGATATAGCACAACATATACATAAACGAACCAAAGAACACCTCTTCGCGTGAAACAAACCGGACATTATCAATCTTCAGATAACGTATATCCTTACCCAAATATTTCACATTCTCCTTATTGTTAAAATTGGATACCACAGGTGCATTCGAACCACCGACTCCTTTATCAACATGTAGCTTAAATGAGGATGATGCCAATGTCTTGTAAGTTCCCGACTTGGGGTCAAAGAACGACAAAGAAACAGGCGGGATATCAAAATCACCTGCATAACGCGGAATAGCCATGTATTCTATCACTTTACTGCCCGATGCACCGGCTGTAGTTGTTTTAAAATCGGTTGTCACCTTCGGATCATATACATCAAAATCATTTGGAAACTTCACTTCCGGATTCTTGACAAGTTTTATGTTACCATTTCCCGTGATGTTCACCCTGATCGTTACGGCATCGTTTGTCTTAACTTTATTTGAACTGATACTTGTAGTCATGCCAAAGGAACCCACAGCTCCCGAAAACGAAGCCGGCTTGCCGGATGGCAGCGGCCGTACATCTATCGCTACAGGAGCAGAGTTGACCACCTTGTTAACTTCAATAGTGTTGTTGTCATCAAACAAATCAAAAACACTTCTTGGTCTTCTTGAAGGAGAAGCCATGCGCAATGCTAATTCCAATCGCCCCGAAGGGATTGTAAGTCGACCTGAACGCTGCGGATATACAACACTCTGCTTAATAACCACTGCTCCGTAGTTTTGTCCATTATAATTTTCAAGCGTCAACTGACGATTTTGAGGCAGCTCAATATCTTGAGTCAGAAAGCCTTCAAACTCAGGCAACTTAATATCATTAATACCTGCAATATCCACTTTTTTCGGATTAGCATACAACTTAAAAGTGACCAAAACTCCTTCCTGTTCATATACATTCCGTTTTGAAACATTGATAGCCAGAAACAAATCGCCTTTTCCAACAGCGACTGTACTACCACCTCTTTCACCGTCATTTTGTACTGCAGCGCTATTTGCCTTATCAGCCGGAAGAACTTTAATAACCAAGGCATTCGATGTATAATTTGCGCCTTTTACTTTGATAGTGGCCGGAGCAACATTGAATGTCCCGACTCTTTTCGGCTGCAATACATACGTAAAAGTCATGGAGACTTCCGAAGTCATGTTACCATTGATGATTTGCGTACTCATACTATTTGACGTAGTTGGCCCGTACAAAACATCAAAAGCGGAAAGTTCCGGCACGCGTAAATCCTTTCCTTCGGCATTTACTGTGTAAGATATTCTAAAATTCTCTCCCATAGCGACAGCTTGTGGAGCCGAAGCTCTAAATACAACATTCGCTGCGTCGACTGTCAACCCTAACGTTGCAAAGAGAATCAATAAGAAAACCCTTTTTCTCATTTCTATATCATTTTTTGTATCAAACATTACCATTGTTTATCAATCTTCCTACGCTGCTGCTGCTGAGCCTGCGCCTTTTTTACTTTTTCTTGCGTATTCTTTTCATCTTGCAAAAAAGCATCCAGCATCTGCTGAGCATTATCCTTACTCATCTCCTCATTTTGCTGAGGTTGTTTTTGCGTCTTATTATCTTTCTTGTTATCCTGTTTGCTCTGCTGGTCTTGCTGCTGCTGATTTTGCTTGTTCTGATCTTTATTCTTATCCTTATTCTGATCTTTGTTTTGATCTTGTTTTTGCTGATTTTGTTGATCTTTCAATAGTTTCTGTGCCAGAGCCAGATTATAACGCGTCTGGTTATCATCCGGATTAAAACGCAAAGACTGCTTGTAAGCTTCTACGCTTTGTGCATATTGTTTACTCTGCATGCCAATATTCCCCATATTATGGAAGACCTGTGCCAAACGAGCTTTACCTTCGGGCGTTTTTGCTATCTTTTCAGCTCTTCCCCCCAACAATTGATATTGCTGACCTGCTTCAGAGTATTTCTTCTGTTTATATAATGCATTACCCAAATTATAGGTTCCTTCAACAGAGCGGGGATTGACCTCCAGACTCTTTCTATAGGCTATCTCTGCTTCAGTATATTTCTTCTTGTTATATAATCCATTGCCTTCACGTACATGCTTACGCTCGGCCTTTTGAGCGAAAACAGCCCCTGAAGAAAACATTAACAACATCATCCATATAATTGTCTTTCGCATATATCTCATTTTTCAGACTTTTAAGAGAATAATTTGATTTTTCTGAATATCCGATTTTTTCTGTCCAACGTGAAAATATCCAACACTAACAGGACAAGTGCAATCCAGGCAAATGTCTGGAAATGATCGTCATATTCTGAATATACTTTACTTTCTACATCAGATTTGTTCATCTTATCAAACTCTTTCTGTAAAGCACGCAAAGCACCGTTTGAATTATCGGTTCTGACATATATCCCATGTCCTGCAGCGGCTATTTCCTGACACATCTGCTCACTTAGCTTGGTAATCACCACGTTTCCTCCTGCATCTTTCATGTAGTTATTACCTTGCCCGACAGGAATAGGTGCACCTTTAGGATCTCCCATTCCCACGACGTTAACGCGAATCTTCTTGTCATAAGCTGCTGTTGCCGCTTTAACAGCATCATCTTCATGATTTTCGCCGTCCGTAATGACAATAATAGCTTTTGATGATTTTTCATCCGGTGTAAACGAACGAATAGCCAAATCTATAGCGGATCCGATAGCTGTTCCCTGTGTAGAAACCATCGAAGGATTGATTGACGATAGAAACATCTTCGCCGAAACATAATCGGACGTGATAGGCAACTGCGTAAAAGCATCACCGGCAAAAACAATTAAGCCCATCTTGTCGTTAGAAAAACCATCTGTAAGTTTCGACAACATTTGTTTGGCTTTATCCAAACGATTAGGGGCTACATCTTCCGCCATCATCGAATTAGAAACATCCAAACAAACCATAATCTCAATGCCTTGACGTTTTACAGTCTCAAGTTTGGAACCAAACTGCGGCCCCGCCATCACAATAATCACCATCACAATGGCTCCGAACAACAACCAAAATTTAAATTGTTGACGCTTAGGTGATACCTCTGGCATCAATTCGCTCAACAATTGAGGATTACCATATTTTTTTATTGCTCTTTTCTTACTGATGACTGCATGTATAAAAAATGCAAACAATATAGGAAGTATGAACAACAAATATAAAAAGTCCGGATGTGCAAAACGAAACATATGTCTTTCTTTTTTACGGTATATTTCTTACCAATGTATTTCTCAATAAAAACTCTATAACCAACAGCGACAACAACAATATAGCCCACTTCTCATACTCGTCCTGCTTCTTGCTGTATTGCTGAACACTGATCTTGGTTTTTTCCAACTGATCAATCTCCGAATATATTTCTTTCAGGCTGGCGTTATCAGTAGCGCGGAAGTATTGTCCGCCGGTTGTCGCAGAGATCTGTTTTAATGTCGGTTCATCAATCTCAACAGGTACATTCTGATACTGAATACCATAAGCTGTTTGAAACGGATAAGGTGCTTCGCCTTTTGTACCAACACCGATTGTATAAACTCGGATTCCAAAAGTCTTAGCTATACCGGCTGCCGTCACAGGCGCTATCTCACCTGTATTGTTCACTCCATCAGTTAAAAGTATTATCACCTTTGATTTGGCCTGACTGTCTTTAATACGGCTAACAGCATTTGCAAGCCCCAAACCAATAGCAGTACCATCTTCAATTATACCCGGCTGAATATTTTTAAACAAATTCAGTAATACACCATGATCGATTGTCAACGGGCATTGAGTAAAACTCTCAGCTGCAAAAACAACCAATCCAATATTATCATGCGGGCGACCGTTGATAAAGGCTGCCGCCACATCTTTAGCTGCTTCCAAACGGTTAGGTTTCAGATCCTGAGCCAACATACTGGTTGATATATCCATCGCCATCATAATATCAATGCCTTCCGTAGAAGAATTCTGCCAACTGTTTGTTGATTGAGGGCGTGCCAATATAACAATGAGTAATGCAATAGCAATGGTCCTCAACACAAAAGGCACATGTCGCAGCCACACCTTCCAAGATGAGGCTCCCAAAGCCATAAAACCTTCCGAAGAGGATACCTGCAAGCTTGCCTGACTTTTGCTAAGTTTGTAGATATACCATCCGATTATCGGAATAAGCAACAACAACAAATATAGATATGTAGGATTTGCAAATATCATTTTACTTCTTTATTTCAATTGAATTATTCATTTCTGAAGAGTCACTCTCTTCTTTTTCTTTTGCTTTTTCGTCAGATGGAGCAACAACTACAGGCTTTGTCTGATTAACGAAAAGATATGCATTCATCAAACTCAAATCATTTTCATCAGGCAATGGAGTAAACTTGGCAAACTTCACAAAATCAGATAATTGCATAATCTGCTTCAAACTCTCATAAGCCGACTCGACATCTTCCAGCTTGTAAATTTCATCCAATATTTCATTTGAAGTCATCTCCATGGCGCCAAGGCCAAAACGACCGACAATATAGCGGCGTAAAGCTTCTGTTATTAATGTATAATATTCCTTATTACGTCCTTGCTGCCACAGTTTTTGCTGTTTTACTTCGTCAAGATCTTTTATGGCCTGATCAAAAGGAGGTAATTGCGGTTCGGCTTTTTTGAATGGAAGGATTGATAGTTTATTTCGCTTACGTTGAATCATGTATCCGACGACACAAATAAGAAACAAGGTAGTCAGTACACCAAAAATCCATACATAATAATCAGCCAACACAAAAGGAGGTTTCCATGCTCCCTTAATATCATAATACTTATTGATAACAGGGAGAGTAGATACTTTCAATGCTATTTGATTTGAATATACCGTATCGGTTCCATCAATGGCTATAAACGGAGGCAAAAGATACAAAGCCGAATCAAAGGAAGTCACCAATAAATCCTGCTTTATCAACAAGCGTCCGTTTTCAATCAACGTCGAATCCGGTTTAGAGGCATCTAGAACTTCAACGCCTTGCATCAACGTATCACGCGGAATGATCAATCGAACCTTCTTTGCCTTATCCGTTGTCATTGTCAAATGCAAAACAGTCTGTTCGCCGATAAGAATGGCAGCCGAATCCACTGACACACTAAGCAGTGTTTTCTCTGCATACACTTTTTCCCCTGAAAGGAACATCCCTGCAAGGATCAGGAATAGAATGCTTTTCTTTATATAATTCATTTGCATGCTTAGCTACGTTTATCAAATAGAGAAATTAATGATTTTACATAATCATCTTCCGTACTTATAGACACAGAATCTACACGACACTTTTTAAACGAATCATTCATTGCCTTCTGCCTGTTATCCCACCATTCTTTATATGCTTTGCGTACACGCGACGAAGATGTATCTATCCAGTGCTCTTCCCCACTTTCGACGTCTTTAATCTTCATCAGACCCACAGATGGCAATTCCGTTTCGCGACGATCATATACCTGAATAGCCACAACATCATGCTTACGATTGACTATTGTCAGATCATCCTTAAAGCTGTCTTTATCAATAAAGTCTGAAATAAGGAATGCCGTACAACGTTTCTTTATTGCATTAGTAAGATATTTAAGTACCTGAGCAATATTCGTTTTAGTATCCGTCGGGCGAAAATCTATCAATTCACGGATGACATATAATATATGCTTACGCCCTTTCTGCGGTGGGATAAACTTCTCAATCTTATCAGAGAAGAACAATACCCCGATCTTATCATTGTTCTGAATGGCAGAGAAAGCAAGCGTAGCGGCAATTTCCGTAATGATACTTTGCTTCATTACATTTGCCGTACCATAGTTTCTACTTCCTGAAACATCTATCAGCAACATCACAGTCAACTCGCGTTCCTCTTCAAAAATCTTCACATATGGACGTACAAAACGCGCCGTAACATTCCAGTCGACATCACGAATATCGTCGCCATACTGATATTCGCGCACTTCACTGAACGCCATACCACGCCCTTTAAATGCTGAATGATATTGTCCTGCAAAAATATTTCGCGACAATCCGCGAGTTTTTATCTCAATCTGCCGGACTTTCTTTAATAGTTCACTTGTTTCCATCTTTTATAATTAACCATAAATAGACGAATGCCCTTTTCCAAACAATCAATAACTAAACTGATTATTTCAATCATTGATCAAGGCACCTCTACCTTGTTCAATATTTCGCTAATGACCTCTTCTGGCGTTAGATTGTTTGCTTCAGCTTCATAACTCAGCCCGATACGATGGCACATCACATCGTGACATACGGCGCGGATATCTTCAGGAATAACATATCCTCTGCGTTTAATGAAAGCATAAGCGCGGGCAGCCAGAGCCAAATTGATAGAGGCACGTGGAGATG
The DNA here is from genome assembly GCA_028707405.1 of Parabacteroides sp. Lineage (GTDB taxonomy): Bacteria > Bacteroidota > Bacteroidia > Bacteroidales > Tannerellaceae > Parabacteroides. Next base: position 22,700 of record JAQWBH010000011.1, on the reverse strand, counting down.
CACCAAATGAAATCATATTCGCCAGATTCGGCAGACCGTATTCCTGTGGGAAACGGGTAGAAAACACGATATCAACGATGTAGCGTTCAATCTTCTCATCAATATATACCTCGCGAACAACATCGCGTGCTTCCATAACCTCTTTTGTTGTCAATATCGGTTTTATTTCAGGTGCTTTGCCGGTGATATTCTCACGAATGATCCGTTTCTCTTCTTCTTTCTTCGGATAACTGATAATCACTTTCAACATAAAACGATCGACCTGAGCTTCGGGCAGCGGATAGGTGCCTTCCTGCTCAATAGGATTCTGTGTTGCCATAACCAGAAATGGCCGCGGCAATTTATAGGTATTCTCACTTATGGTCACCTGACGTTCCTGCATTGCTTCAAGCAATGCACTCTGTACTTTTGCAGGAGCACGGTTTATTTCATCTGCCAATACAAAGTTAGCGAAAATCGGGCCCTGCTTAACTTGAAAATCTTCGTTCTTTTGACTGTAAATCATTGTGCCGACAACATCTGCCGGCAACAGATCGGGGGTAAACTGAATTCGGCTGTATTTTGCATCAATTAACGATGCAAGCGTCTTTATAGCTAATGTTTTTGCCAAACCCGGAACGCCTTCCAACAAAATATGTCCGTCTGCTAGCAAACCTATCAACAATGATTCAACCAAATGTTTTTGACCAACTATTACCTGATCCATTCCCATCGTAATCATGTTCACAAACGAACTCTTACTTTCAATTCGCTCATTCAACTCACGAATGTCTACTGTCTGACTCATAGAATTTCTGTATATAAATTATTGTTTCTATCACAAATAACGTTGCCCTACCTTTTAGGACGCACAAAATTAGAAATGTTAAATCCGCATTCTTCACTTTTGCAGTTAAATAATACTAACTTAATTCGAACATTTTAGTATTCTTTTATCACACTAGCCTCTATTTTTTCATTTGCGGCCAAGTATTTCTGCCTGTTTATCCGATGCTTTTTTGACCGAAGCCGCATTAGCTTTGTCAATTCCATACACGGATGGGGCCGGAACTTTAATCACAACACCAATAGGGATATTATTCGGATTTTTAATTTTTTCCTTATTATATTCATACAGATATACCCAAAAAACCTTGTCACCATAATATTTAAGAGAAATCAATGTCAAACGAATTCCAGATTCTATTTTTACGTTAGCAATCACATCCGAAACGCCAGTCGATTCTGTCAAAACTGATTTAGCTGATTCTGTTTTTAATTCGTTCACATTTGGTGTTTCTATTTTTGTTTCTTCCTTTTTTAGACTTTGAGCTGCCGTATCAACAGTTTGGTCACTATTTTTTATCGTATCCGCAGGTTCTGAAACCGGAACTTTCTGATTTATCAAATTTTGATCAGTTCTATAAAATTGCCTGTGTGCTCTTTTCAAAACAGCATCACTGTTCAGATAGGCAAAAGCAGCTACCATTAACACAATAATAACAGAAAGGATGATACATAATATCTTCCACACATTATTATGACGTCGTCTACCCCTATAAACCATTTTCTTATGGAATCCGGATGATGCTATTATATTTGTTTCAATAGGGGAATCCTCAACTTTCGTTGGAGATACCGGAGATTCTGATAAGATCTCTTTCTTTTCCGGAATTATTCGTTCTTCATCCGGTTGGGACAATAGCTGTTCTTCTCGTTGAGGCTGTTCATTCTCTAACCAAACTTGTTCTTCCGTAATATCCGGAGTTTCTGTAATAGCTGGTTTCCCTTCTGAAACAATCGATTTCTTCTCCAGTCTCTCCTCTTCCTCTGAGTCATCTTCATCCATATTGTCTGTATCTATGTCTGTATCCGATTCCTTAGAAACAACAATATCTGGAAAATCCGTATTACCACTTATCTCTGTAGTTTCAAAGAAAGAAAACGGCCGATTCACCAATTCTCTCAGTTCCTTATCAGGCAAAAACGAAAACTTATAATGAGCCGGAATAAGAAATCTGGTACCCGTATTTACATCAATACTTTCGCGATTCTCCACACGAATAATCTTGAAAGTTCCCAATCCCTTCACTTTAATCAAACGATCAGCCACAACGCTCTCGGATATAGTCGCAACGAGTATTTTCAGGAAGCGTTCCATGCTTTCTTTATCCTTTCCCGTTTTATCAGCTAAGATAGCGGCAATATCCTGTATGGTGAGTCGACTATTCATCTTCTTTTTCTTTCATTTCCTTGAGCTTTGTTCGCATCGTCATTCCCGGTTTAAATACAGGGACCAATTTCGGAGGAACCAGATAGCGCTTGCCATTTGAGGGATTAACCGATATACGTTCCATTTTTTTCTTAACTTCAAACTGCCCCAATCCCTGCAGATAAACAATATCATTATCAACCAAACAAGAACCGACGACAGAGCCAAACGCAGACAAAACCTCTGTGACTTCCTGTGAAGTCCACTCCAACCTCTTGGATAGTTCTGCTATCAATTCTTTATTTTTCATATCTTCCGTATTTATAGACTGCGAACTCATTTTACTACCGCTCCATATAAATCAAAAGCCTGTGAATCAGTAATTCTAACAGTATAAAACTGTCCAACCATCAAAGGCTGTTCTTTTGAAATCAATATTTCCGGATCAACTTCAGGTGAATCATACTCCGAGCGTCCTACATAAAAATCATCTTCTTCTCTATCAATAATCACCTTCAGATTCTTATCAATCTTGGAGGCATTCACATCAGCCGAAATACTTTCCTGCAAATTCATCAATGCATCCAAACGTTGCTGCTTAATTTCCGGGGAAATGTTATCTTTATAGTTTTTGAATGAATATGTGCCTTCTTCATGGCTGTAAGCAAAAGCACCCATTCGCTCAAACCGTTCATCTTGTACAAATTGAAGCAACTGCTCAAAATCTTCTTCCGTTTCACCCGGATGGCCCACCATAAGTGTTGTACGAATATGAATACCCGGCACCTCATCGCGCATGCGTTGAATCAAAGCATATATCTCTTCTTTAGTTATGTTACGCCGCATCAGTTGCAACATCCTGTCACTAATATGTTGTAGAGCGATATCCATATACTTACATACATTATCACGCTCGCGCATCACACGCAGCAGATCATAAGGAAAATGCGACGGATAACCATAGTGTAACCTAATCCATTCAACGCCTGGGATATCTGATAAGCGTTCCACTAATTCCGGCAATGCATATCGCTTATACAAGTCAAAACCATAATAGGTCAAGTCTTGAGCAATCACTTGTAGCTCCTTCACGCCTTGCGCAACGAGACCACGGACTTCTCTCTCCAATTCTTCCATCGGAACCGACTGATAATGACCTGTGCTTATAGGGATAGCACAATAAGAACAAGTTCGGTTGCAACCTTCGGCGATCTTCAGATAAGCATAGTGCGCAGGCGTCGTAAGTACCCGGTCGGAAGCCAGATTCTGATAATAAGATTTACCTAAATCAGCAATCAAGCCCTTCCAATTAAACTTTCCATAAAACTTATCCACCTCTGGCAGTTCATTCTGCATTTCTTTGAGAAACCGTTCGGACAGGCAACCCATAACGAAAAGCTTTCCGATCTTTCCCATTTTCTTAGCTTGCCCCAGTTCTAGGATCATATTGATTGATTCTTCCTGTGCGTCGCCGATGAACCCACACGTGTTGACCACCACAATCTCGCCGTTAATCTTATGCGGATCGTGTTCAACGGTGTATCCATTCGCAACGAACTGACGCATCAGTTGTTCCGAGTCGACCAGGTTTTTCGAGCAACCCAAAGTAATTATATCTACCTTATTCTTTCGCATATCTGCAATTTACTTCCTGTTTCAATTCAACATAAACAATCCGTCTCTCCATGTGACGTGATGTTCCTTGATTCCAATCTCATCCATCCAGCGACGGGTCTCGAATGTTTTCAGGTTTCCAGTATTCGTTCCTTTTCCCTGATCATTATTCCAAACCCATGATGGTGTCGACCATAAACAAGCATTGAAATGTATCATTTTATAAAATTGTTCGCTACAGCCTTGCTGTCCATGATGAGCTACTTGCAAATAATCACAATCCAACTCTTTACGATATGGACTGTTTAACACTTTATTGCCACATTCCACACCGGCATCACCCAAGAAAACAATCGACTTACGTTTATCCCATACACGTACAATCATTGATGAATTATTATACGGATTAATCCTCAATTCCTCATTTGTAACGCTCAATATTTTGAAATTCAAACCATCAATCTTTACTGTCAAGCCAGGCTTTGTCAAATTTATCACCTCTATATGCGATGTATCCAAAACATTATAAAACTCTATTGTTGACTTTGCTGCATCTGCCTCGGCATTCAACAAATCTGTTGAGAAACGTGAATGATATATTTTATGAATTCTCATTCCTTGCGGATTCTCCAAAATAGCTGTCAATGCACCGATATGATCATCATGCGGATGCGACACGATCCAGGCTTCCACCTCATTACCCAAGGCTGCTATAAAACCTTTCAAAAACAGCGTTTCGTCTTTAGTCCCACCATCCATCACAATCACTCTGCCCTTATCTGTACGGAAAACATACGAATTCCCAATCGTATTGACATGAGAAGGAATCTGCCACATGGTAAATCCCGACTGTGCAGCAACCGACATATAAAATAACGCCAGTATAAGTAAACCTACTATTCGTTTCATATCACTCCCCAAACAATGAATTCACAAACTCCTTTTTATTAAACAACTGCAGATCTTCAATACCTTCACCTAACCCGATGTATTTTACAGGGATCCGAAACTGATCGGATATTCCTATTACAACACCCCCCTTAGCTGTCCCGTCCAGTTTGGTCACTGCCAGCGCATTCACTTCGGTGGCAGCCGTAAACTGTTTAGCCTGTTCGAAAGCGTTTTGTCCTGTTGAGCCATCCAATACCAGCAACACCTCTTGAGGCGCATCCGGAATAACCTTCTTCATCACGTTTTTGATTTTCGTCAACTCATTCATCAGATTGATTTTATTATGCAGGCGACCTGCCGTATCAATGATCACCACATCAGCCTCATTGGCCTTTGCCGAATTCAGCGTATCAAAAGCCACTGAGGCCGGATCTGAACCCATCTTCTGTTTGATGACCGGTACACCTACACGTTCACCCCAAATATCCAACTGTTCGACAGCCGCAGCACGAAATGTATCGGCCGCACCCAGGTAAACCTTCATCCCGGCTTTCTTAAACTGATAGGCCAACTTGCCGATGGTTGTAGTTTTACCCACTCCATTAACACCAACAACCATGATGACATACGGCTTCTTATCCTCAGGCAAAGAAAAACTTTCGTTATCTTCCGTATTGTTTTCGGTGAGCAGTGCGGCAATTTCTTCGCGGAGCAACGACGTCAACTCTTGAGTAGTCACATATTTATCCTTAGCCACCCGATCCTGTATCCTATTAATAATTTTCAGCGTCGTTTCAACGCCTACATCCGAGGTAATCAACACCTCTTCCAAATTATCCAGTACATCATCATCGACCCTGCTCTTGCCCGCAATGGCTCTGGTAATTTTCGAGAATACATTCTCTTTAGTTTTTGATAACCCCTTATCTAAGGTTTCTTTCTTCTCTTTATTGAAAAAGCTAAAAATGCCCATATCTAAATTCTTTATTATTTCTACTCGAATTTGTTCGCTAAAATACAAATAATTCAATAATTAATCAATCCATTCTGCTTTTATAATCTTCATAACCGAACTGCCGGTACATGACCAGTTTATCTTCTTTACTCCAAAGAGCCAATGCAGGATGTGGAATGCCATTGAACATATTTGTTTTAACAATCGTATAATGAATCATGTCTTCAAAAAGCAACTTATCACCAATCTTCAGCGGTTGTTCAAACGACCACTCACCCATATAGTCGCCACTAAGACAACTATTGCCTCCTATACGATAAGTAGGTTTCCCTTCAACAGGATCGGTTGCGTTACGAATCTCCGGCTTATATGGCATTTCCAAACAATCGGGCATATGGCATGTAAATGATGCATCCATAATGGCTGTCTTAATGCCATGGTTTTCGACAATATCGACCACCGTTGTAAGCAAAAATCCCGTTTGCCAACCAAAAGCACTTCCCGGTTCAAGGATAATTGATAAGTTAGGATATTTGGCTTTAAACCTTTGCAACAGAGCTATGAGATACTCAACATCGTAATCTTTGCGCGTCATAAGGTGCCCGCCACCCATATTCAACCACTTCATTTGCGGTAAAAAACGTCCAAAACGTTTTTCAACAACTTGCAGCGTTCGTTCCAGTTCATAAGGCGTTGATTCGCACAATGTGTGAAAATGCAAACCTTCAATACCATCGGGTAACTTATCGCCCAACAAGTCACTTACAATCCCCATTCTCGAACCGGGGGCACAAGGATTATAAAGTGCCGTTTTCACCTCCGAGTATTCCGGATTAATGCGCAAACCGCAAGAAACTTTTCTTGCTGAAGCTTTTACAATAGGATAAAAACGATCAAACTGAGAGAGAGAATTAAACGTAATATGACTGCTATATTTCAATATCTCAGGGAAATCGGTCACAGTATACGCCGGCGAATATGTGTGAGCCATACTGCCCATCTCTTCATAAGCCAATCTTGCTTCATATTTTGAACTGGCTGTTGAATAAGAAATGTATTCCCTCACAATCGGAAATGCCTTCCATAAAGAAAAAGCCTTAAAAGCCAATATAATATCTACTCCTGCACGTTCTTTGACATTCTTGATAAGTGCCAGATTTCTACGGAGCAACTTTTCTTCCATCACATAGCACGGCGAAGGTATTGCATTAAAATCTATCATTCTTGTTGTAATCGGATTTAAATCAAGAGGCAAAGATAAGAATTTTATTTGATTGCGATGAATGTAGCTGATTGTATTGAAAGATATATCTTACATTTTGTAGTAATATTCTATAATAATCCAATCTCTACATTACAGAATCAGTAAAAATAAAAAGGCAACAGAAAAAACGTTGGTAAACTTAACTCAGCGCATATTTAATTCATCCAATGTTTCTGTCATTAATCATGTTGAATCATTGGCGGAATTATGTTATAAATAAATAAACAAACAATCGATCTATTATGCACAATTTACTGCTCCTTCAAAATACTTTTATACTCAGCATAGGTTAAATTTCAGCAAATGTAAATATTCTTCTGCTGAAAAGATAAGACAGGTCGTGAATAAGAGTTGAAAAAATATAGTGAAAAAACAAATTCTTCAAGGGTGTATATGATTTATGATACGCACATCAGTCGGCCGAATTCAATTCCGTCAATGGATAAAAGAAGTTTATTTTCAAAAAATGTTTTTATCAACAAGAAGCATTGCCTTTGCCGACAAAAGATTATATTTGCACAACAAATACGTAAATAGAAGGAATAATGAACATTATTGATAAACTCAACTTTAATCACCATCCGAAATCAGGTGCAATAGACTTGCTAAAATACATTGGTCCGGGATTGCTGGTTACCATCGGGTTTATTGATCCGGGAAATTGGGCAAGCAACTTGGCAGCAGGTTCAAAGTTTGGATATGATTTACTCTGGATGGTTACTTTCTCATCAATCATCCTAATTATCATCCAGCATAATGTAGCACACCTTGGCATTGTTACCGGCTTGTGTCTTTCTGAAGCTGTCAACAAATATATTCCGCACAAAATAGGATATCCCATATTGGGAACAGCAATGCTGGCAAGCATCTCTACTGCGCTTGCCGAAATTTTGGGTGGTGCAATCGCCTTACAGATGCTATTCAGCATTCCACTCAAAGCAGGTGCAGTCATTATCACTATCGTTTGTGTTGGAATGCTGATCAGCAACACATATAGTAAAATTGAACGGTGGATCATCACCTTTGTATCTATTATTGGACTTTCATTTCTCTACGAACTGATGCTGGTAGATGTTGATTGGAATATGGCGGTACAAGGCTGGGTAAAACCAACATTTCCTGCTAATTCCACACTAATTATCATGAGTGTTTTAGGTGCCGTAGTGATGCCACACAACCTGTTTCTTCATTCGGAAGTTATTCAGAGTCGCGAATGGAATCTGGAAGATGACAAGACCATCAAAAAGCAACTCAAATATGAAGTATTTGATACCATCTTTTCAATGACTATCGGCTGGGCCATCAATTCAGCTATGATTATTTTAGCCGCATCCACGTTTTTCAAACAACATACGGCTGTTACCGAAATTGAACAAGCGCAAGAAATGCTGGTTCCTTTGGTAGGAAGCAATGCCGGTACAATCTTCGCAGCTGCATTGTTACTGGCGGGTGTTTCATCGACCATTACCTGCGGCATTGCAGGCGCATCCATATTTGCCGGATTCTTTGGAGAAGCCTATCATCACAAAGATTTACATTCCAAGGTAGGTATATTGATGTCGTTTATACCTGCGTTGATTCTTATTTTCTTCATAGATAATCCACTTAACGGACTTCTTGTCTCGCAAATGTTGCTAAGCGTACAACTCCCTATTACTATTTTCGCACAAGTCTACCTTACATCAAACAGTAAAGTAATGGGCAAATATGCAAATAGTATAGGAATGAAAATCTTACTCTTTGGATTGGGTACTGTCATCACTGCTCTAAACGTAGTCTTAATAGTCACTCTTTTATAAGACTACGTTCTTTTAGAAATTAATTCTAGCCGATACACGTATGCCGCTCTTCTGAATACCAGGATGATCAAGATAGTTCATACGCCAAACATAATCCAAACGCAAAAAGCGAAAAATATTCTCAATGCCGACACCAGCTTCTACATAAGGGTGGTTAGCGAACGTATATGAGTTTTCCGGAAACTGATATAATCCTGTATGATCAGCACCCGAAATCATAGGATTATTCTTATCCGATAAACTACCGCCCATTCCGCGACACGAAAATACTTCGCGCCATTTGAGTTTTTTAATCAATGGAAGACGATTTAGCAAATTTCCATTCAAGTAATAGGTTACATCCCAAAAATAATACTGATCACTTAAAAACTCCATCGCATTCATATTTGTAAGCTGTTCGGGTTGAATAGTATACGACAAGTTCACATTGGGAAGAATCAGCAACGGATAAGGGACCTTGCTCCACACTTTTCCAGCCTTTGAAATAACATCTAAATAACCAAAAGCCGAAAACCAGAAACGCTTCTGCATGCCTATATCTGTACGTTGATAATTGTACGACGAACCAAGAAAATTTTTCGCGGCCATCACGTGACTTGCATTAAGAATCAAAGCATCAAAAGTTATCGGGTAACGGATATTACGTGTTTGATAAAACTTTTCATTCTTTGCATAACGCACTTTCAATTCTAATTCACTCATATCATAACGGCGTATCGGAAAAAATGTACCATCGGGTTCATAGCGATTGAATTCTGCATATTTAGTGGCATATTCAAGTCGATTACAAATAGAAGCACCATAAGCCAAGCCATTATAAAGCTCATGATAATAAGAAAGTTCGGCATTACGCAAATAAGTTACGCGAGAATCATTTTGTCGTTTCCACGCCAGAAACATATTATCCTTTGTAGCATAAACGTAATCTTGCCCAAGCTCATTGATATCATACATATATTCAAAACGGATTGAATTAAGAGGATACTCTTTGCGGTACGCTTTTCTGTCATTAAATGAATACTCTATCAATCCGTCATATTTCAACTTTTTATCTTCAGCTCCATAAGCCAGATAGGTATCGACAAAAAAGTTCTTACTAAATGCTGTTGTTGTTGTACCCCCTACACGAAACCGTGCCCCTTCAAGAGCATTATAACTCACGGTCGTATTTGCCGGACCAAATTCAAACTTACTCCTTGTCTTATCTGTACTTGTTGGAATATAGCCTGAAACAAGTATAGAAACAACCTTCTCAGTCACATAAAAAAGTGGAACAGACCGAAATTTCGCCATTAACTGTTCGACTGTATTCGGGTTTCTTTTAGCCGCCTCTTTCGGACGAGTCGATTTCCAAAAATCTTCTGTCCTATGATAAGCTTGTTTCATCGAAATGACAGGTGCACTCTTATCAAAAACATTTGCCAAATCGCCTGTTGGCGGATCAAAAGACTGCTTGGAATAAATACTCAAACGTCTTGCATACATTCCCTTTGATTTTTCACTCAGCTTAAAATCGACCGTAATATCATCCTTATTAATCACGCGTGTACCATCGGATGTTCGATCAAAAGTCTGTTCAATTGTCATGCCATAAACAAAGTTCAGATTGATATTTTTAGGTACATTAAGTAAGACCTTCTGAATAAAATACGTAGAATCGAGTGTTACATAAAGGTGGCCGGTAAACCCAAATGTTTCTGCATTAAATGGGACAAATCCCATATCCAAACATTTGGTGCCATTAACTTGTACTGTATCCAAAAGATAATACTTATAATAATTCGGTCCAATCGTCGAAATCGGACTTACAAACCGCATTAGAAAAAGAGGAATATCGTTCTGAAAAATATTGACCTCACGAAAGACCTGATCAAGCAACTGCTTAATGCCATCGCGCGAAAAAATCTCATCAACACCTGCTGAACGATCACCAGAGACAATTCTTTTCTCTGATTTAGGTGATTTACGATAATACACCATTTCCAACTTTTCCTTCTCTGAAATCGGAAGAATCGTTTTATGATTATCCAATGTATCCACAAAATCGGCCATAAAATCGAACTTGCCATGTTTCCCATCAGAACGAACCTTCGGTTGATAATCATTCATGGCAAACGTCATTTTTTCGTAATGTTCATACTGAAAATAATCATGTTTAAGCGGATCAAATTCGCCACGCCGATCAATAACTTCTTTAATAAAAGTAACCGCCGGATTTTCCTTTTTTGAATATTTGTCGCGCTTAGGCTTAACAATCACTTCATTCAAAGCAATTCCTGAAGGAACCAGCTTCACATGCATATTTGACATCTTTCCCGGTATAACACGAATTGTTTTTGTGTCATATCCCAAATATGAAATCTCTAAATATTTAGATTTCGTAGAAGATGTAAAACTAAACATCCCGTTACCATCAGTAGCTGTTCCAATCGTTGTTCCTTTGAAGATAATAGAAACGTAAGGTAATCCTTCACCTGTAATCGAATCGGTAACGCCACCTCTCAATACAATATTCTGACTTTTAGCAGAGAAGACAACAGACAAAATAAATATTAATATAATTATTCTTTTCAACATTACCATGTTTAAACTATTTTTTTTACTCAAAACATCATTTATAAAAGTAGGGCAAAATTACAACAGAAAAGCATCTCATTTTGTTCCAAAACGAATAGAATGTAGCCAGTTTGTCGCTAAATTGACAAGAAAATCATTTTTTACAAATAGCTTTAGGACTAATTTTTTGTATATATTTGTCCTCCGATAGTAGTATAAATCATCAATAAATAGTTACAATACGATGAGAAACAGATTATTAAGTTTATTATTGGCAGCCGGACTATCCCTGCCAATGCTGGGACAAAGCAATTATATACCATCAAAAGATAATCTTGAAGCAAGAAAAGAGTTTCAAGATAACAAATTCGGTATATTTCTTCATTATGGCATTTATAGCATGATGGCTGACGGAGAATGGATCATGAACAACCGTAATATTGATTACAAAGAATATGCCAAGTTGGCTGAAGGATTCTACCCGTCAAAATTCAATGCCGCCGAATGGGTTGCTGCAATCAAAGCTTCGGGAGCTAAATACATATGTATTACGACGAGGCATCATGACGGATTTTCGATGTTTGACAGCAAGGTGACCGATTACACCATTACGAAAGCTTCTCCTTTCAAACGCGATATTATCAAAGAGTTGGCAGACGAATGCCATAAACAGGGAATCACGATTAATTTCTATTATTCATTATTGGACTGGCACCGTACAGATTATTATCCTTTAGGGCGCACGGGGCTTAAGGTCGGCCGTGAGACTCATGGCGAATGGGGGACCTACAATCAGTTTATGAAAGACCAGTTGACAGAACTCTTAAGTAACTACGGTAAAGTAGGTGCAATATGGTTCGATGGATGGTGGGATCAGGATCAAAACAAAACTTTTGATTGGCATCTACCTGAACTATACAATACCATACACCAGATTCAACCGGCTTGCCTTGTAGGTAACAACCATCATGAAACTCCATTTGCAGGTGAAGACTTTCAAATGTTCGAGCGTGATCTGCCGGGTGAAAACAGTGCCGGACTATCCGGACAAGACGTTAGCCAGTTGCCTTTGGAGACTTGTGAAACAATGAATGGCATGTGGGGATACAGAATTACTGATCAGAATTATAAATCGACTAAAACGCTGGTTCAATATCTTGTGAAAGCGGCCGGACGTAACGCCAACCTGTTGATGAACATCGGACCGCAGCCCAATGGAGAACTTCCGACTTTAGCTATTGATCGATTAAAAGAAATGGGTGAATGGATGAAAACATATAGTGAAACAATATATGGAACACGCGGAGGTATTGTGACTCCTCGCAACTGGGGTGTCACTACGCAGAAAGGGAATAAGCTGTATGTGCATATTCTGGAACTTAAGGACACAGGATTGTTCCTTCCAATCACTTCTCAAAAAGTAAAAAAAGCCGTCTTGTTCAAAGACAAAACACCAATTAAATTTGTTCAAGACAAGCAAGGAGTTCTTTTGAAACTAAACGAAGTCCCAACCGATATTGACTATGTAGTCGAACTGGATATGTGATTAATAAAAATCTCCCGGAAAAGCTTTTAATTTTTCCGGGAGATTTTTTATCAATAATTATCATTCATCTTCAATCAACCCTTCCAGGAAACGTTCGGGAGGCAACCCCATATGCTGCATCAAACCGGCCAAAGCACTATATGTTGATTCATTGCTCTGCCAATCAAGTAATTCTATACTTCTGATGCAATCATAAGGAACAGATATCTGTATATAAGGAAGCAACTGATCATCAGACATGTGATAAGAAGCGTCCTCTGGTGCACAAAACTGCATCAGACGCCATTCCTTCTCTTCTTTAAACTGAGATTCAACCATTTCCAAAGAAGCATTACACAACATCGAAAAGAATTGAGAATCCGACTTAAAGCCAGTATGCTCTTCCGTATAAAAAATTTTGTCGTACTCAACCTTCAATTTAGAAACAAAATTCTCTATGCACTCTTCAGCATCATATTTACAGCGGATCAGATTACAATTATCTGTCAGACAATAATCGACCAACACCTCATAATCAAAAGCAATCTTCAGTAATGACCTTTCGTCCTTCAAATCATGAGGAGTTAATGGGGTTTCGTAAAACGAACGAACATACATTTCGATCTCCGGTCCTACAAAAAGCTTTCGATGATTGCGAAAGAATGGCATTGCGCTTTTGCTTTTTTCTTTTGAAACATGTTGTTCTTTTTCATAACGCAGAATGGAATGACGAAGAAGAGACAAACCATAACCGACGCTGCTATCGGAAAAAGCATACATTAAGCTAGATAACTGCATTGGCAATAATTTTAAGCTTGAGTTTTTTGCCCCTTCCACGAACGATTCTAATGTCAGATATGAATATAACTTCATCCTAAATATATTTTTGCTTCAAATATACATCACAATTTGGAAATTTACTTACCTTTGTTAAATTAAAAACTAAATACATAACAAACAATGAAACGTCGTGATTTCCTAAAAACAAGTGTAATTGCAGGAGCTGCATTATCAATAAACTTTGAAGGGTTAAATGCTGCGCTGTCAACAAATTCCATTGCTGTAGAAAAAGCACCTGATATGGTGGCTGTCATGGGTGGAGAACCAGAGGTTATGCTAGAAAAAGCTTTGAGTGCAATAGGTGGAATCGGAAAATATATCAAGAAAGGACAAAAAGTCGTTATCAAACCAAATATTGGCTGGGACCGTACGCCCGAACTGGCCGGGAACACCAATCCACAATTGGTCGGAGCATTGGTTAAAAAATGTATTCAGGCAGGAGCATCAAAGGTCACCGTCTTCGATCATACATGCGACAACTGGCAGAAATGTTACTCTACTAGCGGAATTGCAACTGCTGTTAAAAATGCAGGAGGTATTATTGTACCGGCTAATGACGAGAAATACTACAAGGAAGTTGCACTGCCTAATGGTAAAAACCTGAAAGAAGTGAAAATTCATGAAGCATTGATAGAGGCAGATGCATGGATTAATGTTCCCATTCTTAAAAATCATGGTGGAGCGAAATTAACTTGTGCCATGAAAAACTTTATGGGAATCGTTTGGGACAGACGGGATTTTCATAAGCATGACTTACAGCAATGCATTGCAGATATCTGTACGTGGCAAAAAAGGCCGGTACTAAATATTGTCGATGCCTATCGTATTATGTTTCAAAACGGCCCGCAGGGACAAAGTGCGGCTGACGTTGCCACATTGAAATCTTTAATCGTATCGCCTGATATCATTGCTGTCGATACGGCATCACTGAAATTGTTTAACCAAGTTAAGAAATTAGACTTGGCAGCTGTTTCTCATATCAAAAATGGTGAAGCTATGCATTTAGGAACATCAAATCTAAGCATGCTGAATATCAAACGAATTAAGATCTGATGAAAAGAACAAATTATCTAAAGGGTTTGCGAATTATACTAGCTATTTTATTTTTTGTACCCATACTTTTATATTTCATTGATTTTGCCAATATCTTACCAGAACAGATGCACTATCTGCTTCACATTCAACTGATGCCCGCTATTTTAGGCGGAGCTATAGGAATCATAATCATTCAACTTCTGTTGGCACTAATTTTAGGACGGATTTATTGTTCTACTTTTTGTCCGGCAGGTGTATTTCAAGATGTGATAAACAGAATCTTCTGTATTGGAAAGAAAAAGAAAAAAGGAAGCCGCCGTTTCAATTATCATAAACCATACAATTGGTTACGATATTCGATCTTAGGGGTAACTACTGTTTTTACCTTGTTAGGAGTAAGCGAACTATGCTTACTGTTGGATCCGTATAGCAACTTCGGACGCATCGCAACGAATTTATTCAGACCTGTTGTTATGGGTTGCAATAATCTATTATCGGATTTACTGATGAAAATGGATAGCTATGCGGTCTATCACGTAACGATCAGCACTGTTACTGCAGCTGGGATCTCTGCTGGAGCAATTGCTCTGATCGTCTTTAGCGTTATGGTAATCTTTCGCGGAAGACTATTCTGTAATACCATATGCCCTATCGGAACATTACTCAGTTTGTTCTCGCGTTATTCGTTGTTCCGTATCTCTTTTGATAAAGATACTTGTACAAACTGTGGAAACTGCGAACACACCTGCAAAGCTGAAGCTATTAACAGTAAAAATATGACGGTTGATACATCACGCTGTGTGAATTGTTTTAACTGTACTTCCTCATGTCCTAAAGACGGGCTCAAATATCGTTTTATATCAAGGAAAAATGAAGAAACGAAAAAAGCAGTAATAACAGCCCCTGTCTGCGACAGCAACATTTCGGTAGCTGAAGCAAAAGAATTTAACAGTCGCCGAAACTTTCTGACGACAAGTGCTATGCTAGCCGCATCCGTTTCTGTCGTTTCCGCCTTCGCTTCCAGAACTGTCAATGGTAAAAAACAAGTATCTCATAATGAAGAAAAATGGGATCCATTAACTCCTCCGGGGTCAATCAGTCTAGATAGATTCAAAAACAAATGTACAGGCTGCCAAATTTGTGTAGTTCATTGTCCGACGCAAGTACTAAGACCAACCGGATTAGAATACGGACTCGATTACATGTTAAAGCCAAGGATGGCATATATTAACAGTTATTGTAATTATTCATGCACTATCTGTTCGGATGTTTGCCCTGTTGAGGCCATCAAACCATTGAGTAAGAATGAGAAAGAAACGACTCAGATTGGCGTAGCAACCTTTTTCATTGACAGATGCGTTGTCAGTACTAAAAATCAAGACTGTGGAGCATGTTCAGAACATTGCCCAACTCAAGCCGTGCACATGGTTCCCTATAAAGGTACACTGACGATTCCTCAGGTAAATCCGGACTTATGCATCGGTTGTGGCGGTTGCGAATCAATTTGTCCGGTTCGTCCGATGCGTGCTATCCTTATTAAGCCGAATAAAGTTCATAAGAAAGTATGTAAACCAAAAGCACAACAGCAAAAGAAAGTGGAAATTGACGATTTTGGTTTCTAGCAGGATAATATTTAAAATTTCATTAACGAAAAGGCTCTACCTATAAAAGTAGAGTCTTTTATTTGTATCTTTGCGCCCATGAAATTTGAAGTGCAGCATAACGATTCAATGTCGAATGCAAGGGCGGGCGTGATTACCACTGATCATGGAGTTATTGAAACGCCTATTTTTATGCCTGTCGGAACGCAAGGCAGTGTAAAAGGTGTGCATATTCCCGAACTGAAAAATGATATCAAAGCACAGATTATCTTGGGCAATACTTATCATCTGTACCTTCGCCCTGGAACAAGTATTCTAGAAAAAGCCGGTGGATTGCATAAGTTCAACTCTTGGGACAGACCCATCCTAACAGACAGCGGGGGATTTCAAGTCTTTTCACTTTCCGAAAATCGCAAGCTGCATGAAGAAGGAGCCGAATTTCGTTCGCATATCGACGGCTCAAAACATTTTTTTACGCCGGAGAAGGTAATTGACATTGAAAGGAGCATCGGAGCCGACATTATAATGGCCTTTGATGAATGTTGCCCAGGGACAGCCGAATACGACTATGCCCGCAAATCATTGGAACTAACCGAACATTGGCTTAACCGCTGCATTGCCCATTTCAACACAACTGAACCCAAATACGGTTATTCGCAAAGCCTCTTTCCGATCGTACAAGGATGTATATATCCCGATTTACGCAAACGTGCAGCCGAGAATGTAGCCGAAAAGAATGCCGATGGCAATGCCATTGGAGGACTGGCCGTAGGAGAACCGACAGAGAAAATGTATGAAATGATTGAAGTGGTAAACGAAATACTTCCTAAAAACAAGCCGCGTTACCTGATGGGCGTAGGAACACCTATCAATCTGCTCGAATCTATCGAACGTGGAGTGGACATGTTTGATTGCATCATGCCTACGCGTAACGGACGTAACGGACAGTTGTTTACTCGTTTGGGTACAATTAATTTGCGTAATAAAAAATGGGAAAGCGATTTTTCGTCTATCGATGAAAATGCCTATTCGTATGTAGATACTCTCTACAACAAAGCTTATCTGCATCATCTGATTAAGGTTAATGAACTTTTAGGACTACAGATAGCATCAATACACAATCTGGCATTCTATCTGTGGCTTGTAAAAGAGGCTCGACTACGAATTATGGATGGTACATTTACATCATGGAAAAACGACATGATCAAACATCTGTCTAACAGATTATAAGAATAGCAGAGATGAATTTCAGATTGAAAGACATAACAATGAAGCTCAAACCTCATCACAAAGAAAAAAGAGAGAAAGAGAAAAAAAACAGTTCGAAACGATTCCAACTGAAAGACTTGTTATCTAAAATGAAACAGTTCAGCCTGAAACAAGAAACACATAAATTCATTAATGGAATTAAATCTGAGTTCAAAGCAATCAAGAGTTTTAGACCCAAACACATATTCAAGCATGCTGACGGAACGAATCGACTGAAGTTGTTGGATTTTTACATCATAAAGCAGTTTCTGGGAACATTCATTTTTTCTATTGCTTTGATTATTGCTATCTGCGTTGTGTTTGATATTAATGAAAAAATTGATAAGTTTCTCAATCCTGATGTACCTTTAAAAGCGATCATCGTCGACTATTACATGAATTTTATACCCTATTTTATAAACATGCTTAGTCCGCTGTTTACATTTATTGCGGTTATATTCTTCACCTCCAAACTAGCCGATAATTCCGAAATAATAGCTATGCTATCCAACGGAATCAGTTTTCGCCGACTGATGCTTCCGTATTTCATATCTGCAGCGATCATTGCTATGGGAACATTCGTGCTGAATGCCTATTTGATTCCTCCATCAAACAAAATAAGGATTGACTTTCAAAACAAATATATCCGTAACAAAAAAACAGAATATGTTCGAGCAGCACAACTGGAAATAGAGCCAAATGTATTTGCCTACTTTGATCGTTACGATGCCAAGGCAGATATGGGCTATCGCTTTTCATTGGAACATTTCAAAAACAAAAAGCTCATATCACGTCTGACGGCAAATTCTATCAAACACGACTCATTATACCGATGGACACTCAACGACTACATGATCCGAAATTTTAAAGGTATGCGCGAGCACATCACTGAGGGAGCACGCTTAGACACCACATTGACTGTCTTGCCGTCAGATATTTTAATATCAAAAAACGATTGTGAAACACTTACCTCACCGGAACTTGCCACTTATATCAAAAGACAGAAACAAAGAGGCATTGGAAATATTCAAACATTTGAAATTGAATATCACAAACGATATGCGTCAATCATGGCGGCATTTATCTTGACAACTATTGGTGTCTCATTATCGTCACGGAAAGTAAAAGGAGGAATGGGTATTAATATTGGTATCGGACTAGCATTGAGTTTCTCCTATATTCTGTTCTCAACTGTAACGTCTACATTTGCCATCAACGGAAACCTTAGTCCATGGCTGGCTGCCTGGATTCCTAATATAATATATTCATTTATTGCAATCTATCTTTACTTAAAGGCTCCACGCTAAAAAACTTTTCTACGTTTCAGTATATAATACAAAGAAAAAAGTATTATCTTTACACAACAACTTTATATTGTTTTTGTTATTAGCAATAAAAAATTGTCTTGAATAATAAAGATAGCCGAAATTGAGTTATATAATTATTAATCATAAAATTTCAATTACAGATGAAAAAGAATTTACTATTCTTATTTGCTTTGGTTTGCGTCACAAGTTTTTTTTCTTCCTGTGGCGATGACGAAGACACAGGTTGGAAGGATATTCCATCCAACATTCCTTCAAACAATGTAACCATGTCTTTAAACAGTGGAACCATTACGGGAGCAACAGCAAGTTTACAAGTCGAGAGTGGAGATGCAGGAGTATTAACTTTGAACAACTTATTATACAAACATGCATCAGTTCCTGTCAACGTTACCCTGACAAAAATCAGCGAAGGATCGTATGATTTCGAAGGAAGTGCGAATATTGATGGTACAACAAAAGCCGATGATCTAGGTCTAACAATAAATGTAAAGGGTAATGTAACCACAGCAGGCAAACTGACAGTAAACGTAACAACATCCGGTTGGGGTTCCATATCTAATGTTTTTTCAGGCGATAGTCTGAACGTTACTTATGACGGTACGGCCAACAACTCATTTCCCGTTACACTACTAACAACAGCTAAAGGCAAAGCCAGTCTCCTGTTCAGTAAAATTCCAAATGTAGCCGCTAATGCTACTACTGAAGTTACTATTACCGAAAATGGTGACAGTTATAAGCTTGAGGGTACCAGTACTCTGGATGGAGGCTTCACCGTTAAAATCAGCGGTACAGCAACAAAAACATTACTTACTCTGGCCGTAACAACTTCCGGCTACGGAACAATCAGCAAATCATATACGCCAAGCGAAAGCACGATCACGTATGATGGTACAGCATTAACAAGTGGTTCAGTAACGTTGAAAGCCACTTCTGAAACAGCCGGTGCTATCAGCATTACTGGAATAATTCCTGGTCCGAGCGATAGCTCTGTAGAGATTCCGAACTGCACGCTTAAAGAGGCAAGCGACGGATCATATACCGTCAGCGGTTCGTCAAAGACAAGCGCCTATGAAGTTTCCTTTAGCGGTACTATCGCTAATAAAAAGATGAATGGTGCTATCACATATAAGATCCTTTCATCAATAGTTGGCACATGGAAACCCAAAATAGGAACCAGTGGTGCTGAATCCATATTTAATTTCACATCGAAAACGGGTTACGTTACTTTTTCTGATGGCGTCATCAGTATGCTTCCAGCTGAATTGAAACCTTATATTCTTAAGACAATGCCGGATGCTGCATTCAAGCAGGTTATTCAATCACTACTTGCTCAATATGCCCAATATTTAACCTCTATTCAATTTACAGAAGGCGGTGATGTGAATTTTACATTCATGAAACTGAATACAACAACTCCTACAACAATAAATGGATTACTGAAGTATTATATACAAAATAATCAAGTATATTTAGTAATTGATCTTGCAAAAGCAATTACTCTGATTCCACAGACAAAAGCATGGGATCCAAACACTACATTTACCGATGGTATACCTCTGACATTCGCTATCAACAATGGTACACTCAATATTGTATTAACTCAAGATGTTGCCACAGGTATTGTTGGTTTAGTCAATCAAATGCTTCCGCTTATCGGTAGCATGATGGACAGTAGCAAAGCCGCCATGCTTACAACTATTTTCAGCAATGTCAATTCGATTATGGGCGAATGTACTTCATTTGAAGCCGGATTGGTATTAGCAAAGTAAAGACGATTCAATAGTCTGCATATAAGTGTGTACATATATGTAGTTACTATAATTTAAAACATATGCGATGGAAAATAAAAAATCTATCGCATGTGTTTTTTAACAAAATACTTTCATCATATCATGCGTGTAATCGTATTTTTGCAAAACAAATAAAAGCTCTCGCATTGAGAAAGATAATAAATAAACATATACAATTACAATATATATACACCTTTATCTTATTATTGTCCGTTGGGCACTTGAATGCTCAAACGAATGTACTATCCTTGACGCAAGACAGTACCCTCCTGAACAAGCCGCCTCAATGGATGTCGTTCCAAGATAAAGTAAATAAAATCATCAACAAGGACGCATTTCAGATGACATACATCGGTGTCCCGCTTATTATTGGAGGTCTTATCATAAAAAAAGAAGACGATCATTTTCGCAATTTACGTAATTCCTATATTCCCTACTTCAAAAATCACTACGACGATTATTTGCAATATTCACCAGGGGTAGCAATGTTCGCGCTAAAAGCTTGCGGTGTTGAAGGACGAAGTTCCTGGGAACGAATGTTAGTATCCGACTTCTTTTCTGTCGGACTAATGGCGGCCTCTGTCAATGCAACAAAATACACCATGAAAGTTCCACGCCCCGATGGTTCAACACACAATTCTTTTCCTTCAGGGCATACTGCTACAGCATTCATGTTTGCAACAATGTTGCACAAAGAATATGGATTAACTCAAAGTCCGTGGTACAGTATAGGTGGTTATTCTGCCGCAGCAGCTACGGCCGTAACCCGAATTATGAACAACCGACATTGGCTTTCAGACATCATGGTCGGTGCCGGCATCGGCGTGATCTCTACAGAAATAGGATATTTGTTTGCTGATCTGATATTCAAAGATAAAGGATTACGTCACAACTTGCTTGATTATAGCGACTTCAATTATACGCGTCCCCCATCATTCTTCGGGTTATCCATGGGATTCAATCTAATGCCAAGGCATTTCAGTCTTTCCTCAGAGATTGAATTAAAAGCTTCGCCCGGAAGCAAAATCCAAATAGAAGGTGCCTGGTTTAAAAATCGCTATTTTGGAATCGGAGGCGAATTATCCGCTTCAAGTATGCCGTTGTCGCTGATACATCCTATACCTGATGTTGCAAAAGAAGGCGTTGTATATAAATTAGATGCGCTCGAATCAGGACCGCTGGATATTATCTCAACCTATGTGGGTCCATATCTTTCATTTCCGTTAACCGACCACTGCCTGATTGGTTCCAAACTATTAACTGGTGTCAGTTTTTCGCCTGCAAATAGTATTTCTGCCTATTACAGAGCTGCAACAACCGGAATAAGTGGAAAACAAAAGATCGAAGATATAAAGCATTCCTATAATATCGGATACGAAACAGGTATATCTGTCAGTTATATTATTAAACCCAAATTAAGCGTCCGAGTATACACCGATTATAATTTTATTCCTTCACGTTATGTAGGTTTCGAATTAAGCGACGACAAAATATTCCAGCGTCATGAATGTCACGAAATACTTCATATGTTTGCAATAGGCGCTTCCATTAACGTACTGATGTGGAACTAATTTACAAAAAACAACCGCTGCGTTTCAAAACATATATGTTCCATTCAAAAAAGTATATACTCTTGGGTATCGAAAGTATATACTTTTGTACTATGAAAGTATATACTTTGGGAATTAATAGTATATACTTTTTTTACCTGAATATATAATATTTTTTAGACTTTCCTCCTCTCTCCTTTTTGTGGATATTTGCGAAAGAAACTCCACCATCTGAGTTTCAGAACGCCAAATAATGCTTCGCCGAAAATAGACGAATTCATCTTTGAGGTTCCGAGGACGCGATTGACAAAAACGATAGGTACTTCTATGATCTTAAAGCCACATTTATAAGCTGTATATTTCATCTCAATCTGAAATGCATAACCTTTGAAATGAATATGATCCAAATCAATCGTTTCAAGTACTTCCCGTCTATAACATTTAAAGCCGGCTGTTGTATCCTTTACATTAATACCTGTAATAAAACGGACATACAGATCGGAAGAGCACACG